>NZ_JANCLV010000008.1:0-161311 GCF_024294965.1 Pseudarthrobacter humi
TTCCGAACCCGGAAGCTAAGACCCACAGCGCCGATGGTACTGCACCCGGGAGGGTGTGGGAGAGTAGGTCACCGCCGGAACATCATTACAGGTCGAGAGCCCCCCAACCACCAGGTTGGGGGGGCACTCCCTTTTAACCACCACCCCCGGCACCCCGGCAGTGAAATTCGACACTCCACCCCGGCACCCCACCGAACACACGGCACCCACCACACCGCCGCCGTCGTGCATCACACAAACCCCGGCACCCGAAGTGGCAGAGCGTTCGGCTGAATGTCGCACGAACTCAGAGAGCACCCAGCGGAGCACTGCAGGAACTGCGAGAGCGTCCGCTGAGGGCGCAATTCCCCCGCAATTCCCCGGAAAACCGGTGATTTTAGTCAAAAAATGGCGGAAACACGCGGAATTTGCGGACCTCGCGGGCCCAAGCTGGTAAGTTTTCGAACAGTGGCTTGCACGCATGCCGCGTTCAGGCTCCAGAAATCGTGACCGTCCAGGAGGACATCAATGGCTAAGAACCGTAGTGAACTTGTTTCAGAGGTAGCAGGCAAGGCCGGCACCAGCCAGGCAGCCGTCAACTCCGTCCTCGATGCACTGTTCGAGGTATTCGAGACTTCCGTCGCCGCCGGCGAGAAGATCACCATCCCGGGCTGGCTCGCAGTTGAGCGCACCGACCGTGCAGCACGCACCGGCCGCAACCCGCAGACCGGCGAGACCATCCAGATCGCGGCAGGCCACAGCGTCAAGCTGACCGCCGGCTCCAAGCTGAAGGCTGCAGTCGCCAAGAAGAAGTAGTCTTCTTCAGCAACAGCAGCAAAGGAGCGGCAACCTCAGGGTTGCCGCTCCTTTGCTTTAAGCCGATTCTGCTTTAATCCGATTCGCCGCGCGGGCACCCGTAGCGGACAATGGATAGGTGCCTTCTGCAGCAAAATCCCGTCCCGCAGCACCCCAGCCAGGCCCCGACAGGGGCGCCCCGGCCAGGGCTGGCGGCGTCGTGGGGATTTCCCGGCCGTGGCAGCTCGCGGGCCTTGCAGCCCTCTTCCTGGGACTGACGGCGGCACTCCTTTTCTCCGGCGCCGCCGCGGCCCGTGAGGTCTCTGACCCGGGGGCACTGGTCCGCTGGGGGCTTCCGGTCAGCAAGGCCATCCACAACGTGGCACTGGCGACGGTGATCGGCGGACTGATCTTCGCCGTCGGCATCCTCCCCAGAACTGCGGGTCCCCGGTCCCGGACCCACCCCGGCGACGCTCCGGAACATCCGGCGTTCGCCCGTGCCCTGGCCATTGCTGCCGCTGCGGGTGCTGCCTGGACGCTGTCGGCGGTGGCCGTGCTGGTCCTCACCTACTCGGACGTTGCGGGCCAGGCCGTCGGCGGGGACGCCGAGTTCACCCGCGCCCTGGTGTACTTCATGACGGACATCGATACCGGCCGGGCATGGTTGAGTGTGACCATCATCGCGGCCGTGGTGACCACGGCGCTGTTCGGTGTCAGATCCCTGGGCGGACTTGCCCTCACGCTGATCCTGGCGCTGGCCGGGCTGGTTCCCGCCGCCCTGATCGGCCACTCCTCAAGCTCGTCGGACCACGAAGGCGCCATCAACTCCCTGGGCCTGCACCTCGTGGGCGTCAGCGCGTGGGTTGGCGGCATCATCGTCCTGGCGCTGCTCTCCGGAATCCTGACCGGCTCGAAGCCCGGGACCGCCGGCGACATCACCGAACCGACGCTGCGGCGGTTCTCTTCGCTGGCTGGCTTTGCGTTTGTGCTCGTCTTTGCCTCCGGCGTCATCAATGCCAGCATCCGCATCACCAACTGGGGTGACCTTCTTGGTTCCCCCTACGGCCAGCTGATCCTCGCGAAATCGGCAGCCACCCTGGTCCTTGGCGGCATCGGTTTGATGCACCGGCAATGGGTCATCCCCCAGCTTGGCCGCAAAGGCTCGGCCATGTCCTCACGCCGTGTGCTGTGGCAGCTGGTGCTTGTGGAACTCCTGGTTATGGGAGCCACCTCCGGCATCGCCGTGGCCTTGAGCCGGTCGGCACCGCCGCAGCCCACCACGTTTGCACCGGACGCGTCGCCGGCCTTCATCCTCACGGGCTACGAGCTGCCGCCTGAACTGACGCCGGAACGCTGGCTGACGGAGTGGCGTTTTGACTGGCTCTGGGTGGCCGTGGTGCTCTTCGGGCTGGTGGCGTACTTCCTGGGCGTCGCCAAGGTGCTTCGACGCGGCGACACGTGGCAGTGGTTCCGCGCCGTGAACTGGGTAATCGGCCTCCTGGTGCTGACCTTCATCACGTCAGGGCCGCCGTCGGTCTATGGCAGGATCCTCTTCTCCGCACACATGGTGGACCACATGGCGCTGACCATGGTGGCCCCCATCTTCCTGGTGCTCGGCGCCCCGGTGACGCTGGCCCTGCGGGCGTTGCCTGCCCGCGGCGACGGCACCCGGGGGGCGCGCGAGTGGCTGCTCGTGTTTATCCACTCCAAGTTCTCCCAACTGGTCACGCACCCAATCTTCGCGGCTGCCAATTTCGCGGGCTCCATCGTGCTGTTCTACTACTCGGACGCGTTCGGCTTTGCCATGCGGGACCACGTGGGCCACGAACTGATGATCCTGCACTTCACGCTTACGGGTTACATCTTCATCCTGACCATGATCGGCACCGACCCGCTGCCCCGCCGCGCACCGTATCCCATGCGCCTGCTCCTGCTGCTGGCGACCATGGGCTTCCACGCGTTCTTCGGCGTCGCGATCATGGGCGGCACCAGCCTGCTGGCGGCCGACTACTTCGGCAACCTTGGCCGGGCCTGGGGGCCGTCCGCCCTCCTGGACCAGCAAATGGGCGGGGCCGTGGCCTGGGGCATCGGCGAAGTGCCCACCCTCCTGGTGGCCATCGGCGTCGCCATCATGTGGTCCCGGTCCGATGCCCGGGAGTCCAAGCGCACCGATCGGGCAGCGGACAGGAATAACGACGCCGATCTCACTGCTTACAACGATATGTTTGCCAAATTGGCTGAACGCGATGCCAGACTGGCTGAACGCAACTCAAAGCTGGAAGGACGCTGATGAGCGAAACCGTACGCACCCAACACCGGGTCCGCGCCTCCGAACTGGTGGGCCGCAACTGGCTCAACACCGGCGGCAAATCGCTGGACCTCGAAGCCCTGCGCGGCAAGATCGTGCTGCTCGACTTCTGGACTTTCTGCTGCATCAACTGCCTGCACGTCCTCGATGAACTGCGTCCGCTCGAGGAACAGTTCTCCGACGTACTGGTCACCGTGGGCGTCCACTCGCCCAAGTTTGAGCACGAAGCAGATCCCGTGGCCCTGGCCGCCGCCGTGGAACGCTACGAGATCCACCACCCCGTCCTGGACGACCCCGAGCTGGAGACCTGGAAGGCGTACACGGCGCGTGCCTGGCCCACCCTGGTGGTCATCGACCCCGAGGGCTACATCGTGGCGCACCTGTCCGGTGAAGGCCACGCCGACGGCCTGGCCGTGCTTATCCCCGAACTGATCGCCGAGCACGAGGCCAAAGGCACGCTGCACCGCGGTTCCGGCCCGTACGTGGCGCCGGAAGCCACCTCGGGCACGCTGCGCTTCCCCGGGAAGGCTCTGTTCCTGCCCGCCGGGCGCGGTTCCGCCGGGCGCGGTTCCGCCGGGCGCGGTTCCGCCGGACCCGGTTCCACCCGGCCCGGTTCAGGCGCCCAAGGTTCAGGCGCGCAGGGAACGTCCGACGGCGGGACTCCCGCCGCCGCTGATACAGCCACCGACGGTTCCTGGCTGGTAACCGACACCGGGCACCACCGCCTCGTGGAACTGGGCAACGACTTCCAGACGGTGCTGCGCACCTACGGCTCCGGGACCCGAGGCCACGCTGACGGCCCGGCCGCCGCCGTGGACTCCGTCGAGCCCACCGCACGGTTCAACGAGCCGCAGGGCCTTGTGCTGCTTCCGGAAGACGTGGCAGCGAAGGCGGGCTACGACGTCGTCATTGCAGACTCGGTCAACCACCGCCTCCGGGGACTCTCGCTCACGGACGGCAAGGCCACAACGATTGTTGGCAACGGCGTGCAGCGCCTCCTGGAAACCGGCCCCGCCCGCGTGGACGAGGACGCGGCTGGTTTCACGGGTCAGCTCAGCGAGCACCCGCTGGAGGTGTCCCTCAGCTCGCCGTGGGACGTCGTCTGGTCCACCAAGCTCAACGCCGTGGTGATCGCCATGGCCGGCACGCACCAGATCTTCAGCTTCGACCCCGTCACCGGCGCCGTGGCAATTATTGCCGGCAACGGTCTTGAGGGTCTCCTGGACGGGCCCGCCCACGAGGCCTGGTTCGCTCAGCCGTCCGGCCTGGCCGAGGACGCCGACGGCAACATCTGGGTGGCGGACTCCGAAACCTCCGCCATCCGCAAGCTGGTCATTGACGCCGGCGGCACGGTCACCGTGGTGACTGCTGTGGGCAAGGGCCTGTTCGACTTCGGCTTCCGCGACGGCCCCGGATCCGAGGCACGCCTCCAGCACCCCCTCGGCGTCACGGTCCTGCCCGACGGCTCCGTTGCCATCGCCGACACCTACAACGGTGCTGTGCGGCGCTACGACCCCGCCACCGGGACCGTATCCACGCTCGCCCGCGGACTCTCGGAACCCTCCGACGTGATTGTGGACCACACGCACGCCGCAGGCTCCGAGCCGCTGCTCGTAGTGGTTGAGGCCAACCAGCACCAGCTGGTCTACGTACCCATCCCCAAGGAAGCCCAGCAGGTGGACGAGGGCGCCTCGCAGACCCACCGGCCCAAGAGCCCCGTAGCCCCCGGACTGCTCGAGCTCACCGTGCGCTTCACCGCGCCCACCGGGCAGAAGCTCGACGACCGCTGGGGCGACCCCACGCAGATGAAGATCTCCTCTACTCCGCCGGAGCTGCTTGTGGCCGGTGGAGGAACCTCTGTGGGCCTGCTGCGGACGCTGGAACTCGCTTCCGACATTCCGGAGGGCATCCTTCACATCACCGCCCGGGCCGCGGCCTGTGACGGCCCGGAGGATGCGGACGGCGAGATCCCGGACCACGCCGCCTGCCACCTGTACCAGCAGGACTGGGGCATCCCCGTGTTGCTGACGGACGACGGCGACACCGAGTTGGTCCTGGACCTGCGCGGAATGGACTGATCACCGCCGCCGCGGTAACCAGGCGCTGAACTGGCCCGGCTTTCGACCCTTGGTGGTTGGGAACCGGGCCAGTTCTGTCACTGCTGGGCGCAAAACTGGGCCAGCGTGCGTGCCCGTCCAGGGCTGTCTTGTCCACATAGCCCGTTTCGGCCCTGTCGGCAGGCTTGGGCGGCCGACATGGTGGACTTATGGACGCAACGGAGATCCTACGGTCGGCCGGAGGAGTGCTGCTCACCCGGGATGTGCTGGCCGCAGGTGCAACGCAAACAAGCATCCGGAGGGCGGTACGGAGCGGGGATGTGGACCGTCTGGAGCGAGGGCTTCTGTCCGTCCCGGGCGCTGATCCGGAGTTGGTGGCCGCAGGACGCGCCCGCGGGCTCCTGACATGCGTGTCGGCGGCCCCAATGTTCGGGCTCTGGCAGCTTCGTCCCCCCGCGCGGCCTCACTATTGGCAAAGCAACGGTAGAAACGCCGCCCGGTGTGTCAGCCATCGTCTTGCGCTGACGCAACCACCCCACCACGGGACTCTTGCAGCACTCCCGGATGTACTGCTGCATGCGCTGCTGTGCCTGCCGGAACTCGAATCCTTGGTCATGGTGGAATGTGCCTACAACCGGGGTGACATCGACCCCGCCTTTCTTCTCCGCCACCTGACCGGCAACCGTTCAGGCAAGGCGCGGCACGTGCTGTCCAAGGTTGACCGGGGCGCCGATTCACTCCTTGAGTCCTTGGCCAGAGTGCTGTTCAGAGACGCAGGCATTTCCACTGAGACCCAGGTCTGGATTGACGGCATTGGGCGGGTGGACTTCCTCTTGGAGGGTTTCCTCATTGTGGAAATTGACGGGCTCGCCTTCCACCTCGGAACGCGGCAATTTAAGAAGGACCGTCGCAGGGACAACTCGGCAACACTTCAGGGACTGCCCGTGCTCAGGTTCTTCTACGATGATGTGGTCCACGCGCCCGAAACGGTCCTAGTGCAGGTCCGGGAGGTGCTGGCGAGGGGTTCGCTGCGATGGCCACAACCGAACCAGCCCAGTTTTCAACGCAACCATGTCCGGAGCGGCTGGTGATGCAACAACCTCCCAGCCAAAAATGGGCCAGTGCGGCCAGCGGACGGAGCCCGCGGGCCGGGGGAGGGAGTTAGTAACTCAGGAGCGGGGTGACCCTGATGGTGTCGCCGGCGACGTCCAGGCGGGTGGTGAAGCTGAAGTCCACCTCTGCGTTGAGCGGGGACCAGGCGCCCGTGAAGGAACTCTGCTGGACGGCCTCCACCTTGGCCTTCCCGTCGAGGGGAGCAACCACCCAGCGGCCGCCAAAGGGCTCGATGGATATCTCCGGGTACTCCGTGATGGTCCACTTGATGGTGCCGTCGTCCACATTGTTGGTGCTGGCGAAGTAGAACGGGCAGTCCGGCTGCAGCTTTTGCTGCTTCACGGCTTCGGCGGCGCAGGTGTCCAGAAATTCCTTGACCTTCGCGCCCACATCCTTCTGCAGCTGGTCGGTGGCCTCGGTCAGCAGGTTCAACGGAGCCGCCGGGACATCACGGGATGTGACCGTGGCACGTGTGGCGGGCGCGGCAAAGTATTCACCGTTAAGGGATGCTTCGTATTCGCCCGGATAGAACACGGCGAACGAATTCCTGCCTTGGGGCATGTTCACCGGCACGCCGTTGAGGTTGGCTTCGCTGGCATTCACCACTGTCACGCCCACCGTGGGCAGCTGCGACGGCACAAACGCCCACGTGTTAAAGAACAGCCATTCGGTGCCGGTCTTCTCCAGCAGGAACTCGGTGCGAAGCCTGCTGCCATCGATCGTGTACTGCACGGGCACCATGACCTGGTTGCCGGAGCGTTCCTCGGCATCGCCGATGCTGACGTTCGCCAGCCGGGAAGAGGCCGTCTGCAGTGCTGTGCCATCGAGCATGGCGGCGTTGCTGGGCGGCACGGTGGCCCGCAACAGACCCAGCGCCTTGCCGCCGTCGCCCTCGTGGAGGGCGTCCAGATACTCCCGGACAGGCTGCTGTGGACTCGCCACCGTATTGTTCACCACGTTGACCCCAACGACGGCCGCGGCCACGGCAAGCATGAGGCCAAGCAGCCACCCTGCTGCCATCCTCACCAACGCCTGACTCATCTGCACTTCACTTACGTTACCTGCAAGCCCGCTGAATACAGGTGTCGCCGCCGCCCCGTGTAGCGGGGCGCGGCGGCTTTCCTGATGCCCGACGGCGGGAAGCCCAGGGCGGGACATCGTCCGGTTTTTGCCTACCGGCGGCGCCGGGACGAGGTGCCGAAGACGCCGCGGAGCAGTTCCCGGCCGAGCTGCGTGCCCATGGAACGGACCATGCTCTTCAGCCCGCCGCCCAGTGCGCCGCCGAGTGCTCCGGTGAGGTCGCCCACCATCCCGCCGCCGGCCGGGGCGGCAGGTTCCGGTGCACGTCGCGACGGCGTATCAGTACCGGCACGATCCGGCGCGGGCGCAGGACGGCTGCTGGGCCGGCCCAGGATCTCCTCCTCGATCCTGCGGGCCTCGGCGTCGACGTCGGCCTGCCCCGAACCTGAGTGAACTGAACCTGGTTGCCCGGAAGCCCCCGGAACCGGCGGCTCACCCGGGGCGGCTCCGCCGGTGGGCGCCGCGCCCTTGCCGGTGAGCTTCTCGTAGGCGGACACGTTGTCCACGGCGGTCCCGTACTTGGGCAGCAACGCGGACCCGCCCACGGTGCTCTTGATGAGCTCCTCAGTGCTGGGGCCCATGACGGATTCCGGGGCGCGCAGGCGGGTGTGGGCAACCGGCGTCGGGGCGCCCTTCTCATTCATGACCGTAATGACGGCCTCGCCGATCCCCGCGGACGTGAGGGTCTCCTCGAGGTCATAATCGCTCATCGGGAACGTGGACACGGTGGCTTTCAGGGCCTTGGCGTCCTCCGGAGTGAAGGCGCGGAGGGCGTGCTGGATGCGGTTGGCCAGCTGGCCCAGGACGTCGGCGGGGACGTCCTTGGGGGTCTGGGTGACGAAGAAGATCCCCACACCCTTGGAACGGATCAGCCGAACCGTGGTGGTGATGGCGTTCAGGAAGGCCTTGGACGCGCCGTTGAACAGCAGGTGGGCCTCATCGAGGAAGAACACCAGCTTGGGCTTGTCCAGGTCGCCGGCTTCGGGGAGGTCCTCGAACAGGTCCGCCAGCAGCCACATCAGGAAGGTCGAGAACAGCATCGGCTTGGTCTGCAGCGTGGGCAGCTCCAGGCAGGTGATAACGCCGCGCCCGTCCGGGGCCGTCCGGAGCAGCTCGGCGGTGTCGAACTCAGGCTCGCCGAAAAACCGTTCCAGGCCCTGCGCTTCGAGGTTCACCAGTTCGCGGAGGATGACGCCGGCGGTGGCCTTGGACAGGCCGCCCAGTTCCTCCAGCTCGTCCTTGCCCTCGTCCGAGGTGAGGAACTGGATGACCGCGCGGAGGTCCTTGAGGTCGATCAGCTCGAGGTTGTTTTTGTCCGCAAAGTGGAAGACCAGCTGCAGGCTGGATTCCTGGGTGTCGTTGAGCTCCATCACGCGCGAGAGCAGGATGGGGCCGAACGACGTGATGGTGGCACGGACGGGAATGCCGTTGCCGTCGCCGCCCAGGGCCAGGAACTCCACCGGGAACGTCTTACCGGCCCACGCCTGGCCGATGCTGTCGGTGCGCGCCTTCAGCTTCTCACTGCCGGCCGCCGCCGTGGCCAGGCCGGACAGGTCACCCTTGATGTCCGCGAGGAACACGGGAACCCCGGCCGCGCACAGCTGCTCGGCCATCATGTGCAGCGTGACGGTCTTGCCGGTGCCGGTGGCGCCGGCCACCAGGCCGTGCCTGTTCATCATGGCCAGCGGCAGCCGGACCTGGGCTTCCTTGTGAAGTTCTCCGTCCACAATGGCGGCACCCAGCTCGATGGTGGCACCTTCCAGGGTGTAGCCCTTCTGGATGGTGGCAAGCTTTTCTGCAGTGGTTTTGTTGGCCATGCCGCTAGCTTAGCGGGGCCGCCGGGAAGTTCTTGGTGAACGCCGGTGGACTGGAAATGCCCGTGCGTACTGCTGAGGACGCCGTTGAAGCGGTCCGCGCGTTATGAGCGCGGACCGCCCGGCGGGTGGCTGCGTCCCTGGTTCCGTAACCTACGCTGCAGCCTCCTTGGAGGGGCCGACGAAGGGAGAGCGCCGTCTAGCGTATTGTGGCGTCCGCTACGGTGGCTTCGGCGGATGCTTCCTGGCGGGCGGAGCCCGACGACGGATGGGCTGCGACGGCCACGGCGTGCTCGGGCAGCACGCCCGTCTGATGGCGGATCTTCAGGCGGTACAGCAGGGCCCCGCCGCCGGCGACCGCTGCCACGAAGAGCACTCCGCCCCACTGCAGGTACCACTCGAACGGCGGCACCGAGTTGTAGATCTCCTGGCGCGGCCACACCAGGTTCACCGTCATGGCACCGCCCCACAGGACCGCGAGGATGTTCACGGGCAGTCCCCACGTGCCCAGGCTGAAGCCGGGCTCGGAGCCGTCGTCGGCAAGCGGCCACTTCTTCAGGAGCCGGTTGCGCAGCAAGGGAACAGTGACCAGCAGGTAGGACAGATAGATCAGGACGATGCTGATGCTGGACATGATGGTGAAGATTGCCGGCTGCATCACGTTGACCAGCAGCGGGATGACGGCCATAACGCCGATCACGATGGCAGCGACGGTGGGAGTCCGCCGGACCGGATCCACCTTGCCGAGCTGCCGGCTGAACGGCAGGTTGTTGTCCCGTGCCATGGCGAACATCATACGGATCGCGGCGGCGTGGACGGCGAGCGTGCAGACCACCACGGCCACCACGATGCAGGCGAGGAATGCCTTGCCGAAGGGCCCCCCAAGGACGGAGAGCACCAGGTACTGCAGCCCGCCGTCGGCCGCCCCGAGCTTGGGGTCGGCCAGGTCCGGAGCGGCGAGGATGCCAAAGAGCAGGATCAGCCCGCCCAGCACGAAGGATGCCGTGATGGCACGCAGGATGGCTTTGGGCGCCGTGCGTTTGGGGTCCTTCGTTTCTTCACCCAGGGAGCTGGCGGTGTCGAAGCCATACATCACGTAGCCGGAGGCCATGGCCCCGATAAGGAACACACCGAAGAAGCCGAGGTCGTGGCCTTCCCCGAAGCCGGCAGTGTCGAAGAAGACCTCAGGCCCCCGCACAACGTGCCACCCCAGCGCCAGGATCAGCAGCACGGCCGCGGTCAGTTCAACGAAGACGCCGATGCTGTTGATCCTCGTCATCAGCTTCACGCCGAAGGCGTTGATGAGGGTGGAGATGGAAATCATGATGCTCGCCAGCAGCACGCCGTTGAGGGCGAAGTCGTAGGTGCCCGTTCCGTCGCCGATGATCTGGAAGCCTGACCAGAGCTGCGGAAGGGTGAGCTGCAGGGCCAGGGCCACGGCGCCGAGCGCCACGATGGACGAGATGAGCAGCAGCCAGCCCGCCAGCCAGGACCAGGTCCCGGAGGTGAGCCGCTTAGCCCAGTTGTAGACCGATCCGGCCACCGGGTAGCGGCCCGCCAGTTCGGCGAAACACAGGGCCACCATCAGCTGGCCTGCGAAGACGAGGGGCCAGGACCACGCGTACGCCGGGCCGGCCATGGAAAAGCCAAAGTAGAACAGTTGAAAAACACCAGTGAGGATGGAGATGTAGCTGACACCTGCCGCGAAGCTGGCAAACTTGCCGATGCTCCGGTCCAGGGTCTGCGTATAACCAAACTCGTCCATGCCGCTTGAATCAATACTCTTGCTGGGTTCCGCCATGTGGACTCCTAAATCAGAAAAGCACGATAGTGATGACCGGCCGGCCGTGGCGCATGGAAGGTCGATGCCCTGCCGCCGGGACCTTGCCGCTTAGGCGAGGGACGCGGTGAGCTCCATTTCTCCTGAGGTCATGGTTTCGCCGGACCGGCTGCCGCGGATGAGGTCCGCGCAGCGCTCGCCGATCATCATGACGGTGATGTTGGGGTTGACGGTGATGTGTTCCGGCATGACCGACGCGTCGGCCACGCGCAAGCCGGTGACGCCTTTGACCCGCAGCTCGGGATCCAGCGGTGACATGTCGTCGTCGGAAGGGCCCATCCGGACGGTGCCCACCGGGTGGTAGACGGTGTTGTGGGTCTTGCGGATGTACTCCCGCAGCTCCTCGTCGGTCTGTGCCTCGATGCCGGGCGAGAGTTCCCTGCCGGTCCATTCCGCCATGGCGGGCTGACCGGCGATCTCACGGGCCTTGCGGATGCCGGCCACCATGACGCGCATGTCGTGGCCGTCGGGGTCCGTGAAGTAGCGCGGATCCACCATCGGCTTGTCCCGGAAGTCGCGGCTGCGCAGCCGGACGGTGCCGCGGGAACGGGCGTGCGTGACGTTCGGGGTGAGGCTGAAGCCGTTCTCCGTGGTGGGGTAGCCGTGCCGCAGGGTGTTCATGTCGAACGGGACGGAACCGTAGTGCATCATCAGGTCCGGGCGGTCCAGGCCATCCTCGGTGGGGGTGAAGATGCCGATCTCCCACCACTGCGTGGACGTCTGCACCATCGGCTGTTTGGCCTCGAACTGCACGACGCCTTCGGGGTGGTCCTGCAGGTGCTCACCCACGCCGGGGGAGTCCACCAGGACCTCGATCCCGTGCTGGGCGAGGTGCGCTGCCGGGCCGATGCCGGAGAGCATCAGCAGCTTGGGCGAATCGATGGCGCCGGTGGACAGGATGACCTCGCGGTGCGCGGAGAGCCGGTGGGTCCGGCCGAAGGCCGAGTCCACCACGTCCACGCCGGTGCAGCGCTTGTCCGCGTCGAACACCAGCTGGCGGGCGCGCAGGCCGGTCAGCAGGGTGAAGTTTTCGCGCTCCATGATGGGGTGGATATAGGAGACGGAGCTGGAGGAGCGGGTGCCGTCCGCCCTGCGGTTGATCTGGAAAAAGTTGGCGCCGTTGACCACGGTGGTCCCGGTGTTGAATTCGGCGCGGGGAATGCCAGCCTGTTCGCAGGCATCGAGGAGCGCGACGCCGGCGGGATCCACCGGGGGCACGTTCATCAGGTGCACGGGGCCTGAGTCCCCGTGGTGGGACGCGTCCGGCCCGGCGTCCTCGTTGGTTTCCAGCCGCTGGTAGAGCGGCCAGGCGGCCTCGGCATTCCAGCCGGTGGCGCCGTACTTGGACTCCCACTCGTCCAGGTCCTCGCGCGGGGCCCAGAAAGCGATGCAGGAGTTGTGGCTGGAGCAGCCGCCCATGACTTTGGCACGGGCATGGCGCATGGAGGAGTTGCCGTTCTCCTGCGGTTCCACCGGGTAGTCCCAGTCGTAGCCGGATTCGAGCAGCTCCATCCAGCGGTCCAGCTGCAGGATCTCGGGGATGTTGCGGTCGTCCGGGCCGGCCTCCACGAGGGCCACGGTCACGTCCGGATCCTCGCTCAGCCGGGCGGCCACAGCGGCTCCGGCGGATCCGCCGCCGATGACGACATAGTCGAACCCGCGCTCGGTGACGTCGTCGATATTGCCGTAATGCATCTAGTTCTCCTTGCCGTGGTCAGCAAACCAGCCGGTGACCTGGGGGCTGGTGTTCTGGTAGATGTGCTTGGCTTCCTGGTACTCCGCGAGGCCGGTGGGGCCCAGCTCGCGGCCGACGCCGGACTGGCCGAAACCGCCCCACTCGGCCTGGGGGAGATAGGGGTGGTAGTCGTTGATCCAGACCGTGCCGTGCCGCAGCCGTGATGCCACACGCTGCGCCTTGCCGGCATCCTGGGTCCAGACCGCGCCGGCCAGGCCGTAGATGGTGTCGTTGGCAGTGGCCACGGCCTCGTCCTCGGTGCGGAACGTCTCCACGGTCACTACCGGGCCGAACGCTTCGTCGATGACCACGGACATTCCCCTTTGGACGCGGTCCAAGACTGTCGGCTGGTAGTAGAAGCCGGCGTCGAACCTTTCCCCAACAGGTGCCGCGCCACCGCACCGCAGCCGCGCCCCCTCCTGGATGCCGCGCTGGACATACGCGTCGACTTTGGCGCGGTGGGCCGCGGAAATGAGAGGCCCGGTTTCTGCAGCCTCGTCGAACGGGCCGCCAAGCTTGATGTCCTGTGCGCGCCGGACCAGCTCGTCCACGAAGCGATCCGCGATGGATTCCTCCACCACCAGCCGCGCCCCGGCGGAGCAGACCTGCCCGGAGTGGACGAAGGCGCCGTTCAGGGCATTGTCGACGGCGGCATCGAAGTCCGCGTCCGCGAACACCACGTTGGGGTTCTTGCCGCCAAGCTCCAGCGCAACCTTCTTGACGGTGCCGGCGGCGGCGGCCGCGATCCGCTTGCCGGTTTCCAGCCCGCCGGTGAAGGAAACGAGGTCGACGGCGGGGTGTTCCGAGAGCGGCGCCCCGGCCTCCGCGCCGGCTCCGGTCACGAGGTTGGCGACGCCGTCCGGCAGGCCGAGGTCCTGCAGCAGCTGCATGGCCAGGATGGCGGTGGACGGGGTCAGTTCGGAGGGCTTAAGCACGAAGGTGCAGCCCGCGGCCAGAGCGGGTGCGATCTTCCACGCAGCCTGGAGCAGGGGGTAGTTCCACGGCGTGATGAGGCCGCAGACGCCCACGGGTTCGTAGACGATTTTGCTGACGACGGCGGGGTTCCCGGCGTCGACCATGCGGCCCGCCTGCTGCCCGGCCAGCCTGCCGAAGTACTCGAAGCAGGCAGCGATGTCGTCCATGTCGATGCGGCTTTCGGCGATCCGCTTGCCGGTGTCCAGCGACTCGGCGCGGGCGAACTTTTCCCGGCGTTGGCGCAGTTCGGAGGCGACCTTGAGCAGGAAAGTGCCGCGCTCGGGTGCCGGTACCGAAGCCCAGACGCCGGAGTCGAAGGCCGCCCGGGCTGCGGCGATGGCACGCTCGGCATCTTGCCGGCCGGCCTCTGACACGGTGGCGGCCAGCTCTCCGTCAGCGGGATTGTGGATGTGGCGCACCGCGCCGGAAGCGGCCGGCTCCCACGAGCCGTTGATGAAGAGGGTGGATGCTGTCACGTCATGAGGCGTTGTGGCGTAAGTCATACGGAGGACAGTAATTGAAGTTGAACGAGTGTTCAATAGTTTCTTGAACACTCGTTCAAGTGTGACGCGTGCTACTGCATCGCCGTGCGGCGTGTGTTTTAGAGTTCCCTGAGTACTGCGTCCCCGCTGGTACTCCTGCGGCTCGGGGCGAAGGCGATCTCCTCCGTGCGGGCGATGCTGCGCTGAATGGAGGCGTTGTCCACGCCCAGCAGCGACGTCAGCCACATGCCGTTCTGTATGACGACGATGTCCGCTGCCCGCTCCCGGCATTCCTCCCATGCGAGCTCGGGTTTGGCGTTGGATACCAGTGCGGCAACGCCGTCGAGGTACCGGTCGAAGGCTGCGGCGTTGATCTCGGCATAGCCTTCATCGGCTTGGGCGAGGGCCCACAGGTGCAGGCGCAGGGACAGGTACCGGGTGGTCAGCAGCTCGGCGCCGGCAACCCGCCGCAGGGCCTCGCGGAGCTGTTCGTCCGGCGTTAGCGATGGGTCCTGGGCCACCAGTTGGAGGTCCTGCTCGTCCACGCGGTGCAGGGCCGCACGGATGAGGCTCGTTTTATCGTCGTAGTAGTAGTTCACCAGGCCCAGTGCGACGCCGGCTTCGCGCGCCACGGCACGCATGCTCACGCCGGAGATGCCGTGGCGCGACAGCAGATCGAGCGCAGCCTCGAGAATGCGCGACTGCCTGTCAACCTGTTCGCCGGAGTTCACGGTCTTTGTCCCCATCTGGCCAGACTATTGCCAAACCCGCTACGAGTGCACTTCCGGGACGGGCGGACGACATCGTCAACCACCTGGTCCCGGAACTCCAGGAACGCGGCATCTACCCCAAGGAGCACTCGATGTTAAGGGACCGGTGCCACCATGAACACATCCACTGGGTCCTGGTGTTCCAGGACAAAACCGTGCCGCTCATACAGCCGCCGAGCGGCACTGCCCTGGAGGACGTTCAGGCGGAAGGGCCGGTGGTCCCGGGACCCGTCCATGGCCTGCCGGAGCACGGCGCCGCCGAGGCCCTTTCCCTGGTGCTCCGGGGCCAGGTAAAAGTGTTCGATCCACTGTGCGTCGGGCTCCGGGCGGACAGCAATCACGCCCGCAGTCTGCCCCGCCACCTCGACGACGAAGGTGTGCTCCGGCTGGAACCCGTTGAGGAAGCGCTCGCGCACGCGAACCGGGTCAAAGCGGCCCAGCCGCTCAAGGTCCGGACGCATCACGACGGCGCGGAGCTCGGCGATCCACGGGCCGTCAGTATCGAGGCTGGGACGGAGCTGATACGAGTTGGGCATTCCACTATTCAATGGGGCGGGTCAGGGCGTCGCAAATTTTCGTGGCGCCGGACATTTGCGGACACGAAAGAATCCTTGATGAGAGTGTTCAGGGCAGCAGGGCAGCAGGGCAGCAACGGCCAGGCCATTGCCCTTCTGTGTTGGCGTCCGGGACCAGCGCGGCAGCTTTCGCGGCCACGGCCACTTTGACGCGGTTCTGCTCCGGGGCCAGGTTGAACGTCTTGCCCGCCGCGCTCGCCGTAGAGCGCGACGACGGTGCTGTCGCCGCCGTCGCGCCCGGGTCCGAGCAGGCGGCAAGCGCCAGAAGTGTGGTGATTGCGACGGCTGCGCCGGCAGCCTGCCTTGCCCTGAATTTCGCCATGAGTACCCCTCAAAAATTGCTGAATTGCCGAACAGAACGGTGTTCTTGGCAGCAACCATTCGGGACCGCTGGTGCGGGATCAAAGGCCGCCGAACCGGGGATGCAGGGCGTAACGGCCGTTAACCGTGCGTCCGCGGCGGTCACAAACGGGGTTGTGGTCCATCCCACCGCGGCCGCCAGAAATAACCCGGGTGCCGCCGTCGTTGTCCAGAGTGTGCCCGCCGCGACCCGGCCGGCCACCCTACGCAACGCATTGAAAGGCCGGCACCGACGTGACGCTTCCCCTCTCCATCCTTGACCTGGCAACTATCGGCAAAGGCCAGACGGCGGCGGAAAGTTTCGCGGGCAGTGTGGCCATGGCACAGCGCGCAGAGGAACTTGGCTACCGACGGATCTGGTACGCCGAGCACCACAACATGTCCGCCATCGCGTCATCGGCCACCAGCGTGCTGATCGCCCACGTGGCCGCCCATACCAAGACCATCAGGCTCGGCGCCGGCGGCGTCATGCTGCCCAACCACTCGCCGCTGACCATCGCCGAGCAGTTCGGCACCCTGGAAACGCTGCACCCGGGCCGGATCGACCTTGGCCTGGGCCGCGCGCCCGGCAGCGACCAGAACACCATGCGCGCGCTGCGCCGGGACCCCCTGTCCGCCGACACTTTCCCCCAGGACGTCCTGGAGCTGCAGGGCTACCTGACCGGTCCCACTCGGATCCAGGGCGTGGAGGCCACACCCGGCAAGGGCACCAACGTCCCGCTGTACATCCTCGGATCGTCGCTGTTCGGCGCCCGCCTTGCAGCCCAACTGGGCCTGCCGTACGCCTTCGCCTCGCACTTCGCCCCCAATGCCCTGCATGATGCCGTGGCGCTCTACCGCAACGAATTCCAGCCGTCGGCGCAGCTCGATGCCCCGCACGTGATCGCCGGCGTCAACGTAGTGGCCGCGGATACGGCGGCCGAGGCGCAAGCGGCATTCCGGGCCACCCTGCGCGCCCGCGTCGGTCTGTTCTTCGGCGGCGGGCGCGAATTCACCGACGACGAAGCGGACATGATCCTGGACTCCCCGCAGGGCCAGCACGTCTCGCAGATGATGACGTACTCGGCCATCGGCACCCCGGACGTGGTGAACGACTACCTCGAGGAGTTCGCCAAGCACTCCGACGCCGACGAGCTCATCGTGGCGCACCAGAACACAGGCACCGAGGCCAGGATCCGCTCCGTGGAGCTGCTGGCGAAGGTTGCCGGGCTGGCCCGGGTCTAGGTCCGGCGCCATCGGCAAACGGGGACATGCCCACCAATGTGGCGGCTGGCCCTTGACATCCCTCAGCTGAACCGGTTTAGTAGAGTCTACTGAACCGGTTCAGTGGCGTGAGTCACGGGACCCGAAACCTGAAGGGTCCCACATCATGGCAGTAACCATCAGTGACGTCGCCCATGCGGCCGGCGTCAGCAAAGGTGCTGTCTCGTATGCGCTGAACAACCAGCCCGGCGTCAGCGACGCCACCCGGGGCCGGATCCTCCAGGTCGCCAAAGAGCTTGGCTGGAAGCCGAGCCTCCGCGCCAAGGGCCTGTCCTCCGCGAAGGCCTACGCGCTGGGCCTGGTGGTGGCCCGCGATCCGAAGCTCCTCGGCACGGATCCGTTCTTCCCGGCATTCATTGCGGGAATCGAAACCACCCTCGCGGAGCATGACTACACGCTGGTCCTGAGCGTTGCCACCGCCCCCGGCGCCGAAGAACGGGCGTACCGCAAACTTGCCGACGGCGGCCGCGTGGACGGCGTGATCCTGACCGACGTGCGGCACAACGATTCCCGGATCGGCCTGTTGCGCGAGCTCAAGCTGCCGGCCGTGACGCTCAACAGGCCGGATTCGGACTCACCCTTCCCCGCGGTGTCCATGGATGACACGGACGGCATCACGGCCGCCGTCGAACATCTTCTTGCCCTGGGCCACATCCGGATCGGCCATGTGGGCGGCGCCCAGGAATACATCCATGGCCGCAGCCGCCGCCGGGCCTGGGAAGCGGCCATGGCCGCCGCAGGCCTGGCAGTGGATCTGTTCGCGGAGGCTGATTTCACGGCGCTCGGCGGAGTGGCCGCCACCGCGGAACTGCTCCGCCGGCCGGACCGCCCCACCGCGATTGTCTATGCGAACGACCTCATGGCGACGTCCGGCCAGTCCTTCGCCCAGTCCCAGGGCCTGAGCGTTCCGGGAGATCTGTCCATCACCGGCTACGACAACGCCGAGTTCACCCAGTACCTCAACCCGCCCCTCACCACGATCGCCACTGACCCCATGCGCTGGGGCAGAGTTGCCGCGCAGGCCCTCCTGGACCAGCTCAACGGCACGCACTCCGGCCACGATACGGAACTGCAGGCACCCTCCCTGCTGGTCCGCGCCTCCACCGGCCCCGCCCCATCCCCAACCACCAAGCCAGCCCCCAAGCAAGCAAAAAAGCACACCAACCCGTCGCAGATCCCCACCGGGACCAGTACCAAGGAGTCGCAATGAAGCGCTTTACCAAAGCCACGCGAATATTGTCAGTGGCCGCCCTCACCGTCATGGGCGCGGGCCTTGCTGCCTGCGGCGGCAGCGGAGGTGGTGGCGACGGCGGTTCCGGCTCCGCCACCACTGCCAAGGGCCCCATCAAGATCTGGTACTCCAACAATGAGTTCGAGGTTAAGTGGGGCAAGGCCATGGTGGAGTCCTGGAACTCCGCCCACCCGGACCAGAAGATCGATGCGCAGGAGATCCCTGCCGGCAAGAGCTCCGAGGAGGTCATCGGCGCAGCCATCACGGCCGGCAACGCGCCCTGCCTGGTCTTCAACACCGCGCCGGTGGCAGTTCCCCAGTTCCAGAAGCAAGGTGGTTTGGTGGCCCTGGATGAGTTCCCGGACGGGCTCCAGTACATCAAGGACCGCACCGGCGACCTGGCCGACCAGTACAAGTCCGCGGACGGCAAGATGTACCAGCTGCCGTGGAAGTCCAACCCCGTAGTCCTCTTCTACAACAAGGACATTTTTGCCAAGGCAGGGCTGGATCCGGAAAACCCGAAGCTGGGGACCCACCAGGAACTGCTGGACACTGCCCGGACCCTGGTGTCCTCAGGTGCGGCCAGCAACGCCATGTGGCCCTCACCGGCCAGTGACTTCTTCCAGTCCTGGTTCGATTTCTACTCCTTCTATGCAGCCAACTCCGACGGCACCCCGCTGGTGAAGGACGGCAAGGCCACGTTCGACAGCGAGGAGGGCAAGCAGGTGGCCACCATGTTCGAGACGCTCTACAAGGAGAACCTGGCCTCCAAGGAGGTCTACCAGGGCGATTCGTTCGCCGAAGGCAAGGCCGCCATGTCCATGGCCGGTCCGTGGGCCATCGCCGCCTACAAGGACAAGGTGAACTGGGGCGCAGTCCCGGTCCCCGCGGCCGCGGCCAAGGCTGATACGTCAACCTTCTCCGACGCCAAGAACGTGGCCATGTACTCCGCCTGCGAGAACCAGGGCACCGCCTGGGAGGTCATGAAGTTCGCCACCAGCCAGGAGCAGGACGGCAAGCTGCTGACCGACACCGGCCAGATGCCCATGCGCAAGGACCTTCCCACGGTCTACGCGGACTACTTCGCCAAGAACCCGGCGTACACCCAGTTCGCCGCTCAGGCTGCGCGGACCGTGGAGGTCCCCAACGTCTCCAACTCGGTTGAAGTCTGGCAGACCTTCCGCACCGCCTATGCGAAGGCCGTCATCTTCGGGAACGAAAGCATCGACACCTCGTTCAAGGCCGCGGCCGACAAGATCAACCAACTGGTAGCCCAGAAGTAGCGGTGACCCCCCCATGTCACTCCGCTCTTCTAGTGGGAACCCCGTCACGGGGAAACCGGCTGGTGGAACGGCGGACCGGCGGCTGGTGCCCAGGAAGCGTAAGAACTTCCTGGGCCCCCAGCCGCTGGGCCTGCTGTTCAGCGCCCCCTACGTCATCTACGTGCTGGCTGTCCTGGCGTTCCCGCTCGGCTACGCCGTCTACATCTCCTTCCACGATTTCTTCTTCACGGCACCGCGGGTCAAGGTGGAGCGGCCGTTTGTAGGGTTCGAAAACTACATCACTGTCCTGTCCGACCCCGCGGTGCAGCGCTCGTTCCTTAACATCGGCGTTTTCATGATCATCAACGTCCCGTTAACGGTGGGCCTGTCCCTGCTGCTGGCCAACGCGCTGAACCGCGTGACCCGGCTCAAGACGTTCTTCCGCCTCAGCTACTACGTCCCGTACGTGACGGCGAGCGTCGCCGTCGTCGGGGTCTGGCTGTTCCTCTTCCAACAAAACGGGCTGCTGAACACGCTGCTGGGGCCGCTGGCGCCGGCCCCGTCCTGGCTGGTGAATTCGTGGCTGGCCATGCCCACCGTGGCCCTGTACGTGACGTGGAAACAGCTGGGATTCTTCATCCTGCTGTACCTCGCGGCGCTGCAGAACATCCCCGACGAGCTGTATGAATCAGCGTCCGTGGACGGCGGCAACAAGTGGGTCCAGTTCTGGAACATCACAGTTCCCGGCGTCCGGCCCGCCAGCGTCCTGGTCACGCTGCTGGCCACCATCACCGGCGCAAACCTCTTCACCGAGCCGTACCTGCTGACCGGCGGCGGCGGCCCGGACGGAGCCTCGGCCTCCCCGGTGTTCATCATGTACCAGCGGGGCCTCCTGCAAGGCAACCCCGATGTCGCGGCCGCACTGGGCGTGGTCCTGGTGATCGGCGTCCTGCTGATCGCGCTGATCCAGAAACGCCTCGTGGGCGGGAAGGAGGACTGAGAATGTCCGTCACCAACGCACAAAACGCCAAGAACGACGACGACGCGAGGCGGCTCCCCGAGCAAGCGGAACCCGTCCTGCGTCCCGACTCGGGCGTCGAGAAACGCCGCAACCTGGGCGTCGGCAGCTTCATCCTGCTGGCTGTGGGCGCGTTCGTGTTCCTCTTCCCGTTCTACTACATGCTCATCGGATCGCTGCAGGCTGCCCCGGACACGTCGATTTTCGGCGCGTTCCCCAATCCGGCCAACATCACCGGGGCCAACTATGTGCAGATCAACGAGTCCATCAACCTGTTCCGCGGCTTGCTCAATTCGGGCATCTTCACCGGCGGCGTCATCTTCTTCACGGTGGTCTTCGGATTGCTGGTGGGCTACGCCCTGGCACAGATGAAGTTCCGCGGCCGCGGCGTGGTGTTCGGCATGATGCTGCTGGTGCAGATGATCCCGTTCCAGCTGCTGCTCATCCCGCTCTACGTCATGATCGTGCGCGACTACGGCCTGGCGGACAGCTTCCTGGGCATGATCCTGCCGTTCGCCATCAACTCCACGGCGGTGTTTGTGTTCCGCCAGTACTTCCTCCAGCTGCCCTCAACCCTGTTTGAGGCGGCCCGGATCGATGGCGCCTCGGAGCTTCGGATCCTGTGGCAGATCGCCATCCCGCTGGTCCGTCCGGCCATCGTCACCGCGGTGCTGCTGACCTTCATCGGACCGTGGAACGAGTTCCTGTGGCCGTTCCTGGTCACCAAGGAACAGTCCCTGCAGCCCCTGGCCGTGTCCCTGGCCAACTTCATCTCCAACATCGCCGGCCAGGCCGGCAACCCGTTCGGTGCCATCCTTGCCGGTGCCTGCGTCCTGGCGGCGCCCGCCGTCGCGCTGTTCATTTTCTTCCAGCGCCAGTTCATTTCCACCAATATCGGTTCCAGCGTAAAGGGCTAATCAATGACTTCCCCCCACACTTCCGCACTCCCCACTGTCCCGTTCACCCTCACCCGCGCCGGCGTCATCATGACCCCCGAGCCCGGCAACGACTTCGAGGCCGAGGGCGTCCTCAACCCCGCCAGCGGCCGCGGCCCGGACGGCGAGCTGTACCTGCTGCCGCGGCTGGTGGCCACGGGCAACGTGTCCCGCGTGGGCCTCGCCAAAGTGGTCATCAACGACGACGGCGTGCCCACCGGCGTGGAACGCGAGGGTGTTGTCCTGGCCCCGGACGAGGGCTGGGAACGTGGCATGAACAATGCCGGCACCGAGGATCCGCGCACCACCTGGGTGCCCGCCCTTGGCAAGCACCTCATGACCTACGTGGCCTACGGCCCGCTGGGTCCCCGCCTCGCCTTCGCCCACTCCGAGGACCTCCGGAACTGGGACCGCCTTGGCCCGTGCTTCTTCGAGTACCAGGCCGATCTCTCCATGGACCTGAACCTGTTCCCGAACAAGGACGCGGTGTTCTTCCCGGAGCCGGTGAACGACCCCGATGGCGTGCCCTCCTACGCCATGCTGCACCGCCCCATGTGGGACCTGGGCTGGATCCGTCCCGGCGAAGGCGAGCACCTGCCCGCCGGCGTCACGGACAACCGCCCCGGCATCTGGATCTCCTACGTTGCCGTGGCCGACGTCGAACGCGACCTGCGCAACCTGGTGCACATGGGCAAGCACCGGCTGGTGGCCCTCAGCGAGTTCCCGTTTGAGGAACTGAAGATCGGCGGCGGCCCGCCCCCCATCCGTGTGGACGAAGGCTGGCTCCTGATCCACCACGGCGTGGCCGGCAAGATGGCCGCCTCCGCCTTCGAGCAGCAGCAGAACGTCAACTACACCGCCGCGGCCATGATCCTGTCCGCGGATGACCCGTCCCAGGTCATCGCGCGCAGCGACAAGCCGTTGCTGGCGCCGGAAACCGAGGACGAGATTTCCGGGATCGTGCCGAACGTGGTGTTCCCCACCGCGATCGAAAAAATCGGCGACCAGCTGTTTGTGTTCTACGGGATGGCCGACTCCAAAATCGGTGTGGCCAAACTGGACAGGGTCTGAGCCCGGTGACGTATTCACGGAAGGCCACGCGTCCGGTGGTGACGGCCGTGGCCGTCTCCATGCTTGCTGTTTCGCTGCAGGCAGGTGCCGCCACGGCGGCACCTGCCGCGCCGCCGTCGTCCGCCAGTGCGCTCACCGCGCCGGCGGGAACTGGCCTGGCGCCTGCCCTGGCTGAGGGTGGCAGCCTGACCAACCTGGACCACTTGGACTTCCTGCTGGACACGGTGCCGTTGGCTACGGTGCCGGGGCACACCACATACCAGCTGGAGCAGGATCCCACGGCCGAAGCGCCCTGGACCTACGCCGACAAGAACGACGACGGCAGCTATGACAGGGTGGGCGGCGGGAACCTGGACCCGGCCACGGGCTACTGGACCCAGGGTGCCTACAACGCGGACGATATCGCCCGCACCGCCGTCGTTTACCTGCGGCACTGGAAGCAGACGGGCGACCTGGCGAGCAAGGAGCACGCGTTCCAGAACCTTCGTGCCCTCACGTACCTGCAGACGGTGGACGGCCCGAACGCCGGCAACGTGGTCCTCTGGCAGCAGACGGACGGCAGCCTCAACCCCAGCGCCATTCCCGTGGAACTGCCGGATCCGTCCGACTCCGCGGAGTCCTACTGGCTGGCCCGGACGGTGTGGGCCCTGGGCGAAGGCTTCGCAGGGTTTGCGGAGTCCGATCCGGAGTTCGCCGCGTTCCTGCAGGACCGGCTGCACCTGTCCCTGGGTGCCCTGAACCGCCAGTCCCTCGCCAAGTACGGCACGTTCGACACCGCCGACGGCGTCCAGGTTCCGGCCTGGCTCATTGCCGGCGGGGCGGATGCCTCGGCCGAGGCAGTGCTGGGCCTGGCCGCGTATGTGGAGGCCGTTCCGTCAGATGCCGTGGCCGCCACGGCCTTGTCCCAGCTGAGTGAGGGCGTGGCCGCGATGTCGTCCGGGTCGCTCACTCAGTGGCCGTTCGGCGCGATCATGCCGTGGAACAAGTCGCAGAGCCTCTGGCATGCCTGGGGCGGCATGGCCCCGGCCGCCGTCGCCACGGCCTCCACCGTCCTGGACCGGCCAGACCTGCTGACGGCAGCCGTCAAGGACACCGCCCAGTTCACGCCGCAGCTGCTCGCCGCCGGCGGGCCGGACAACGCATGGAGCCCCACTCCCGGCGAGGCGCAGATTGCCTACGGCGTTGACTCACGTGTCCAAAGCCTCGTGGCGACGGCGGAAGCCTCTGACGCACCGGGCCTCCTGGACGTGGCCGCCATCGCTGCCGGCTGGTTCTTCGGCGCCAACCCCAACGGCGCCCCCGCCTACAACCCGGCCACCGGCACGGCCATCGACGGGATCGAAACGGACGGCCGGATCAACCCCAACTCCGGCGCCGAATCCACCATCCACGCCCTGCTCACCATGCTGGCCCTCGACGCCGACCCGGCCCTCCGGGCCAAGGCCCTGGGGATCAGCGTGACCGAGGGGACCAACGGACTCAGCGTGGTGGAAGCCGAGGCCGGCACCATCACAGGCAGCGGCACCGTGGTGCGGCCGCCGTCGTCCTGGACCGGCGAAGCGAATATATCCGGCGGGGCATATGTTGACCTGAACGCCGGCGGAAGCCTCTCCATCCCGTTGCCGGCAACGGACCAGCCCAGCAACATCTTCCCCATCGTGAACCAGGCAATTGCGCCCTCGGGCACCACCACATGGACCTCGGCCAAGGGGCCGCTGGGCACCACGGCCAACGGCGGGGCAGGGGCGCAGGGCATTACCGACGCCCCCGGCATCCTCATCCCGGTCGCGCTGAGGCGCTCACTGGCTGCTGGACTGACTTCGGTCACCGGGGGCACCGACGGCCACGCGGCACTGGACGCACTCCTGGTCCAGCCGCTGATCTCCACGGTGCGGGTCTCCGGTTCGGGCGGCCACTCCACGCTGTACGTCAGCGCGGCCAAATCCGTTACCGTGCAGCAGGTCAGCGTGCCGGAAGGGTTTGTGCTGGTCCAGCGCCAATACGACTCCGCCGGCCGGCCGGTCAAGGACTCCAACGGCAGCGCCGGCACCACGTCCGGACGCGTCACGGTGGCCCCGGGTGGCTTCACAATGGTGACGCTGACCGCCGGGTGACCTTGGCGGGCTGACGCTGGTACCAACGGACCAGCGTCAGGCCCTGCACGCTTCTGGAAAGCACGACGGCGCCCTGCCGCGGATCTGCGCGGTGGGGCGCCGTCGTCGGACGTTACACGGTGGCAATAGCCGGGACATTCGGGCGAAACCGCCGGGCGGAAAAATGGGATGCGGCCCCTCCGGCCTTTCCGGGCCAGGCTCTGCTGAAGGAGTGCATGCATGGCTACGCCGTTGAACCAGAGCGTGGCGGATTCCGCCCTGCTGACCAGATCGCTGCCCCTGGGCCTGCTACGGACGTTCATCCAGTCGGACCTGGCAGACGAAGGTTTCACGCCCAAGCTCCTGGCTGAACTGAAGGTCCTCGCCCGTGTCCCCGGGCTGCTGGTGGCCTGCAACTACGGCGGAACACTGTGCGACGCTGAGGGAATCTCCACCGAGACCCTTCCGCTGGGGAGCGCCGCGATCGCGCTCCGCGCCCTGGCCGCCCTGCCCAACACCCATGCCGCCGTCATCTCGGGGCGCTCGCTGCGTGACCTCGCCGCTGTGTCACGGCTGCCCGCGGAGGTGCATCTCATCGGCTCGCACGGCGCGGAGTCGGACATGGCCTTCGCCCATGTCCAGGACCTCGCCACCGAAGCCACGCTCCACAGGGTAGGCACGGCGCTGACTGAGGCCGTGGGTTTCCAGGAGGGCATCTGGATCGAACGGAAGCCGGTGGCCGTGTCCGTGCACACCCGGCCGGCCTCACCGGCGGTGGTGCAGGTGGTGACGGAAACGGCGCGGGAGATCGCCAAAGCCCATGGGCTGTTCTTCATCGTGGACGGCTCCGTCCTGGACCTCTCGGTAACGGAACCGGCCAAGGCGGACGCCCTGGAAAACCTCCGGTCCCGGTTGGGCGCGAGTGCCGCGCTGTACGCCGGGGACGCGCACAGCGACGAACTGGCCATCGCCACGCTCCGCGGCCCGGACCTGGGGTTGCGAGTGGGGCCGGGGGAGACCCGCGCGTCCCACCGGCTGCGGGATCCGGAATCCTTCGCCCGCGTCCTGGCCCTCCTGTTCGAGCTGCGGCGGGCCTGGCTTTTCGGCGAGGACGCCGTGGGGCTTGAGCGCCACACGATGATCGGCAACGGATCCTCCACCGCTTTGGTCACGCCGGATGCCAAGGTCTGCTGGATGAGCCACCCGCTCCCGGATTCGGGATCCCTGTTCGCCCACATCCTGGGCGGGGACGCCGCCGGGCACTTCTCCGTAGAGCCGCTCAAGGCCTCGCAGGTTCTGGGCCAGCGCTACGTGGACAGCACCATGATCGTGGAGACGCGCTGGGCGGACGTCACCGTCACGGACTACCTGGAGCCGGCACCGGAAGGGATCACCAGCCTGGTCCGGGTGCTGTCCGGCACCGGCGGCGCCAAGATCGTCTTCGCGCCCCGGCCGGATTACGCCAACGCGCCGTTCAGCATGGAGGCCCGCGGCGATGAACTCCATGTGGTGGGGACCTCCGATCCCATTTTCCTGTTTGCCCCGGGCGTCAGCTTCACCATCACCTCGGACGGCCTCCACGCCACGGCCACTGCGTCTGTCAACCTCCAGGACGGGCCGGTGGTCCTCAACCTGCGCTGCGGCGACACCGAGCCTGCGTTGGCGGACCCCCGCGGGGAGACGGACCGGCGGGCGGGCGTGGCGCTCCACTCCCGCCGCTGGGTGCAGGAACTGGAGCTGCCCTCGGTGAAGCCATCGCTCGTCCGCCGCTCAGCGCTGGTTCTCCGCGCCCTCGTGCACGAGCCCACGGGCGCCGTGCTGGCCGCGCCCACCACGTCCCTGCCCGAAGGAATCGGCGGCACACGAAACTGGGATTACCGGTACTGCTGGCTGCGGGATGGTTCCATGACGGTGAACGCGCTGGTGGACCTGGGTTCCACGGCGGAGGCGGCCGGGTTCCTCAGCTGGCTGGGCCGGATCCTTGACCATGCACCGGGCCCGGAATGGCTGCATCCGCTGTACTCGGTGACGGGGGCGCCGCTGTCCACGGAGGCCGTCATCGACAGCCTGCCCGGGTATGCGGGGTCCCGGCCGGTGCGGATCGGCAACGCCGCGGACCACCAGGTCCAGCTGGATGTCTTCGGGCCGGTGGCTGAGCTGATCCACGGCGTCAGCTCACGGACCGGTGGCCTCGAGGACGGCCACTGGGACCTGTTGGTGCAGATGGCGGCCGCCGTCCTGGCCCGGTGGCACGAGCCTGACCACGGCATCTGGGAAGCCCGGCGGCCGCCGCGGCACCACGTCTACACCAAGGTGATGTGCTGGGTGACGCTGGACCGCGCACTGCGGACCGCCGACCGGCACGGCAGGACGCCGGATCCGTCGTGGGAACCCACGGCCCGGATCATCCGGGAGGAAGTCCTGCGCGAAGGCTGGGATGATTCGGCCGCGTCCTACACCGTGGCCTACGACAGCCCCGACCTGGATGCAGCCGTCCTCCACATCGGGCTCTCCGGCCTGCTGGATGTCACGGACCAGCGGTTCCTGGACACCGTCACCGCCGTGGAAAGGGAACTGCGGGTGGGCCCCACCGTGTTCCGGTACAGGTACGACGACGGCCTGCCGGGTTTGGAGGGCGGCTTCCACATCTGCACCACCTGGCTGATTGAGGCGTACGTGGCGGTGGGCAGGATCGAGGAGGCCTGGGACCTGTTCGACCAGCTGGTGAACCTCTTCGGCCCCACCGGCCTGCTGCCCGAAGAATACGATCCCAGCACGGAGACGCACCTGGGGAACCACCCGCAGGCGTACTCGCACCTGGGGTTCATCCGCTGCGCCCGGGTCCTGGACCGGCACAAGCCGGAGGCCAAAAGGACGTAGCCCGGCGCGAACCGGACACTTTAGGCCCTGTCGGGAGGGCCCCAACTGCTCGTTCGCGCTGTTGTGTCAGCGGGCCGCTGAGAAGATCTGCGGGGCGGACCGGGTCCCGGTGGCCAGGTCCGCGAGGATCCGTCCCACCACGGGAGTGAACTTGAAGCCGTGCCCGGAGAAGCCGGCGCCGATGACCACCGGACCGATCCGGTCGAGGATGAAGTCCTCGTCCGGCGTGGTGGTGTACGTGCAGCTGATGGCCTCGAATGAATCTGCGTCCACCCCTGGCAGCCAGGTCCGGGCATAATCCTGCAGGGCCGCGAGCTGGACCGGCTCGGGGAGGAAGGACCGCCGGTCCGGATCCACCACGGGACCGACGCCGTGCCAGCCGGCCTTGATGCCTTCGCCCGGAGTCTGCATCCCATAGACGGGCGAGTACCAGTCCTTGTACGCAGGTCCGGGTCCCGGCGTGTGGTTGAAGCCGGGCCACACCGCCCCTTGATCGGCGACGCGAAAGTGTGCCGGCTGCTCCTGGGTCACGGTGAGCCGGGGAATCCTGAGCTTGCCGCTTCCGGCCGCGCCGGACAGCAGCTTCTCCGTCCAGCCGCCGGCCGTCACCACTGCCTGCGCGGCGGTGACCACCTCTGTGTTTCCGGTTCCTTCAGTGCCGCCCGTCTCAAGGGTGAGCCGGACGCCGTCGTCCATGATTTTCAGCTCCACCACCTTGGTGTGGTGCCGGATCTCGGCGCCGCGGGCTGCGGCGAGCCGCTGGAAGACGGGGAGCGCCGCCTCGGGGTTCAGCTGGCCGCCGTCGGGCATGTAAAGGACCTGCTGGTCAAAGCGGATGCCGCGCCACCGCTCGGCGGCCTCCTCCGGCCTCACGGACTCTGCCCGGATGCCTGCCTCGGTGAGCGCCGCCTGTACCAGCGCGAGCCGGGGATCAGGGCCATGGTTGACGATCCCCGTGCGCGTGAGCAGCAGTTCGCCGCTGTCCTGCTCGAGTTCCTCCCAGAGCGCCAGCCCCTCGGCCAGCATGGCCACGTACTCCGGCCGGTGGTAGCCCGGGTTCAGGTTGCGGGTGCTGCCGTGCGACGCGCCGTTGTGGTGGCCGGGGCCGAACTGTTCCAGCAGCGTGACCTGGCGGCCGCGGCGGGCCAAAACCCAGGCCGCCGCGGAGCCCATTGCTCCGCCGCCGATCACAACAGTGTCCAGGATTGTTCCCATGTGGCTCCTCAGGTCAGACTTTCAGTTCAGCAGCAGGGCGACGCCGATCATAGCGGGTACCGCCACCACCGTGGTGATCAGGACGGTGTCCTTGGCCACGGTAAGACCGGTCTGGTAGCGGCTGGCGGCAACAAAAACGTTCTGCGCGGTGGGGAGGGACGCCACCACCACGGCCGCGAACAGGGCCGGGCCGTCGAGCCCCACGGCAAAGCGGGCAAAAACGTAGGCGATGGCCGGCTGGACCACCAGTTTGAAGGCACTGGCCAGGAGGGTGTCCAGGCGTCTGCCGGCGGCGGCCTGCAATGGCCGGCTGCCGTTCAGGCTCATGCCGAAGGCGATCAGCATGGCCGGAATCGCGGCGCCGCCGATGAGGTGGATCGGCTCCAGGAGCAGCGGGGGAACCTCCCAACCGGTCCCCGCCACCAGCAGGCCCAGGCCGGAGCCAACAATCATCGGGTTCCGCAGGATCATCAGGATGAATCCCCAGGGCGTGGTCCGGTGCGAGCTGGTGCTGGCATCCAGGATCATCAGGAAAATCGGGGTGAAGAACGCCAGCTGGAAGATCAGCAGCGGCGCCACATAGCTGGCGTCGCCCAGGACGTAGACCGCGATGGGGATGCCAAGGTTCGCGGAGTTGGCCAGGGAAGCGGCCATCGAGGACATCAGTGCTTCCGGCAACGCGCGCTTCAGGAGGAACTTCACGATGCTGAAGAAGACAAGGGCCGTGCAGACGGCGGACACAGCCGTGACCAGCAACGGTTCCGCGAAGACTTCCCGCAGCTGCGCCTTGCTGAGGGTCTCGAAGAGGAGCGCAGGGCTGGCCACAAAGAAGGTCAGGCCACTGAGGACCTGGCGGGCGTTCTCGCCAAGGATCCGCTGGCGGCCCACAAACCAGCCCACCATGATGATGAACCAGACAACAAAGAAGCCCTGCAGCACGCCTACCACGAAAAGCCTCCGAGGCTGCGGCGGCGGTGTCTGCCCGGACTCACGCTCCGGCTACAGGGCGGCGTTGTTCAGGGCGAACGGCGGGCGCATCAGGCCCGGCGTGTGGCACTCAGCGGGGTCGTTACCGATCTGGACAATCTTGTTGTCCTTATCCACATGGATGACCTTCGGGGTGTAGGCATGGGCCTCTTCCGTGGTCATCTGGGCATAGGTGATGAGGATGACAATGTCGTTCTCGTGCATCAGGTGGGCTGCTGCCCCGTTGATGCCGATGACACCGGAGCCGCGCTCGCCGGCGATGGTGTAGGTCTCCAGGCGCGAACCGTTGGTCACGTCCACGATGGCCACGAGTTCGCCGGGAAGGATATCGGCAGCGTCCAGCAGGTCCAGGTCAACGGTGACCGATCCTACGTAGTGCAGGTCGGCATGCGTGACGGTGGCCCGGTGGATTTTGGACTTGAACATTGTGCGATTCATAACCCGCCCAGTCTAGCGTTGGCGCCCGGATCGCGCTGTGACGCACTGAACATGCCGCCGGAGGCTGTTTGCCTCTTCCTGTTACCCGCCTGCCCGGCAAACGACCAGGCGATCGGGCACCTACCCGGATGCGCCGCCGTCGTCCGTCCTTGCTACCGAGATGGCAGTGGCCGCGAGCGTCTCGCGGGCGGCGAGGATGGCGGGCCGCTGCGCGCTGGCGCGCCGCACCGAGGTGAACACGGTGCGGCGCGGATGCCCCGGCAGATCCAGCAGCCGGGCGGTGGTGCCCCGCCCCGTCCAGACCAGGTCCGGCATCAGCCCCACGGCATTCCCGGACTCAATCAGCCTGATCTGCGCCTGCAGGTCCGCTGTTTCGAAGCGCACATCGGGCTCGAATCCGGCACTCCGGCAGGCCTGCTCCGCCCAATGCCGGGAGGCTGCGCCGCGCGGCTCCATCACCCAGGGCAGCGCGGCAGTATCTTCCAGCGACGTGACGGGCGGCCGGCTGGAATCCGCCGGCGGAACGGCCAGCCGGATCGCGTCAGTGGTCAGCTTGATGCGGTCCAGCTCCGGGTACCGCGGGGCGGCGTGGCCCGGATACTGTTCGGCGATGACCAGGTCAAAATCGCGGGCCCACGTCTCATGAAGGGCCGTTTCGGGTTCGCGCTGGATCATTTCGATGCGGACCTCCGGGTACTCCGCCGTCATCCGCGAGAGTGTGTCCGGCATCAGCGCCAGGGCGGCAGACTGGAACACCGCAATCCGTACCGTGCCCGTGACGGTGGTCAGCGACGCCGCCAGGTCCGCCTCCGCCTGCTCCAGGGTTTCGAGCAGCTGGGCGGTGTGCGCCACCAGGACTTCGGCCTGGGGCGTCAGCTGCACGCGCCGCCCCGTCTTCCGGAGCAGCTCCACTCCCACTTCCTTTTCCAGCAGCGCAAGCTGCTGGGAGACCGACGACGGGCTGTACTGCAGAGCCTCCGCCACCTCCGCCAGGGTGCCTCGGATCTTCAGTTCGCGGAGAAGCCGCAGGCGCCGGACATCGAGCATGGCCACATTCCTTGATGAATCTAATGAATATAGGTTAGAAGTAGTCACTTTATCTAACGCAATTGCGCTTGCATACTGGTGTACCTGAGTTACCCCCGTCACAGCCCCTCGCCGGGGCGCCGCGATGGGGCCGCACCCCACGCAGGAGTTCCCGATGAGTACAAGAGATATGTCCCAGTCGATTATGCGGCGCAAGCCCATCGACGATATCGAAGAAGAAAACAAGCACAGCGGGCTGTTCAAGTCCCTCGGGCTCTGGCAGCTCACCGCCATTGGTGTCGGCGGCATCATCGGCGTCGGAATCTTCTCCCTCGCGGGCCTGGTGGCGGCGGGCAGTGCAGGAAACCCGGGGGTGGGGCCAGCGGTGCTGATCTCGTTCCTTGTTGCTGGTCTCGCATCCGCCGCGGCGGCCCTGTCCTACGCCGAGTTTGCAGGCATGATTCCGCGCGCAGGGTCCGCCTACACCTATGGCTACGTTGCCCTGGGTGAGGTGATTGGATGGTTCATCGGCTGGGACCTGCTGCTCGAATACATTGCCATTGTGGCCGTGGTGGCCATTGGCATTTCGGGGTACTTCGACGCCTTCCTGTCGGGAATCGGCGTTAACATGCCTGTCTGGATGACGTCCACGCCGGATGAGGGCAAGGGCGGCATCGTCAACATTCCCGCCATCGTCGTCTGCCTCCTGGTGACCTGGATCCTGTCCCGCGGCACCAAGGCATTCGGCCGGTTTGAACTCGTAGCCGTGGCCATCAAGGTCATCCTGATCCTCTTTATCATCGGCCTGGGCGTCTTCTACATCGACACCAACAACTACAACCCGTTTATGCCCAGCGGCTTCGGGCCGGTCCTGGCCGGTGCCGCGACCGTCTTCTTCGCGGTGTTCGGGTACGACGCCATGAGTACCGCGGCGGAAGAGGCCACGGACGGCAAGAAGCACATGCCGAAGGCCATCATCCTCTCGCTGATCATCGCCATGCTGCTCTACGTCGCTGCCACCCTCGTCCTGACCGGCATGCAGAACTACAAGGACATCGACCCCACGGCCGGCTTCGCTTCCGCCTTCACCGGCGTGGGTCTGCCCGTCATCGCCACCATCATTTCGGTTTTCGCCGTCCTGTCCATCCTTACGGTGATGCTGACCTTCCTCCTGGGTGTCACACGTGTCTGGTTCTCCATGAGCCGCGATGGCCTGCTGCCAGGCTGGTTCGCCAAGACGGACCGGCACGGAACCCCGCAGCGCGTCACCTGGATTGCCGGCGTCGCCTCCGCCCTGCTGGCCGGCGTGTTCCCCATCAAGGCCGTCGCGGACCTCACGAATATTGGCATCCTGGCCGCGTTCGTCGTCGTCTGCTTCGCCGTGATCGTGTTCCGCTACAAGAAGCCGGACGCCCCGCGCACCTTCCGCCTGCCCCTGATGCCCGTTATTCCGGCCTTCGGCGTGCTGGCGTCCGCCTTCCTCATGTTCCAGCTGCACTGGGAGACCTGGATGCGCTTCGGCGTCTGGCTGGTTATCGGCCTGGCCATCTACTTCTTCTACGGCCGCAAGCACTCCCTGATGAACCCGGACAGCCCGCGGCACGAGGAGATCGTGGAGATGCACCGCCCCCTCACCTGACCCCGGGCCTCCCGGGCGTCCACCCGCCCACTACCCCACCGATTCCGGCCCGCCCCCGGACGCTCTCTCACTTACTGCACGTTTTTACCAAACGCTCTCTCACCTTTCGGCGCGAACGACGAACCCTCTCTCACATTGTGTGGGGGAGGGTTCGTCCGCTACTGGGGGACCGCGAGATGGTTGCCCAAAAACCCGCGTTAAGTGAGAGAGGGTTGCCCCCCGAAAGCGGGGATTTCCTGACCATTCGGACGGGATTTCGAATCATTGAGTTTTCTAACCTGTATTGCTCAGAAAACGTCGCTTTATCTTATGTGACTGCAAGCTCATACTGATGAATGAGACCCCTTCCAGACCAAGGAAAGAACGAGCAAATCATGACTCACACTGCAACGGAAGCCGCCGGACAGACAGACGTCCCGCAGGCCCGTGCCCTCGCGGCGGACACCATTACCCTGGTGCGCCGCTGGCTGACCGAGGCTTCGAAAGTTCCCGTTGATGCGTCGGCCGAGCAGCTTGCCGGTGTGCTGAAGGACCCGAACGGCCTGGACTTCACCGTTGGTTTCGTGGACGGCGTGATCCGCCCCGAAGACCTCCACGTCGCTGCCCGCAACCTCGCCGCCCTGGCGCCCAAGGTCCCGGCGTTCCTGCCCTGGTACATGCGCAGCGCCGTCCGGCTCGGCGGCACCATGGCACCGGTCCTGCCGCAGGTGGTCATCCCGATCGCCCGCCGCGTGCTCCGCGAAATGGTGGGCCACCTGATCGTCGACGCCACCGACGCCAAGCTGGGCCCGGCCATCGCCAAGATCCGCAAGGACGGCATCAAGCTCAACGTGAACCTCCTCGGCGAGGCCGTCCTGGGCGAGCACGAGGCTTCCCGCCGGCTCGCGGGAACCCACACACTCCTGGCCCGACCGGACGTGGACTACGTCTCCATCAAGGTTTCCTCCACCGTGGCCCCGCACTCCGCGTGGGCGTTCGACGAGGCCGTGGAGCACGTCGTGGACAAGCTCACGCCGCTGTTCTCCAAAGCCGCCTCCTTCGCGGGCGCGGCGTCAGGTGCTGGCACGGCGTCAGGTGCTGGCGCGGCGAAGAAGGCCAAGTTCATCAACCTGGACATGGAGGAATACAAGGACCTGGACATGACCATCGCGGTGTTCACCCGGATCCTGGATAAGCCCGAGTTCAAGAACCTGGAGGCCGGCATCGTGCTGCAGGCCTACCTCCCGGACGCCCTTTCCGCCATGATCCGTTTGCAGGACTGGGCCGCCGAACGCCGCGCCGACGGCGGCGCCGCGATCAAGGTCCGCGTGGTCAAGGGCGCCAACCTGCCCATGGAACACGTGGAGTCCTCCCTGCACGACTGGCCGCTGGCCACCTGGCACACGAAGCAGGACTCGGACACCAACTACAAGCGCGTCATCAACTATGCGCTGCACCGGGACCGGATCAACAACGTTCGGATCGGCGTCGCCGGCCACAACCTCTTCGACATCGCCTTCGCCTGGCTGCTCGCGAAGCAGCGCGGAGTGGAGTCCGGCATCGAATTCGAGATGCTGCTGGGCATGGCGCAGGGCCAGGCCGAAGCCGTCAAGAAGGACGTCGGCTCGCTGCTGCTGTACACCCCGGTGGTGCACCCGGCCGAGTTCGATGTCGCCATCGCCTACCTGATCCGCCGCCTCGAAGAGGGCGCCAGCCAGGACAACTTCATGTCCGCCGTGTTTGAGCTCAGTGAAAACGAAGTGCTCTTCGAGCGCGAGAAGCAGCGCTTCCTCGCCTCCCTGGACACGCTCGACGACGAGGTCCCCCCGGCCAACCGGCAGCAGAACCGCAGCCTCCCGCCGCAGCCCCTGCCGCGGGACACGTTCGCGAACACCCCGGACACCGACCCGTCGCTGCCCGCCAACCGCACTTGGGGCCGGGCCATCCTGGACCGTGTCCCGTCCTCCACGCTGGGCAACGCCGCCGTCGACGCCGCCACCATCAGTGACGCGGATACCCTCAACACCGTCATCGCCACGGCCGTCGGGAAGGGCAAGGCCTGGGGCGCCCTGTCCGGCGACGAGCGTGCCGAGATCCTGCACCGCGCCGGCGACGTCCTTGAGGCCCGCCGCGCCGACCTCCTGGAGGTCATGGCCAGCGAAACCGGCAAGACCATCGACCAGGGAGATCCCGAGGTCAGCGAAGCCGTGGACTTCGCGCATTACTACGCAGAGTCTGCCCGGAAGCTGGACAGAGTCGACGGCGCCACCTTCGTCCCGGCCAAACTCACCGTGGTGACCCCGCCGTGGAACTTCCCGGTGGCCATCCCTGCAGGGTCCACCCTCGCGGCACTCGCCGCGGGCTCCGCCGTCGTGATCAAACCCGCGAAGCAGGCCCGCCGCAGCGGTGCCGTGATGATCGAAGCACTCTGGGAAGCCGGCGTCCCGCGCGACGTGCTGACCATGGTCCAGCTCGGCGAGCGAGAACTCGGGCAGCAGCTGATCTCCCACCCCGCCGTGGACCGCGTGATCCTCACCGGCGGCTACGAGACCGCGGAGCTCTTCCGCTCCTTCCGCAAGGACCTGCCGTTGCTGGCCGAAACCAGCGGCAAGAACGCCATCATCGTCACACCCAGCGCTGACCTGGACCTGGCCGCCAAGGACGTGGCGTATTCCGCGTTCGGCCATGCCGGCCAGAAGTGCTCGGCAGCATCACTGGTGATCCTGGTGGGCTCCGTTGCCAAGTCCAAGCGCTTCCACAACCAGCTGGTCGACGCCGTCACCTCGCTGAAGGTGGGTTACCCGGAGGACCCCACCAGCCAGATGGGCCCCATCATCGAGCCCGCCAACGGCAAGCTCCTGAACGCGCTCACCACTCTCGGCGAAGGCGAAAGCTGGGCCGTTGAACCGCGCAAGCTGGACGAGACCGGCCGGCTCTGGAGCCCGGGGGTCCGCCACGGCGTCCGCCGCGGATCCTACTTCCACCTCACCGAATTCTTCGGACCGGTCCTCGGCGTCATGACCGCTGACACGCTCGAGGAGGCCATCGCCATCCAGAACCAGGTCGAGTACGGCCTCACCGCCGGCCTGCACTCGCTGAACCCGGACGAGCTCGGCACCTGGCTGGACTCCATTCAGGCCGGCAATCTCTACGTCAACCGCGGCATCACCGGCGCCATCGTGCAGCGCCAGCCGTTCGGCGGCTGGAAGAAATCCGCCGTCGGCGCGGGCACCAAGGCCGGCGGACCCAACTACCTCGCCGGCCTCGGCGACTGGGTCAGCGCGGACGCCTCAGCCACGCGAGCCGTCACCAACGCGGGCGTGGGCCGCATCCAGAACGCCGTCGCAGGCGAACTGCAGCCGGCCGAGATTGAGACGCTGCAGCGCTCCCTCGGGTCCGATGCCCTGGCCTGGGCCGACGAGTTCGGCACCGCCAAGGACGTTTCCGGCCTGAGCGCGGAACGGAACATCTTCCGCTACCGTGCGCTGCCGGTCACCGTGCGGCTCTCCGAAGGTGCCCCGCTGGCCCACCTCGTGCGGACCGTGGCGGCCGGTGTCCTGTCCGGCTCGGCACTGACCGTGTCCACCGCCGTCGAACTTCCCGCACAGCTGCGCGCCGTGCTCACCGGGCTGGACATCACGGTCACCGTGGAGTCCGACGCCGGCTGGCTGGCTTCGGCGGCACGCCTCGCCGCGGCGGGCAAACTGTCCGGCGCGCGGATCCGCCTGATCGGCGGCGACGCCACCGCCCTGGCGCAGGCCACAGGCGGGCGTCCTGACCTGGCGATCTACGCCCACGCAGTCACCGAAGCCGGACGGGTAGAGCTGCTTCCGTTCCTGCACGAGCAGGCCATCAGCATCACGGCCCACCGCTTCGGCACCCCGAACCACCTCTCCGATGAGCTGATCTAGGGCGGGCCGGAACCCAACAAAACGAAAGGCCCGGTGGCCGCCATCGGGGCGGGTGCCGGGCCTTCGCTATTGAATAGTTGATTGGTGATCAGGTGGCTGCGCTCGGTTAAGCCGGAGCGAGCCGGGAGACCGTACCTAAATTAGCCCAGGTACCAGCCTGGAGGAGTCCACGATGCAGGAACATTGTGGGCAGAAAAATCTTCGCAACGGGTGCAGGTGTAGGCGACTTCGCCCAGTGTCCTGACCGCCCCGTCACGCCGGTAAACCGGAGGAATGTAGGACTCGAGATAGATGAATTCATCCGTGCCACATTTGTCGCATGTGGGCTTGCCGATGTACTCGGCCGCCCGCGAAATGCCGGCGTTATGGCTGGAATGATGACTGGCCAGCGGCCGTACGGTGCTGTGTCGCTGGGTATGTACAGTGTGTAAATGGGTGTTCTCGGCTGTCGTCATTGGCTGCCTATCCCGAGTGCGGCCGCATCATGGGCTGCAGGGCGCACTCGTAGTGTTGAACCGGCCACTGCTTGACCCATGGATATTCCAGCATAGGCGAGGCGGGCTTTTACTTCAATGGTTCGCTTCCAGCCCTGATTCCTGCGGCAAATTCGGTCATACCGACTTCTTGAGCGTCCGCCCGACGATGGTCTGGGTCAGCGCATCGATCACTTCGGCGTTGGCCAGCGGGTTCCGGATCAGGGTGAAATCCACATCGCCCACTGGAGGCAGGTCGAACCGGCGGGTGATGATCTTGAGGTCTTCGGGAACCAGCGACGTCGGCATCACAGCCACGCCGATGCCTGCCCGGAGTGCCGCCAGGACACCACTGATCTGCCGGGTCGTGCACGTGATCCGCCAGGTCCGGCCGCTTGATTCCAGTGCATCGATGGCCAGCTTCCGGCTGAGGCTGGGGGAGGGGTAGGAGATCAGCGGTACGGGATGCCCGGGCTCCAGTGACGTCTGTTCCAGCCCCACCCAGGAAAAGGTGTCGTGCTGGACCACGGTGCCGTCCTTGACGCCAGCCACCCACTTCACAAACACCAGGTCCAGCTGGCCGGCGCTGAGCTTCTTGTAAAGCTGGTCGCTCTGGCCAACGGTGAGCTCCAGGTTGATCTGCGGATAGACCTGGCGGAACTCCCGAAGGATCCGGGGGAGACCGGTGATGGCCAGGTCGTCCGCCGTGCCGAACCGCAGCCGGCCCCGCATGGCCGAGCCGGAGAAGTAACGGGTGGCGGCATCATGGGCCGAAAGGATGGTGCGGGCGAAGCCGGCCATCGCGTCACCGTTGTCCGTGAGCCGGACATCGCGGGTGTCCCTGCTGATGAGAATGCGCTTCGCCGCCGTTTCCAGCTTGCGGACATGCTGGCTGACGGTGGGCTGTGCCAGGCCCAGGCGCTCCGCGGCCTTGGTAAAGCTGAGCGTCTCGGCTACGGCCAGGAACGAACGGAGCTGGGCGGGTTCGTACACAGTGGACTCCTTTGCTGCGGGCTGACTGTCCACCCACGTCAGAGTGAGTGTTATTACGTTTTGTAATGGTAGTTATAGATGCGATAGGGCTACATAATCATCTGGAGCCAGCCTAGCGTGGGAAGCATCCCAGTCCGCCCGCTTCCCTGAGGACATCCCTGTGGCACCCCCACCGCCAACGTCGGCAACCGTCAGCCAGCCCGTCATCGACTCCGCCTCCGCGTCCGCTACCGCCGCCTCCGCCCAGACCCAACCCATCGCCGTCGTCAGTGAACACCTCCCCTGGCGGCACACGTTTATCTCCCTGAAAGTCCCCAACTTCCGCATCTTCGCGATCGGGCACTTTGTCGCCGTGATCGCCCTCTGGATGCAGCGGATCGCCCAGGACTGGCTGGTGCTGGAACTGTCCGGCTCCGTCACCGCCGTGGGCATCACCGTGGCGCTGCAGTTCATGCCGTCGCTGCTGTTGGGGCCGTGGGGCGGCATGATGGCGGACAGGTTTGCCAAGCGCCGGATCCTCATCCTGTGCCAGAGCCTCGCCGCGGTCCTCGCAGCAGCACTCGCTGCGCTTGCCCTGACCGGCGCCATCGAAGTGTGGCACGTGTATCTCATCGCGCTGCTGCTGGGCCTGGTCACCGTGCTGGACCAGCCCGCGCGCCAGGTGTTCGTCAACGAACTGGTTGGCCCCAGATACCTCCGGAACGCCATCAGTGTCAACTCAACGACGTTCCAGCTGGGCGGCCTGATCGGTCCGGCAGTGGCGGGACTGCTGCTCACCGCGGTCGGCGCCGGCTGGGCCTTCGCCGCGAATGCGCTGGCGTGCTGCTCTACCGTGGCCATGCTGCTGCTCCTGCGCAAGGACCAACTGTTTGTCAGCGCCCCCGTGCCCAAGAAGAAGGGCATGCTGCGGGAAGGACTGCAGTACGCGCTCAGCAAGCCCACCATCTACTGGCCGTGGCTGATGGCCGGCTTCATCTCCGTCTTCGCCATGAGCCTGCCGGTCCTCCTCGCCGCGTTCGCGGACCACGTGTTCGACGTCGGGGCGGGCGGCTATGGCCTGCTGAACGCCTTGGTGGCACTGGGTGCGCTGACCGGCGCCGTCGCGTCCACCCGGCGCCGCCAGTTGCGGCTCCGCTCCGTGGTGTTCTGCGCCGGAATGTATGGCCTGATGCTGTGCCTGGCCGCCTTGGCGCCGTCCATGCTCTGGTTCAGCGTGGTGATGGTCCTGTCCGGGTTCTGGTGCCTGATGTTCCTCACCGGCTCCAACCAGCTGGTCCAGATCAGCTCCAACATGGGCATCCGGGGGCGGGTCATGAGCCTGTACATCATGGTGCTGATCGGCGGGCAGGCCATCGGCGGGCCCATGCTCGGGTGGATCGCCGAGCACGTGGACCCGCACGTGGCACTCATGGTGTCCGGCGGGGTGCCGGCGCTCGCCGCGGTGACTGTCGCCGTCGTCCTGGCCCGAAAAGGCGCGCTGGCGCTCCGGGTGGACCTCAAGGACCGCCGCCACCCGCTGCGGATCGTCAGACGGGTGGCCACGGCCTAAAGGGCCCTGCCTAACGGAAACGCGGGGTCACTTAGCGCCCATAAATCCCCCCGGGATGGGCACTAAGTGACCCCGCTTTGGTTGGTGGCGGCTGCCTGAAAGTCGGCGGCCGCTTAAGCCGGCAGGTGCGGGTACTCGGCCCCGCGCTGCTGGAACTCCAGCACGTCCTTGTTGAGGACCACACCTTCGCGGATTTCGATGGCGCGGGAAATGGTTTCATTGCCGTCCCACTCCGCGGGGCCGCCGATGACCGTCTCAAGGAACGGCAGCAGGGCCTGGCTGATCTCCCAGCTGGAGGAATTCCAGAGGTAGGACGGGCTGTGGTCCACCGCGTAATAGTTGATGTGGTCGCCGATGGTAAACATCGGTTCTGCGAACGTGGTGGACCGCGCCCAGCTGAAGCCCATTCCCTCGTCGCACGAAACGTCCACGATCAGGCTGCCCGGGCTGAACGCCGCGAGGTCCTCAGTCCGCAAATACGTCAGCGGATTGTTCGGATCCTGCAGCGTGCAGTTGACCACGATGTCGCTCTCGGCCAGGAACGGCGCCAGCGGAACCCGGCCCCGCTCGGTGATGACCTGGCTGAGGAAGGGGGCCTTGTCGTCGTGATCAAACTGGACGATGTTGACCGAGTGGATCGGGGCGCCAACGGCCGCAACTCCGCGGTTGGTCAGCACCTGGACGTCGTGGATGCCATGCGCGTTCAGCGCGGTCACGGCGCCGCGGGCGGTCGCGCCGAAGCCGATCACCACGGCACTGAGCCGGCGGCCGTAGTCACCCGTGGAGCCGGTGAGCGAGAGCGCATGAAGCACCGAGCAGTAGCCGGCCAGCTCGTTGTTTTTATGGAACACGTGAAGCCCGAAACCGCCGTCGCTCGCCCAGTGGTTCATCGCTTCGAAGGCGATGAGCGTGAGCTTCTTGTCGATGGCCAGCTGGGTGATGGCGCGGTCCTGGACACAGTGCGGCCAGCCCCAGAGGATCTGGCCGTCGCGCAGTTCCGCGAGGTCCTCCGGCTGCGGCTTGGGCAGGAGTACGACGTCGGCCTCCGCCAGCAGCGCTTCCTTGGTGGCCATTTTGCCCACGAGGGTTGAGAGCTGGTCATCCGAGACGCCGAAGCGCTCACCATAGCCCTGCTCCAGGATGATGCGCTGGCGCAGTTCCGGAGCGATCCGCTCGAAATGCAGGGGGTGGATGGGGAGGCGGCGTTCGTCCGGTTTCCGGGTGGATGCCAGCACGCCGAGGGTCAGGTGGCTCTGTTGGCCACTCACTTCTTTTTTGCGGCCTTGGACGTGATGTCCAGGGAGGTGGCCGGCGCACCGGCGGCCCGCTTGTCGGCGCGCTTTTCCTTGATGGACTTGCCGGCTTTTTTGGATGCTGCTTGACGCGGGGACTTGTCAGCCATGATTGCTCCTGTAGCGGAACCGAAGAGGTTCCTGACTTCTGACGATACACGGCTGGGCCTAACAGCCCCCCGGGTGATGGCCGTATGGAGTGGGAGTGGCCGCGCCGCCGCGCCAGCTGCCGTGGTGCGAAAACCGGTGGTGAGAAACATTGGAGCGGCTGACGGGAATCGGACCCGCGTATCAAGCTTGGGAAGCTAGCGCTCTACCATTGAGCTACAGCCGCATCGCCCCGTTTTCAGCGGGGCAGAACTTAGCTTAGCGCAGATGCGATCACGCGCCAGCAACCGTGACCACACACTGGACCCGTGTTCGCCAGGATGGCCGCTACCGGCCGCGTCATCCAGTAACTCTTCAATAACGGCGCCGTCGGTGGCTAGGTCCGGGGCGGGCCGAGTGGCTACTCTGAACCCGTTAGCTGCGGTGTCATGGGGGTGGGGCGGGCTACCACCTGACCGGCCGCTAACTAAGGACTCCCATGGTATTTGCAGAGCACGAGGTGCTTATCCGCTGCGACGCAATGACCGTGTACGCGTTCCTGGTGGACGGAATGAACCTTCCCCTATGGCGCAGGGGCATCCGCAGCATCGGCTTGATGTCCGGGGCCGCCGGAACCAAGGGCGCTGTGTACCGGCAGACAACCACGGGCCGGTCAGGACGGACGATCCCCGCCGACTTTGAAATAACGCAGGCCAGGCCGGGCGCCGAGATCCAATTCCGTGTGATCTCCGGACCTTCGCAGCCCACCGGCGGGTACTACCTCAGCACCGAGCCAGCCGGCACGCGAGTCAGGTTCGCCCTCGAGTACCAGCCCAAAGGCCTCCTGGGCCTGATGAACACCGGCATCCAGCGCACCATCAGGGCCGAAGTGTCCCAGCTCGCACGGCTCAAAGATGTCCTGGAAGTGCGGACGGCCGCCTGAGCGCTACTGCGCCAGCCGCTGGCCCGCCCAGTTTCCGGTGATGTTCGACGGCGACGCCAGGGTTCCGGTGCTCAGGTTCCAGTATTGCACCACGTCATTGGCCCGGCGCAGCGCCACCCCCGTGGAGTTCAGGGCTGTCACGTCGCGCAGCGGACGGATCCCGGTGACATCTGTCCAGCCGGTGGCGACGGTGAGCCGGGCTTCGACGCGTGGCGCCGGAGTGCCGGCTCCGCGGTAAAGCTGCACAGCGCCATCGGACCTAATTGCCAGGAGATCCTGGAAGCCGTCGGCGTCATAATCCACCATGCTCAGCTTCCTGGCCGAGACAGTGCTCGCTATCTGGGTGCGCGTGGACATGTCGGCCAGGCCAACGTTCGGGTAGAGATAGAGCGTGGTGCCCTCCAGGGCGACCAGCTGGGGGAGCCGGTTGTTGGCGCACCAGCCGCCGACGGCCAACGTCAGGGTTTCCCAGCCGCCACTGCCCAGGGTGACCGACGCCTGGAAACCGCCGGTGGCGATGCCTCGGTGCAGGGTCAGGTTGCCGGTGGTCCACTGGGTCAGGAGGTCGTAGGCGCCGTCGCGGTCCCAGTCCGTGGTGAACACTTCCTTGGCCGTCCCGAAACCGGAGCCGATGACCTTGGCAGCACCAAAGGTCCTGTTCCCTGTGGAGGGGCGGTTGATGAGCTGGCCTGCTGCGTTGATGGTCACCAGATCAGCGGCACTGTTGATCGCCGCGTTAGCCAGATTCAGGGTGGGCGGCATGTGTTTGACGGCCGGGTCGCACATGGTCGGCGGCGGAGGGGGGAAGGCACCCCCGCCGGCGGAGCTCCCCCCGGGCGACGTGACAGTGCCGGCGGGCAGTGTGGTGTAGCCGAAGAAGTTCACCACACCCCAGATCGTGTACAGGCTGTTCGTGTACGAGATCCCGGCGCCCATGACGTTGAACCGCGGATCGAGCAGCATGGCGTTGTGGCCGGGAGAGCCCTTCCACCACTCCACCAGCTTCGCCGCGTCGCGGTCCGTGCGGATGGCGATGACCTCACCGCCGCTGTTCGGGTTCAGGGCGCGGGGGTCGGTCCAGAAGCTGGCGCGGTGTTCAATGACATCCCGGGAAGCGATGCTGTCGGACCATTCCTGGGCCATGCCGGCCACCGTGGGGTGGTACTTGACCGGTGCCAGGCTATTGGCCGCCCGGTACTCGTTGATCTTGGTGAAAACCGTGAGGATGGCGGCCGTGTTGCTGTCCGGCACCAGGGCCTCGGTGCCAAGGGATTCGGTGGTGAGGGATTCCGTTGCGGGGGCTGGAGCGGTGGGAGCCGACAGCGTGGGAGCCGCGGTTTTGTTGTGGGCCAGTTCGGATTCGGGGGCCCAGAGGGGCGGCAGCGACGGCGGCTCGGGCGCGACTGGTTCGGGCGTGGTGGTCCCGTGGGCAGCCACCGTGGCCGTCGGCGGCGCCGCTGCGGTCCCTGACGTGCCTTCTCCGGCGGGTGACGCCGGTGTGATCACCGGTTCCACGGCCGGGGCGAGCGGGGAACCGGTGCCGGTCACAAGGTCGGGTGCGCCGTCGTCGTCGTCCGCGGTTCCCGCAGGGCCCAATGTGACCGTGCGCGGTCCAAAGGCACCAGCCTGAACTGGCGCATTCGCCGCCGGGCCGGAATACATGCCGGCGGCCGGGGACACGAGGGCGAGCGCGCACAACATGGCCACAACGGCGGGCGCCGCAAATTTATTCAAAACCAACCCCAGATCAGTTTAGTTGTACCAACCGGGAGACCATCCGGCGGCTGACATACTGAGGCCACATTAGCCCCACTAGGCGACAGCAACAACGAAAAAGTGTGTGCTGTGGACAACGCATAGTAATTTGGGACGGTGCTGATCTCTGACCGCGACATTCGTGCCGAACTAGACACCCAACGGATCGTCCTCGAACCGTACGATCCCGCGATGGTCCAGCCATCCTCGGTGGACGTGCGGATCGACCGGTTCTTCCGACTTTTCGACAACCATAAGTACGCGCATATCGACCCCGCCGAAGAGCAGCCCGAGCTGACGCGGCTTGTGGAGGTGGAGAGCGGTGAGCCGTTCATCCTGCACCCCGGCGAGTTTGTCCTGGGTTCCACCTACGAGGCCGTCACGTTGCCGGACGACATTGCTGCGCGGTTGGAGGGCAAGTCGTCCCTGGGCCGGCTGGGCCTGCTGACGCACTCCACGGCCGGGTTCATTGATCCGGGGTTTTCTGGCCACGTCACGCTGGAGCTGTCCAACATGGCCACGCTGCCCATCAAGCTGTGGCCCGGCATGAAGATCGGCCAGTTGTGCTTTTTCCGGCTGACCTCTGCTGCCGAGTTCCCGTACGGCTCCGGCGAATACGGCAACCGCTACCAGGGCCAGCGCGGGCCGACAGCCAGCCGCAGCCACCTGAACTTCCACCGCACCGAGGTCTGAGCCGCACCTCTCGGCGCGGGGAGCGTGCTTGGCTTACGCCTTCGCGGCCAACCGGACAGGCCGGCCGAACGCCTTGAGCACCGGTTCCACATAACGCGCGGCCAGCGGCCCGAGGACGGCCATGATCAGCACGTAGGCGGTTGCCAGGGCGGCGAGGTCGTCCGGGACCACGCCCGACGCCACGGCCAGGCCGGCGATCACGATGGAGAACTCGCCGCGGGCTATCAGGGCGGCGCCTGCACGGAAGCGGCCCGGGCGTGCAATTCCGGCCCGCTTGGCAGCCCAGATTCCCGTGAGCATCTTGGTCGTGGCAGTGATGGCCGCCAGGATCAGGGCCCAGCCGAGTACCGGCGGGATCGTCGACGGGTCTGTGTTGAGCCCGAAGGCCACAAAGAAGATGGCCGCAAAGAGATCCCGCAGCGGTTCCAGGATCCGGGTGGCGCTGTGGGCGGTAGCTCCCGAGATCGCGATGCCCAACATAAATGCGCCCACTGCGGCCGAAACCTGCAGGGCTGACGCGACGCCGGCCACCAGGAGTGCGGCGCCGAGCAGGTTGAGCAGGAATACTTCGGAGTTTTCGCTGTGCACCGCTTTTGATACACGGTGGCCGTGCCGCAGCGCCACCATTAACACGACGGTGACCACCGCCAGCGAGATTGCTACCGTGGTGAGTCCGCCCAGGAAGCTCACGCCCGCGAGGGTGGCGGTGAGGATGGGCAGGTACACAGCCATGGCCAGGTCCTCGAACACGAGGATGGACAGTACCACGGGGGTCTCGCGGTTACCGATCCGGCCCAGGTCAGTGATGACTTTGGCGGCGATCCCTGAGGACGAAATGTACGTGACACCGCCCATAACCATGGCGCCCACCGTTCCCCAGCCGAGCAGGAGCGCCAGCGCCGCGCCGGGCAGGAAATTCAGCACCAGGTCAAGAACACCGGCCTGCCAGGACCTGCGCAGACCGGTGAAAAGCTCGGCAGCCGTATATTCCAAACCGAGCATAAGCAGCAGCAGGATCACCCCGATTTCGCCCGAGAGATGTGCGAATTCGTGCATACCTTCGAGTTTGACCACACCGCCTGCGCCGAAGGCGAGTCCGCCAACGAGGTAGAGCGGGATGGGTGACATTCCGATCCGTCCGGCCAGCCTGGCCAGGAGGCCAAGGCAGAACACAACGGCCCCCAGTTCAATGAGGGTCAGGGCCAGCGGGTCCATGACGCTCAGCCGTTGCGCAGGATGTCGGCCGCCGAATCGAGGCCTTCTTGCGTTCCAACTGCAACGAGGAGGTCGCCGGAGTGAAGTACGACGTCGGGTCCCGGCGACGGGAGCACTTCGCCTTCACGCATGATCGCCACGATCGAGACTCCGCAGCGGGTGCGGATGCAGGCCTTCCCCATGGGCTGGTTCTGGAACGGGGATTCCGGAGCGATGGAGAACTGTCGGGTCACGATGCCCGGAATCTCCTTGTGCTCTTCACTCAGTTTCATGGCCAGGCGCTGCCCGCCCAGGAGGTTGCCCAGAGCGGCGGCCTCATCCCCGGTCAGGGGAATCGACGCCTGGCAGGTGTCGGGATCGTCCCAGGTGGAAACGATGAGTTCCATCGTGCCCTCCCGTAGCTCCACAACGCCGATGCGGCGGCCGGAAGCCGTCATGAAGTCCTTCCGCCGGCCCATGCCGGGGAGGTCAGTCTCGTCCACGTTCATACCACCAGCCTAGTCTTTGCCGGCCGGTTTCGGGCGGGGGTGCGCAAGGCGGCGCGAGCGTACACTTGCGGCCCCTTTGCGCACACACATACAGCGCGAACTGGCAGCAGATGACGTCAAATCCCGGTTTTGAGGTCATTAGCTGCCCGTTCGCGCGTCGATCGACTGGGGCTTAAGGATCCCTTCGCTCTAGGAGGCCGGAACCACGGCGATGGCGGTCTTGTCCGGGGACTTCACCGGGAGCAGGACCAGCAGGCCGGCGAGCAGCACCACCATGATGCCCAGGATTCCCCAGCGCTGGGCCTCGCCCGGGGCCACCAGGGGAGTGGCAAGCGTGATGCACAGGGTGAACAGCGCGGGAGCCAGGAAGCTGACGGCGCGGCCGGTGGTGGCGTAGAGGCCGAACAGTTCGCCGGACTCGCCGTGGGGTGCCAGCCGGGCCAGGTACGCCCGCGATGAGGACTGGGCAGGCCCCACAAACAGGCACAGGAACAGCCCGAAGACCCAGAAGGTGGTGCTGCCGGCCCACGCCGTGCCAAAGAAGATGTAGTTTTCGTTGCCGAGGACCAGGATCATGGTCCCGGCGGTAAGTAGCCCCACCAAGGAACCCATGATCACGGCCTTGGGCCCCACCCGATCGTCCAGGAACCCACCGATGATGGCGCCCACGGCCGCCACCACGTTCCCGAAGATGGCAAAGAAGATGACCTGTGAGAGTTCGAAGCCAAACGTGCCTGCCGCGATGATCCCGCCGAAGGTGAACACGGCCGCGAGGCCGTCCCGGAACACTGCGCTGGCCAGGAGGAAGTAAATGGTGTGCGGGCTGGTGGCGTAGATTGCCCTGATCCGGCGGATCAGCAGGCCGTAGGAGGCCAGGACGCCCAGGGGTTGGGCCCGCTCCGGCCGCGGCAGTTCCGGGACGGCGAACAGCACCGGCAGGGCAAAGATGAAGAACCACAGGGCGGAGAACACGGCCACGAGCCGGATGTTCAGGCTGTCCTCTGTGGACGCGCCGATCCAGTCGAAGCCCGGCTGCACAAACAGCTGCAGCACAATCAGCAGGGCCACAATGCCGCCCAGGTAGCCCATCCCCCAGCCGAACCCGCTGACCTTGCCGATGTTCTTCGGCGTGGAGATCTGGGCCAGCATGGCGTTGTAGTTGACGCCGGCGAACTCAAAGAACACATTCCCCAGCGCGATCAGGGAAACGCCCAGGAGCAGGAACTCCGGCCGCGGGAACACAAAGAAGCACAGGCCCGTCAGGATGGCGACGGCGGCCGTGTTGACCCCCAGCCACAGTTTGCGGCGCCCGCCGTTGTCCGAGCGCTGCCCGGTCACCGGAGCGAGCAGCGCGATGGCGATCCCCGCAATGGCCAGTGCACCACCAAGAACGGCCGACGCCTGATCCTCGCCGCCGAAGGCATTGGAGGTGAGGTAGACGGTGAACACGAAGGTGGTCATGACCGCGTTGAAGGCCGCAGATCCCCAGTCCCAGGCGGCCCAGGCGAGGACCCGGCCCTTGCCGGCGGCCTGGGTTCCGGACGCGAGTTCCGATGACGGCTGCATGGCCTCGGGAGCACTGGCGGTGTTCATAGGCTGAATCGTATCCGCCCCTGGCGAACATCGCGGTGATGATACGCCGGACACCCGGGAAATTCCAGGGACCCGCGTTCTGGGGCGGGAAAAGTGTCAGTGGTGCCTTGATAAACTGTGGCCACCGAACCTGACGAATGACCGCCTGCCCTAACTTTTTGACAATCGAATCCCTGACGTTGCGGAGATACCAGTGATCACAGTCCTTGCCGTGCATTTTGCGGTTGCTGCCGTGGCGCCGTTTCTCTTCAGGGCCTGGGGCCGCAACGCGTTCTACGCGCTGGCGGCTGTGCCCGCAGCGTCCTTTGTCTGGCTGTTGTTCCAGCACGGCGCCGTGTACTCGGACGCTGGCGCGGTCTCGGAGGTCTTCCCGTGGATTCCCGGGCTGGATCTTGAATTCGCCTTCCGGCTCGACGCCCTTGCCTGGGTGATGTCGCTCCTTGTCCTGGGCATCGGCGCCTTGGTGCTCGTCTATTGCGCCCGGTACTTCAGCCTCAAGGACCAGGATCTCGGCGGCTTCGGCGCCCAGTTCCTCGCCTTCGCGGGAGTGATGTTCGGCCTGGTGATCGCTGACGATCTTCTGCTGATGTTCATCTTCTGGGAACTCACCACCATCCTGTCCTACCTGCTGATCGGCTTCGCCCGCACCAGGCTGGCGGCCCGGCGTTCGGCGCTGCAGGCCCTGATGGTCACCACCGCCGGTGGTCTGGCCATGCTGGTGGGCCTGGTCATGCTTGGCCACAGCGCGGGCACGTACCGGATTTCGGCGATCCTGGCTCAGGCTCCCACGCTGATAAGCGGACCAACCGGTGCAATCGCTGCCGCCGCCGTCGTCCTTATCCTGGTGGGTGCCATCAGCAAGTCGGCGCTGGTTCCCTTCCACTTCTGGCTTCCCGGAGCCATGGCGGCCCCCACCCCGGTGAGCGCGTACCTCCACGCCGCGGCGATGGTGAAGGCCGGGATCTACCTGGTGGCACGGCTTGCCCCGGGATTTTCCGACACCGCCTACTGGCCGTCCATGGTGCTGGGCCTGGGCCTGGCCACCATGCTGGTGGGCGGCTACCGGGCGCTCCGGCAGACCGACATCAAACTCATCCTGGCCTACGGCACCGTCAGCCAGCTGGGGTTCCTGACCATGGTGGTGGGGCTGGGCACTCCCGACGCGGCCCTCGCCGGCCTCGCGATGCTCCTGGCCCACGGACTGTTCAAGGCCACCCTGTTCCTGGTGGTGGGCATCATCGACCATCAGGCCGGGACCCGCGATGTGCGCCAGCTGTCCGGCGTGTTCAGGCAGTCCCGCGCGCTCGGAATGGTGGCCGGTATCGGGGCCGCCTCGATGGCCGGCGTCCCGCTGCTCGCCGGATTTGTGGCCAAGGAATCAGTTCTGGAAGCCTTTGTCCACCACGCTGCCGGCGGCGAGGCCTGGAGCCTGGTGGTGCTCGCCGGCATCGTCCTCGGGTCCATTCTTACGTTCGCCTACAGCGCACGCTTTATGTGGGGAGCGTTCGCGGTGAAGCCCGGGATTGAGCGGACAACGTTCAAGGCGGTCAAGCCTTCCTTCCTGGCTGCCCCGGCCGTCCTCAGCCTCCTCAGCATCGTCTACGGCCTCTGGCCGGCGCCGGTGGACGCCTGGGTCCAGCCCTACGCCGCGCTGTTTGCCTCCACCGCGTCCGACGCCGGCACACCGGCCGAGCAGGCCGGCCACCTTGCGCTGTGGCACGGTTTCACCCCCGCCCTGGGACTGACGGCCCTCACGTTCGCACTGGGCCTGGCGATGTACTTCGGACGGAGCATGGTGGCCCGCGCGCAGTCCCGCGTTCCGGGCTGGATCGACGGCGACCGCATGTACCAGCTCACTATCGGAGCCCTGGACGACACCGCGGTCTGGATCACCGGCCGCACGCAGCGTGGTTCCCTGTACTTCTACCTCGCCGTGATCCTCACCATGGCGTTTGCGCTACCGCTGACCGCCATGGTGCTGGCGGGCAAGCCGCTGCCGGACAACCTGTACTTCATCGATCCCTACTCGCCGCTGCAGCCCGTGGTCGGGGCGGGAATTGTGATCGGCGCGCTGGCCGCGGTCAAGGCCAACAAACGGTTCCTCGCCGTGCTGATGGTGTCCGTCACCGGATACGGGATCGCCCTGATGTTCGCGCTCCAGGGCGCGCCGGACCTGGCCCTCACGCAGATGCTTGTGGAAACCATCATCCTGGTGGCCTTTGTTCTGGCCATGCGCAGCCTGCCCGCAGAACTCCGCGACCGCACCGGCGGCAAGTACCGGGTGGTCCGCGTGATCATCGGGGCGGCGTTCGGCGTCACCATGGTCTTCGCCGCCATCCACGCCATGGGCGCCCGGGTAGCAGTCCCCGTGTCCCTGGAATTCCCGCGCCTTGCCTATGAAGGCGGCGGCGGGCTGAACATCGTCAACGTGACCCTGGTGGACATCCGCGCCTGGGACACGTTCGGTGAAATATCCGTCCTTGCGCTGGCCGCCACAGGTGTTGCCAGCCTCATCTTCGTCCGCGGCCGCGGCGACCGGACCAGGGTCTCTGAAACTGTTGCCGAGGGCAGCGTCGGCCGCCAGGTCGCAGTGGATCCCGGGTCGCGGGAAGCCGCGGCCCTGGCCATCAGCCGCAAATTCGCCGCCTCCGCCCGGGATGCCTGGATTGTGGCGGGGCGCACGCTGGCACCGGAACGGCGTTCCATCATCTTTGAAGTGGTCACCCGGCTGATCTTCCACTCCCTGATCATCTTCTCGCTTTACCTCCTCCTGGCCGGCCACAACCTGCCCGGCGGCGGCTTCGCCGGCGGCCTGACGGCCGGGCTTGCCCTGGCCATCCGCTACCTGGCCGGCGGCAGGTTCGAACTGCGCGAAGCCACTCCCGTCGGCGCCGGAACGCTGCTGGGGATCGGGCTCGCCACTGCGGCGGCGTCCGGTGTGGTGCCGCTGCTGCTGGGCGGCCAAGTATTCCAGTCAGCCATCATCGAACTCTGGCTTCCGGTGTTCGGGGACATCAAGTTCGTTACGTCCACCATCTTCGACATCGGCGTCTACATTGTGGTGATCGGCCTGGTGCTGGACGTCCTGCGCAGCCTGGGCTCCGAGATCGACGAACACTTTGAAGAGCAGAGGACTGCGCCCGCCGAGGACGCGCCAAGTGACGACGCTCCTGCCGCCGCCGGGGTGCAGGCCGACGTGCACGCCGAGGAGCCCGTGGGCGTCCCCGCCGAAACCACCGCGAAGGGCCAAGGATGAGTGTCAACCTGACCCTGCTGACCGTGATGGGTGCCCTGTATGCGTGCGGCATCTACCTGATCCTGGAACGCAGCCTCACCCGCGTGCTGCTGGGGCTGATGCTGCTGGCCAACGCCACCAACCTGCTGATCCTGGCCACCGGCGGCTACGCAGGCCTGGCACCCCTGTACACCAAGGACACCGGCGCGCATGAGTACTCGGACCCGCTTCCGCAGGCCTTGATCCTTACATCGATCGTGATCTCCTTCGCCGTGACGGCCTTTATGCTCGGCATCATCTACCGCACCTGGGTCCTTGCCCGCCAGGACGAGATCCAGGACGACGTCGAGGACCTCCGCGTCGCCGAGACCCCCCGCTTCGACGCCGAGGACGACGCCCCGATCCCGGCCGAAACTTCCGAGTTTCCCCTGACCATGCTGGGCGGTGACGGGAACGCCGTCTCGGACCACCCCACGGCTGCGGACGGCCCGGATGAGGCCAGGGGTTCCGTCACCGCCGGCGCCAAGGAGATTCCTGCCAGGGACGCCGCCGCTGAAGAGCAACCCGGCTCGCAGAACGTAACCCCTGGTCCCGAAGGAGGCGTGAAGTGAACATCGCAAGCTTTGCACCGCTCGCCGTCGTTCTTCCCATCCTCGGTGCCGCCCTGGCCTTCCTGCTGATCCGGCACTCCCGCGCCCAGCGCGCGGTGAGCATCGGCGTGCTGTCCCTGACACTTTTGCTGGAATGCCTGCTGCTGGCCTCCGTGTGGGACGGCGGAACGGCCGCCGTGACCATCGGTGGCTGGCTGCCGCCGTGGGGCATCACCATGGTGGTGGACCAGTTCTCGTCCCTCATGCTCGTGGTGTCGTCGGCTATCAGCCTCGCTGTGTTGGTCTACGCCACCGGGCAGGGCATGGCCGACGGCGACCAGGACGCGCCGGTGTCGATCTTCCACCCCACCTACCTGATCCTGGTGGCCGGGGTGTCCAACGCGTTCCTGTCCGGGGACCTGTTCAACCTGTACGTCGGCTTCGAGATCCTGCTGACGGCAAGCTATGTCCTGATGACACTGGGCGGAACCGGCCCCCGCATCCGCGCCGGCGTCACCTATGTGGTGGTCTCCGTGGTGTCCTCCGTGCTGTTCCTGATCTCCATTGCGATGGTCTACGGTGCCACCGGAACCGTGAACATGGCCGACCTCGCCATCAAGCTCGCGGACCTGGACGAGGGAACCCAGACCCTCCTGCACGTGATGCTGCTGGTGGCATTCGGGATCAAGGCGGCCGTGTTCCCGCTGTCGTTCTGGCTGCCTGACTCCTACCCCACGGCGCCGGCGCCGGTCACCGCCGTGTTCGCCGGCCTGCTGACCAAAGTCGGTGTCTACGCGATGGTGCGCACGGAAACCCTGCTCTTCCCCGGGGACAGCCTGAACACTCCGCTGATGGTGGCGGCGCTGCTGACCATGGTGGTGGGAATCCTGGGCGCCCTGGCCCAGAGCGACATCAAACGTCTGTTGTCCTTCACCCTGGTCAGCCACATCGGCTACATGGTGTTCGGCCTGGCGATGTCCTCGGTGGCCGGGCTGGGCGCCGCCGTGTTCTACGTGGCCCACCACATCACCATCCAGACCAGCCTCTTCCTGGTTACAGGCCTGATCGAGCGCCGCGGCGGCAGCTCCTCCGTGGACCGGCTGGCAGGCCTCGCCAAGCTGTCGCCCATCCTGGCCCTGCTGTTCTTTATCCCGGCCATGAACCTGGCCGGGATCCCGCCGTTCTCCGGTTTCCTCGGGAAAGTGGGGCTCATCCAGGCCGGCATCGACCTGGGCACGCCCCTGGCCTACGCCCTGGTGATCGGCGGCGTGGTTACCAGCCTCCTGACCCTCCTGGCCGTTGCGAGGGTCTGGAACCGCGCCTTCTGGCGCAAGCCCTCGGACGCCGAGCACCCGGACCCCGTCCTGCTGGCCGAGCCGGAGGATTCGGACACCGGCAGCCGGGCAGGCCGCAAGAACGTCACACTGCTGCCCCGCACCATGGTGGGCTCAACCCTGGGCCTGGTGGTCCTGGGCGTGTCACTCACGGTCTTCGCCGGCCCGCTGTTCACAGTCTCGGACCAGGCCGCCCACGAAATGCTGGACAGGTCCGCCTACATCCAGGCCGTGCTGGGCGAGGACACGGAAGTTCCCCCGCTGGCCCTGAAAGACGGTGGGGGCAAATGAGCCGCCGCCGGATTTCCCTCCGCCAGGAACTGCCCCTGCTGGTATGGCTGGTGATTGTCTGGGGCGCCCTGTGGCAGGACTTCAGCCCGGGCAACCTGCTCTTCGGCGCGTTGCTGGCCGTCCTTGTGGCCCGGATGTTCTACCTGCCGCCGGTGGAACTCAGCGGCCGTTTCAACATTCTTCACGCCGTGCCGTTTGCCCTGCGTTTCCTGGGCAGGGTGGCGGCAGCCAGCGTCGAGGTCATGTACCTGGCGGTGGTCCGCGGCCCGCGGGTCATCAGCGCCGTCGTCGCGGTGCCGTTGCGGAGCCACCAGGACCTCATGGTCACCGCCACCGGGCACGTGATTTCGCTGATCCCGGGCTCGCTGGTGGTGGAAGTGGACCGGTCAACGTCCACCCTGTACCTCCACGCGCTCAATGTCAGCAGCCCGGACGAGGTGGAAAGCCTGCGCAAGGAAGTCCGCTCCATCGAAGCGGGCCTGATCAGGATCATGGGCACGCGCGAGGAACTCGAAGCAATCCGGCAGGAGGCCGCAGCATGATGCAGACCGTCCTGGCTGTCACGGCAGTCATTCTTTCGCTGGCAGCGGCAGGAGCCATCATCAGAATCTCCCGTGGACCGTCGCTGCTGGACAGGGTGCTGGCCTCCGACGTCCTGCTCGCGATCCTCGGCGCGGCACTGTGCATCGACATGGCCGTCAACCGGCACCTGAACAACCTGATGCTGCTGGTGGCGCTGTCCGTGGTCGGCTTCATCGGGTCCGTGACCGTTGCCCGCTTCGTGGCCGACCGGCGGGAGCAAGCCAATGAATCCCGAGGCCAGCGTGGTTGATAACGTCATCGATGCCGTGTCGGCGGTGTTCCTGATGGTGGGGGCCCTCATGTCACTCGCCGCCGCCGTGGGCCTGCTCCGCTTTCCGGACCTGCTGAGCCGCATGCACGCTGCCACCAAGCCCCAAGTGCTGGGGCTGTTCCTGCTGCTGGCGGCCATCGGCCTGCAGATGCGCACCTGGTGGGTGTGGCCGGTGCTGCTGGTCGCCTGGATCTTCCAGCTGCTGACGGTGCCGGTTTCCGCCCATATGGTGGGCCGCGCCGGTTACCGGACCAAACACCTTCACCGTGAGCTGCTCAGCTCCGATGAACTCGACGCCGTGGTTCAGAAGGCGGCCCAGTCGGCCCGGGATGAGTCGGCCCGGGAAGAGTCGTCAAGGGATGAAGCGTCCGACGGCGGCCGGCGGGACTGAAGCGTCACGCGCAGCCCCCGGCGTCCCGTGTGAGTTTTTGTCCAGATCATCGGGTATCTCGGCCGGCTTGAGCCGATTATCTGGACAAAAACTCAGGGGATGGTGGTGCGGTCAGACTATGTCCTGGGACTTGGCGAAACGGGTGATGGCCCGCTGCGTGCCGCGGTTGGCGAGCACCTGGATGATGGTGCTGACCGAGGCCGAAATGAGCGCAAACGTCAGGGCCGAGCGCAGGGTGGTGGGAGTGTCTTCGTCCTTGCCGGTGGGGGGCTTCCGGCCGGTGGACTTTTCCCACACCGTATTGACCACCTTGGTGCCGACGAACCCGGCGCCGATGCTGATTGCAGTGCCGAGCAGCTTGATGAACAGGTTCATTCGTTGAACTCCTTGTGAGCGGATCCGGGACTTCCTTTAGCCTAACCCGGCTGCATGGACTCCAGAATCTCCCGCAGGGCTTCCACCACCAGATCGTGGTCCTGCTGCTGGGGCAGGCCCGAGACCGTCACCGTGGCCACCGCACCCACACCGGCGACGTAGACCGGGAAGCAGCCGCCGTGCGGGGCATAGGTGGACTCGTCGAACCAGCCGTGGTCCTCGATCCGGCCGCCATGCAGCCTGCCGCGCAGGCCCACCAGCAGCGACGGGATCTCATACCTGGCGGCGGTGCGCTGCTTGGCCCGGATCCAGTGCTCGTTGTCCGGGGTGGCGCCGTCCAGGGCCACGTGGAACAGGACCTGGTCACCCTTGGTGATGTCGATCGCGATGGGCAGCTTCCGACTCTTGCCCAGCTCCACCAGGAGCAGCCCGAGGTTGAGGGAGTCGTCCTTGCTGAAATGCGGAAACTGCAGCTCGTTGATCTCGGCTTCGACCCGGGCAATCAGGGCCTCAAGCAGCCCCGCCGGCTGGGGCACTGTCGAATCAGGATTGAACGCAGTCACAGTCGGGTTGTTGGCAGTCATGGCCCACAATCTACCCCGCCCGCGGTGTAAACTGGAGCACGCCCATCAGGGCAGATTTATTACGACAGGGGAGCGCCGCCGTCGGACATCACTGGCATTGCCAGGGAACCGCAGGTGGGCGCTGAGAGTGCGGACAGCCGCAGACCCTCGAACCTGATCCGGTTAGTACCGGCGCAAGGGAGTCGAGTTCTCGAAGTGTCCGGAAACGGCGGCAGCGCCGCACTCCGGGGCACTTTCCCCTCCTGTTCCTCAGGAGGACCAAAATGACAACTGCAGCAATCAAAAAGACCGGCAATACCTGGCGTGTTGTGGACATCGTGGTGGCGGCGCTCATCGCCATCACCGGCGGCGTGATCTTCTGGGCCTGGTCCCAGGGCGCCGGCATCGTCTCCGCCCCCATGAACGCCGTTTACCCCCCGCTGACCGGCCTGATCGCCGGCGGCTGGATGATCCCGGCAGTGCTGGGCATGCTCATCATCCGCAAACCCGGTGCGGCGATCTTCTGCGAAACTGTGGCCGCCACCGGCGAACTCATCATGGGCTCGCAGTACGGCGCCACGGTGCTGATCTCCGGACTCCTCCAGGGCCTGGGCGCCGAGCTGGTGTTCTTCCTGCTGGTGTACGGCAACTTCCGGTTCAAGTCCTTCCTGCACCAGAAGTACAACCTCATCGCCGCGCTGTTGGCCGGTGCCGGCGCGGGCCTGTTCTGCGGCCTCAATGACTCGTTCCTGCCGTGGGGCTGGAACATCGCCTACGAGCCCGGCGACAAGCTCGCGTACATCGTGTTCTGCACCATCTCCGGCGCGGTGATTGCGGGCGCGCTGTCCTGGATCGCCACCCGCGGCCTGGCCCGGACCGGTGTGCTGAGCTCGTTCGCATCCCGGAAGGCAGCGTCGGAGCCCGTCTTCAACTGATGACCGCTTCCGACGCCGGCGCTTCCGGAGTGCGCCCCGCCGCGGTGTCCGCCCGTGGCTGGGGCTGGCGGCATGCGGGACGTTCCGCGCCCGCGGTCCAGGGGCTCGACCTCGACATCGCTCCCGGCGAGCGGGTGCTGCTGCTGGGCCCATCGGGCGCAGGCAAGTCAACACTGCTGCACGCGCTCGCAGGGGTGCTGGGGGATGAAGGGGACGACGCCGACGAAACCGGTTCGCTGCTGATCGACGGTGTGGTGCCGCGCGGGCAGCGCGGCCGCTCGGGCCTGATGCAGCAGGATCCGGAAACGCAAGTGGTGCTTTCGCGCCTGGGCGACGACGTCGCCTTCGGGGCCGAGAACCTCGCCGTGCCGCGGGACGAGATCTGGCGGCGCGTCCATGAAGCGCTCGACGACGTCGGGCTGCGGAGTGCCGGCCCTGGTCCCGGCGGGCTCCCGCTGGACCACCCGACGTCGGCCCTGTCCGGCGGGCAGAAGCAGCGCCTGGCGCTGGCCGGGATCCTCGCGATGCGGCCCGGGCTGATCCTGCTGGATGAGCCCACAGCGAACCTTGATCCCGCCGGCGTGCTGGAAGTCCGGGACGCCGTGGGCCGCTGCCTGGACAAAACCGGCGCCACCCTGGTTGTGGTGGAACACCGCGTGTCCGTCTGGAAGGACCTGGTGGACCGGATTGTGGTGCTGCAGCCGGGCTCGGCAGCGGGCTCCACAGGAGGTTCCGCCGCATCGTCCGCAGTCCTGCTGGACGGGCCGCCGGACCAGGTGCTCGCGGAGGCGCGGGACATGCTGATCGGCGCGGGCGTCTGGGTGCCGGGGTACGTGCCGGCAACCCGCCGCCGCGTGTCCGCAGGCTCCGGTGACCTGCTGCTGGCCGCCGAGGACCTGGCCGTCTCCCGCGAGCGTCCGCGGCGCCGCGGCTTCCGGACCATCCCGCCGGTACCGGTGCAGCACGGCATCGCGGCCCAGGTCCGTTCCGGCCACGCACTCACCGTCACAGGACCCAACGGCGCCGGAAAGTCAACGTTCGCACTGACCCTCGCCGGTCTGCTGGCGCCGGTGGCGGGGAAGGTGTCCGCCGCCGTCGAGCTTTCCGAAGGCGCCGGGATTGACCCCTTCAAATGGAAAGCCAACCAGCTGATTTCCCGCATCGGAACCGTCTTCCAGGAACCCGAGCACCAGTTCGTTACCGGCCGCGTGCTGGACGAACTGATGTTCGGCCCGCGGCACCTGGGCCATGGCGAGGAGCGGGTTGATGAGCTGCTGGAACGGCTGCGCCTGACGCACCTGGTGGACGCCAATCCGTACACGCTCTCGGGAGGCGAAAAGCGGCGCCTCTCGGTGGCCACTGTCCTCGCGGCCCACCCTCGTGTGCTGGTCCTCGACGAGCCGACGTTCGGCCAGGATGCCAACACCTGGGCTGAGCTCGCATCGTTCCTCTCAGAACTGCTCGACGCCGGGACCTCCGTGGTTTCCGTGACCCACGACCAGGAGTTCAGCGCCGTCCTGGGCGGGGCCGAACTGCGGCTTGGACCGGCCTCACGCGGCGGCGCACGCCAGGAAGCGGGTGCGGCATGAGGGATGCCCTGACCCTCCGCAGCAACCACGCGCTGCTGACGCGCGCCAACCCGCTGGCCAAGTTCGCCGTCGTCTTCCTCATCACCCTGGTGCTGGCGCTCTCCATCGACTGGGTGTCTGCTTCGGTGGCGCTTGGGGCCGAGCTCGTGATCTTCCCGCTGGCGGGCCTCACCCTGCGCCTGCTGTGGCAGCGCGGCTGGCCGCTCATCATCGCGGCAGCCCTGGGCGGCTGGAGCACGGCGATCGTCGCGGCGGACGGCGGCGCTGTACTGCTCGACGTCGGGATCTGGTCGATCAGCGAAGGTTCCCTCCAGCTGGGAATCGGTTTTATGCTGCGCGGCCTCGCGATTGCCCTGCCGGCGATCCTGCTGATGACCTGCACGGACCCCACCGACCTTGCCGATGCGCTGGCCCAGAAGGCCCGGCTGCCGCACCGTTTTGTCCTCGGCACGCTGGCCGCGATGCGGCTGGTGGGACTTATGGCCGAGGAATGGCAGACCATCGGCATGGCGCGGCGGGCCCGCGGCGTGGGCTCGCAGGGCAGCCCGCTGCAACGGCTGCGGGCCACGCTCGGGCAGAGCTTCGGGCTCCTGGTCCAGGCCATCCGCCGTGCGTCCCGGCTGGCCATCACCATGGAAGCGCGCGGTTTTGGCACCGGCCTGCGGACATGGGCCCGGGAATCCACCTATTCGCCGTTGGACGCCTGGGTGCTGGCGGGCGGTGTGCTGATCGCGGCGGCTGCTGTGGTTGCCGCGGCCGGGATGGGGACCTGGAACTTCGTCTGGCGCTAGTCCGGGCGGGCCATGCTTCTGGATTCGGGCTACGGCGCGCTTTGCCTGCTAAATGCACGAGTGATCGTAGTCGAAGCCCCTGGAGACGAACTGGGTCAGGGTGACTGTGCCGCCGGGGGTTAACGGCGCATTCGAGCAGTTGGCGGTGGCTCCGAAGGCAGTGCGGGCGCCTGCCAGCCAGCTGGGCAGGGCATAAAGGTTGCTGGAGCTGCTGACGGTGCCCACGATCTGTACCCATTGATAGGCCGAGGAGTAGATGCCGACGTCGGCGCCGATGCTGTGAAAAAAGTCGGTCATACCTTCTAGGACGGCACGGTTGGCATTCTTGTCGAGGGACCAGCTGTTGCCTGTTTCAACATCGAGCCACCACAGGTAGTCCGAGGGGCTGCTGATGCCGCGGATGTAGGCGTCGTCGTATGCCTTGGCGTAGCCGTACATGTATGCGCACACCGGGCCAACGTCCTTGTCCTTGCAGGTGCCGTAGGGGTTGTCTACAGCGTGGGCAGCGGGGTAGTTGTTACTGGTCGGCCACCAGGAGCCAGCGTGCCCCGGGTTGGCGGTGTTGACGTAAAGGGCCACGGACGGCTGATCGGTCGGGTTCACCGTGATGGCTTTGGCCCAGCGGAGAAGTTCGGCGAGGCAGGGGTTAGTGGTGCTGGCCAGGCCATTGTTGACGCCCACGATCCCGAAAGCTGGAGCGGCGGGAAGCGCCTTGTCGCACTGAGGCCACGAGATATCGTTACCCAATGCTTGCTCGGCGCCCTCGCCCGGTGAAGGGGCGGCCACGGACGCCGGCGCCACGACAATCCCGCAAAGGGCCATGAGCAGGCACAAGATGGCACACGCTAAAGCACGGGATGCTGTGGCCGCATTCCCGTACATGGCAGGCCTCCTGCAGGGCATTCTTCCGTTGATCGGGTGAACCGGATGTCTCAGTCTCCCGCTGAGCGAGTGGCGGGTCAAGGACAAGCATTAAGGAGCCTCTATCTCATGAATCGGGTATTTCATGGAATCTCAGTCCATCCTTCCGCTGCGCGTGCCATGGAATAGCTCATCTGTGATATTTTTTATCTATGATTCAGGAAACTGCCGAGCACGTCGCCGCCACACTCAGGGACGCCCGGGCCGAGAAGGGCTGGACCCAAGGTCAGCTCGCGTCAGCGCTGGGAACCAGCCAAAGCGCCGTCGCCCGGATGGAGCAGGGCAAGCAGAACCTGAGCCTGAAGATGATCCAGCGGCTCGAAACCATTCTCGACCGCAGCATCGTCAAAGTGGGCAAACCGCAGATGACGCACCTGCGGATCGAAGGCGGCCGCACGCTTTCCGGGGCGGTGGATGTCAACAGCAGCAAAAACGCCGGTGTGGCGCTGCTGTGCGCCAGCCTGATCAACCGCGGCACCACCGTCCTGCGCCGCCTCGCCCGGATCGAAGAGGTCAACCGGATCGTGGAGGTCCTGACCAGCATCGGTGTCGAGTGCACGTGGCTTAACGACACCGATCTCCAGCTCCGCCGCCCCGCCGTCCTGGACCTCAGGGCCATGGATGTTGACGCGGCGCGCCGCACCCGCAGCGTGATCATGCTCCTGGGCCCGCTTCTTGACGAAGCCGCGGAATACCGCCTGCCGTATGCCGGAGGTTGCGATCTGGGCACCCGCACCGTGGAGCCGCACATGCAGGCTTTGCGCCAGTTCGGGCTCTCCGTGGAGGCGACTGCCGGTTTCTACGCCGTGCAGGCTCCACCGCCGGACACCCACGACCGGTCCTTTGTGCTGACGGAGCGCGGGGATACTGTCACCGAGAACGCCATCATGGCAGCGGCGCACCGCCGCGGCACCACCGTTATCCGTAACGCCAGCCCCAACTACATGGTCCAGGACCTCTGCTTCTACCTCGAGATGTTGGGCGTGCGCATCGACGGCGTGGGCACCACCACACTGAAGATCACCGGGCAGCCGCTGATCGACGTCGACATTGAGTATTTCCCGTCCGAGGACCCCATCGAGGCCATGAGCCTCATCACCGCCGGGATCGTCACCAACTCAGAGGTGACCATCCGCCGCGTGCCCATCGAGTTCATGGAAATCGAGCTGGCCACGCTGGAACAGATGGGCCAGAAGCTGGAGATTTCCGGCGAGTACGTGGCGCGCAACGGACGCACCCGGCTGGTGGATGTGACCACCAAACCGTCCGAGCTGCGGGCGCCGGAGGACAAGATCCACCCCATGCCGTTCCCGGGCCTGAACATCGACAACTTGCCGTTCTTCGCGGTCATCGCCGCCAACGCCCACGGCCAGACCATGATCCACGACTGGGTCTATGAGAACCGGGCCATCTACCTCACTGAACTCAACCGGCTCGGCGCCCAGGTGCAGCTGCTGGACCCGCACCGGATCTACGTCAAGGGCCCCACGAAGTGGCGGGCCGCCGAGGTGGGCTGCCCGCCGGCACTCCGCCCTGCCGCCTGCCTGCTGCTGGCCATGCTCGCGGCGCGGGGTGTTTCGGAGCTGCGGAATATCTACGTGATCGAGCGCGGCTACGAAGACCTGGCCGAGCGGCTCAACACCATCGGCGCCAAGGTGGAGTACTTCCAGGACTAGCGCTCGCAGAATCCGCCGACCCCGCGGGCTGCCGCGGGCCGGCCCGTTGCAGCACAATATAACCATGCGTACATTCGGCGTCGAGGAAGAACTCCTGATCGTTGATCCGGACACGGGGGAGCCGCTTGCCCTCGCGGATGCGATGTTGTCCGGCCGCCGGATGGCAGCCGACGACGCCCCGGAACGTCCCTATGCGCTGGCAGCCAAGGAAAAAACCGCTCACGACGACTGGACTGGCCTGACTGCCGAGCTGAAGCTCGAGCAGATCGAGACCCAGACCCGTCCCTGCCTCGAGTACGCAGAACTGCTGCAGCAGATCCGGGCCGGCCGGCTGCTGGCGGACCAGGCGGCCACCAAGAACGGTGCAAGGGTCGCCGCGCTGGCCACTTCTCCGTTCGGCCTTGCGAGCCACACCACTCCGGACGCCCGCTATGCCCGGATGCTGGAACGTTTCGGCCTGACCGCGCAGGAGCAGCTGACCTGCGGCTTCCACGTCCACACGTTCATCGAATCCAAGGACGAGGGCGTGGCCGTGCTGGACAGGATCCGGGACAAGCTGGCAGTGCTCACGGCATTGAGCGCAAATTCGCCGTTCTGGAACGGGATGCCCACAGGATTCGAGAGCTACCGAACCCAGGCCTGGAACCGCTGGCCTATGTCCGGTCCTTCGGCTATTTTCAGCACGTACTCCGCATATCGGAGGGTGGTCACGCGTCTGCTGGACAGCGGCGTCCTGCTGGATGAAGGCATGATCTACTTTGACGCCCGACTGTCCCGGAACCACCCCACGGTTGAGGTCCGGGTGGCCGACGTCTGCCTGCGCGCCGAGGACGCTGCCCTGATCGCGGTGCTGGTGCGGGCCTTGGTCGAATCGGCCAGCCGTGAGTGGCGCGACGGCGTGGAGCCGGCCCCGGTGCCCACGGTGCTGCTGCGGATGGCGGCATGGCAGGCGAGCAGCAGCGGCCTGAACGGTGAGTTGCTGGATTTTGGCACGTTCAGGCCGGCGCCGGCCGTCGACGTGGTGCGATCCTTGGTGGACTATCTGGCTCCGGTCCTCGCCGAGCAGAACGAGCTTTCCCTGGCCCGGCAGGGCATCGAGGACATCATTGCCCGCGGCACCGGCTCCACCGAACAGCGCAGGGTGCGGGACGCGGTGATGGAAGAATCGGCGCCCGACGACGGCGGGCTGGGGGCCGTGGTTGCCCACGCCGTGCGTGTCACGATGCGCGGCACCTCCGGGTTGCGTGAGGCGGACGAGGTCCCGGAGCTGCTGCGCGTGCGCCTGTCCTGACTTCTTCCTGAGGCTTTGCCCGAACGGGCAGATACTGCCCTGTTCTTCGCTGTGTGAGGGGCCCAAGTGTCCGTTCGCGCCAAGAAACGACGACGTCACGCACCGGCAGCCAGGCGCACACCCAACGTGAGCATGACCGCAGCGACGAGTCCGTCCAGGATGCGCCACGAGGAGGGCCGCGCGAAGAACGGCCGGAGGACCCTGGCCCCGAACCCCAGCGCACTGAACCAGGCGATGCTGGCGGCAATGGCTCCGCCCCCGAACCACCAGCGCACATCCTGCGCCTGCTGGTTGGCCACCGATCCGAGGAGCAGCACCGTGTCGAGGTAGACATGCGGGTTGAGCCACGTCAGGGCCAGTACCGTGCTGAGGGCGGCGCCGAGGCCGACGGCGGGCTGCCGCCCCGACGCCGTTAGTGCTCCAGGACGAACCGCCCGGCGCGCCGCCATAACGCCGTAGCCCACGAGGAAGGCGGCGCCGGCAAACCTGACCACGTCGACGATCACAGGACTCGACCGAAGCAGCGCTCCCACTCCGGCGATGCCCGCCGCGATGAGCAGGGCATCGGAGACGCTGCAGACCAGGACGACGGCGGCCACATGCTCGCCGCGGATGCCCTGCCGGAGGACAAAGGCGTTCTGGCTGCCGATGGCCACGATGAGGGCAAGCCCCGTGCCGAAGCCCAGCGCAGCGGGGCCCAGAAATGCGGTCAGATCCATATTCTCCAACGTACGGGCGGACGTAGGATTACTCCAGCTAAAGATTCTTAGCTCTATTAAGGAAAGCTAATGAAGACGTTCCAGTTCGAGCAGCTCCGTACCTTCGCGGCCGTCGTGGACGAGGGGACGCTCGAGGCGGCGGCCCGCAGCCTGTACGTCACGCCGTCGGCCATTTCCCAGCGTCTCAAGGCGATGGAGGACGCGGCCGGCCAGATCCTGTTGCAGCGCACCAACCCCGTCCGCCCCACAACCGCCGGGGAAGCCATCCTACGGTTCGCCCGGCAGGTCCGGCAGCTCGAATGGGACGCCCAGCAGGAGCTCGGCGGGAGCCGGGACCGCCCGACGGCGCCCATCCCCTTGGTGGTGAACGCGGACTCACTCTCCACCTGGTTCATGCCTGCCCTGGCAGGTCTTCCGCCGGATCTCGGCGCGTGCTTCGAACTCCGCAGGGAGGATGAACAGCATTCCACCCAGCTTCTGCGGACAGGATCGGTGATGGCCGCGGTTACCGCAACGCCGGAACCGGTCCAGGGCTGCAGCGTGGAACCGCTGGGTTCCCTGCGGTACCGGGCGGTGGCAAGCCCCGGCTACCTCCGGCACTGGTGGCCCGACGGGCCGGAACTTGTTGCAGGGAGCCGGGCACCGGTGGTGGACTTTGACCGCAAGGATGACCTGCAGGACGGGTTCTTCCGCACGATGACCGGCGCGGAACTGACCGCGCCGCGGCACTATGTGCCGTCGTCGGCCGAGTTCGCCCAGGCCATCCGGCTGGGACTTGGATGGGGGTTGCTCCCGGAGCAACAGTGCCTGGCGGACCTCCGCAGCGGCGCCCTCGTGGAGCTGGCCTCCGCGAGCCCTGTTGACGTGTCCTTGTACTGGCAGCGCTGGAAGATCGACTCCCCGGTGCTCAACCAGCTGACCGCCGCGGTCCGGGAGACGGCCTCCCGGGAACTGCGCCAGCCAGGCACCTGAGCCGGCATTAGCCCGAGCCGCCGTTCTCATACAGCCCGGCAGGGGATGCGTCCGGCAACGCGTCATGCCATACTCAGGCCGTGACGTCGTCGTACTCATTCCGGGCCGAACTGTGGCGCTATCCCGACGAATCCGGCTGGCACTTCCTGACCCTCCCGCCGGAGGTCGGGGACGACCTCCGGGACGAGGCAGCGGTGTTCCGGAAGGGCTTCGGCTCGGTCAGAGTCACCGCGGAAATCTCCGGCTGCACCTGGCAGACCTCGGTCTTTCCGGACAGCAAAAGCCGCTCCTACCTGTTGCCCGTCAAGAAGGCTGTCCGGGACGCGGCGGGCATCAGCGACGGTGATGACGTGGCCGTCCGGCTCGCGATCCAAGGCGAAGACGAGGCACGTACCGGGGAACGGACAAGCGGTACTGGCTGAACTCTGCCGGGAATGACGCTGGCCCCGAAAGACGCAAGAAACAGGGCCCTAACGTCCCTTCGCGCCAATCAGAACCAGGCCACCCCGAACTAGATCTGCTTCAGGGCCTGCTCCAGGTCGCCGATGAGGTCGTCCACATCCTCCAGGCCCACGGACAGCCGTACCACGCCGTCGCTGAGCCCGATGGCTGCGCGGCCCTCGGGACCCATGGCTCGGTGCGTGGTGGTGGCCGGATGGGTGATGAGGGACTTGGCGTCGCCCAGGTTGTTGGAGATGTCGATGATCCGCAGGGCGTCCAGCAGCGCAAAGGCGGCGTCCTTGCCCGAGCGGCCGCCCGTCGTCGCAAGTTCCAGCGTGAGGACGGTGCCGCCGGCCTTCATCTGCTTGGCGGCGAGCTCGTACTGCGGGTGTGATTTCAGCAGCGGGTACCTGACCCAGCTGACGGCCGGCTGCTGTTCGAGCCATTCGGCAATCCGCAGTGCGGACGTGGACGAGTGGTTGACACGCAGCGCCATGGTCTCCAGGCCCTTGGTGAGCACCCAGGCGTTGAACGAGGAGAGAGCCGGTCCGGTGTGCCGCATGAGCTGCTTGACCGGGCCGTCGATGAATTCCTTGGTGCCCAGGATGGCACCGCCCAGGACGCGTCCCTGGCCGTCGATGTGCTTTGTGCCGGAGTACACAATCACGTCTGCGCCCAGCTGGCCGCAGCGCTGCAGGAGGGGAGTGGCAAAGACATTGTCGACGACGACAGTGGCCCCGGCGGCGTGCGCCAGCTCGCTGACCGCTGCGATGTCCACGATTTCCTGCATCGGGTTGGACGGGGATTCGAAGAACACTGCGGTGGTGGGCTCCGACAGGGCAACCCGCCATTGTTCGAGGTCCGGGCCGTCAACAAACACGGTTTCCACGCCCCAGCGCGGCAGGATCTCGTTCAGGATCACAAAGCAGGAGCCGAACAGCGATCGCGCGGCAACCACCCGGTCCCCGGCCGCCAGCAGGGCACCCAGGGCCGTGAACACCGCTGACATGCCCGACGCCGTCGCAAAGCACGCTTCGGTGCCCTCAAGCAGGCGGAGGCGTTCCTGGAAGGTGGCCACGGACGGGTTGCCGTACCGGGAGTAAACGAAGCGTTCGTCCTCGCCGGTGAAGGCGCGCTCGGCGGCGGCAGCGGACTCGTAGACGAAGCCCGAGTTCAGGAAGACCGGCTCCGTGGTCTCCTGGAAGTTGGTGCGGTCCAGGCCGCCGCGGACCGCCTGCGTCTCGGCGCTCCAGCCGGCGGCGTCCGGGTTGAACGTCATTTGGCTATTCCCAGGTTTGTGGGCAGGCCGCGGTTCTTCCAGCCGTTGACGGTGCGCTCGCCGTAGCGGTCCGGCTCGCCTTCGAAACCCTCCAGGACGTTGTAGGAGGTGAAGCCGGCCTGCGTCGCGGCGATGGCGGCGGCGATGGAGCGCTGGCCCGAGCGGCAGAGGAAGACCAGCTCCGTGCCGTCGTCCTCCGGTGCCTGCTGCGTCAGGTCGGTGATGAAATCCGGGTTGGGGATGCCGCCGGGGAACGTCCACGGGATGAACAGGGGATCGTTGTCCGTGGCCTTGGTGTCGGGGATGCCGATGTGGGCCCATTCGCCTTCGGTGCGGACATCCACCAGGATGGCGCCCCGTTCGAGTTTGGCCCAAGCCTGCTGCGGGGTGAGGTCTCCGGCGTAGCTCATGCGTGGCCCTCGCCGTCGAAATCGAGGTCATCCACGGCGGAGGCGACGGCGGCGTCAGCGGTGGCGATGGCCGACGGGAGGATGAGTGCCTGCGCAACAATCACAACGCCTCCGTTGGACGTCGCGGCCGGGCTGCCGTGCAGGACATACCCTTCGGCCAGGGCAGTGGAAATCCGTTCACAGAAAGACCTGTCATCCGGCCCTGTAATGAGCCGGTAGGACAGTTTTTCTTCAGGGGCGGGTGCGTCAGACACGACGGGACTCCTTCTTTCACGCTTGCAGCTCGAATGGGTCGATATGCCGAGTATTCACCTGAGGCACCCCGCCGCGAAAGGGAGGGTTGCCGACCGGCCAGTCAGGGCTTGGCGCCGGTTCTCATTACTCCCCAAAAACGTAACATCCGGCCCGCCCGGCCGCACCGCCGCCGTCGTCATGTTCCGTAATTATCGCGTTTTTCCGTGATCCCGCAGTGCTTCCGTAACGCCGGCGCCGACGGGACAATCGGGTCATGGGGAACATTTTTGGGCATGCCCTGACGGGCGCCTGGGCACGCGTTTTGGCTGTGGCGTTGTGCGCTGTGCCGGTGCTGGCGGGGGTGACAGGTTGCCGGAACGTTTTCGCGCCGCCGCCCTGCATGCCGCCGGAGTTTTCCGTCTCGCCTGCCGCCGCGAAACCCGGTGACCGGGTCACCGTCAGCGCCCCGGATACCACCTGCGATGCCCGCTACGGCACCGATGCGCAGGTCCAGGTGACGGTCACGGATGCGACCGGTACCGCGGTGCTGGAAGAGCTCGCTCCCATGTCCGACGACGGCGGCTTCACTTTCGTGTTCACCCTCCCGGCTGGCGCGGCTCCCGGGAAGGCCGGGGTCACCGCTTACCCGTACAACCTGGACTGGTGCGACGACACAGGGGTGAACAACCGGGCGGCCCAGGCGCCGGCGGAACTGGTCCGGGTTTCGTGCGCGGAACGCCTGGTGCCGCTGGTGATCCTTGGACCCGGAGCCTGAACCTGGCGTCAGGCTTTGAGGATCAGGGCGTCGCCCTGGCCGCCGCCGCCGCACAACGCAACCACGCCCGTCCCGCCGCCGCGCCGTTTCAGCGCGAGTGCCTGATGCAGGACCAGGCGGGCCCCCGAGGCGCCCACCGGGTGGCCCAAAGCGATGGCGCCGCCGTCGGCGTTGATCCTGTCGGCGTCGATCCCCAGGTCCGTGGCGGACTGCAGCACCACCGAGGCGAAGGCCTCGTTGATCTCAATGAGGTCCACGTCGTCAATGGTCAGCCCTTCGACTTTCAGCGCTCGCTCAATGGCGCGGGACGGCTGGGAATGCAGGGATCCGTCCGGTCCGGCGGTCTGGCCGTGGCTGCCGATTTCCGCGATCCAGCTGAGGCCGGCCGCTTCCGCAGCTGCCTTGCTGGCCACTACCACTGCGGCGGCGCCGTCCGACAGCGGGGAGGCAGAACCGGCGGTGATGGTGGCCGTCGGATCCTTGGAGAAGACGGGCTTCAGTGCCGCCAGCGCCTCGATGGTGGTGCCGGCCCGGATGCCTTCGTCGGCATCAATCACGACGGCGGGTCCCCGGCGCTGCGGGACCTCCACCGGAGCGATCTCCTCAGCCAGGATGCCGGCCGCCCGGGCGGCCTCCGCCCGCTGGTGCGAAAGGGCGGCGACGGCGTCCTGGTCCTCGCGGCTGATGCCCAGGCGGGCGTTCCCGGCGTCCGTGGCGGAGCCCATCAGTTCACCGGAGACCGGATCCTGCAGGCCGTCAAAGTTCAGCGAATCCAGCAGCGGCGCATCGCCGATGGCCACGCCGCCGCGAAGCCGGGGCAGCAGGTGCGGGGCGTTGGTCATGGATTCCTGGCCCGCCGCCACAATGAAATCAGCCTCGCCGGCCCGGATCATCCGGGCGGCATCGATCACGGCCGTCAGGCCGGACAGGCAGAGTTTGTTGATGGTCACGGTGGGCACGTCCCAGCCGATGCCGGCGGCGAGGCTGGCCTGCCGGGCGGGTCCCTGGCCAGCGCCCGCCTGGATAACCTGGCCCACGATCACGGCCTGGATCTGTTCCGGCGCCACCCCGGACCGTTCCAGTGCGTTCCGGATGGCGTGGGCACCCAGCTCGCTGGAGGTGAGCCCGGAGAGGCTGCCGCGGAACTTGCCGAAGGGGGTCCGTGCGCCGCCCAGGATGACGGGGGTGCGAGCGTCGTTGCTCATGGTCTGCCTTTCGGTTGCGGATTCAAGAGTGCTTGAGGCCAGCTTAGGCGAACCGTGATGGGCGGGTTAGGTGGCGCGGGCACCTTGGATTCGGCCGCGATCGGGTCAGCCGTGGAGGAGCAGTTGGTGGAGCAGGTGGTCCTGCCAGCGGCCGGCGATCTTCAGGTACTGCGGCGCCGCTCCGATTTCCCGAAACCCGGCGCGTGTGAGGATCTTGCGTGAGGGCTCATTGTGGAGCAGCGTTGCCGCCTGGACCCGGTGGAGGCCCAGTTCTGTCCGGGCATGATCCGTGGCGAAGCGGACGGCGGCAGCTCCGATGCCCCGCCGGTTGAGGCCGGAATCAACCCAGTACCCGAGGTTGGCGTTGAGGAACGGCCCCCGGACGATGCCGGTAAGGGTGACGGCGCCGACGATGTACGCCGGATCGTCGCGGTTCACCAGCACCCACGGAACTTCCTGGCCCACGGAATGCTGGGCGAGCTTGGCCCGGATGATGTCCAGCTGATGCCTGGGGGTGAAAAAGGCTTCGTCCCGCTCCGGTTCCCACGCAGCGAGGTGCTGGCGGTTCCGGAGGTAGGCCTTGCTCAGGCCGGCCGCATCGCTCCGCCGCAGCAGCCGGATCCGGACCCCCGGGAGGAGCGGAGCCGGGGCCTCGCTGTCCACAAGCTCTCCCGCGCTACTCGAAGGAAGCACGACGGCGGTCCGACAACCGCGTGTTCCAAACGTCCGGTTTGGCAACCTGGAAGCGGCGGCCGGTCAGTGCGAGCGGGGTTAGCCGGATGTAGTAGTCCTTGGGTCCGGGCTGCCAGGGCTCCAGATGGAGCGCGTCGACGGCGTCCTTGTCGGCCTGTGCCTCGATCACTTCGGTGTCTCCGCGCGCAACCACACTCCAGGCCACCTCCGTGCGGGGATCGTATCCATCGATCTCCAGCGCCGCGGGACGGTCTGCCTTGGCGCCCCACAGTTTGGTGCCGCCGGCGCTGCGGAAGACGATGCTCCTGCGGTCCAGGACGTAGTTGACCGGAAAGATCTCCGGATGGCCGTCCACTACAAGGGCCAGGCGCCCCAGTGTGTCCACGGCAAGTAATTCCCAGCATTCGTCGAACGTCAATTTGTTGGTCGGCTGCGTGTGAGAGTTCATGCACCAAACCATACGGACCTGCGGGACGGACCAACAGGGTATTGTCACAATCCAACATGCTCCAGCAGGGCGTCCAGGAGGGGAAGCTGGCCCTTGACCAGCTTGCTGCGGGCCTCGGATTCGGTCACCCACCGGGCGTCGTCCACCTCGGGAAATTCCTGGATGACGCCGGATCCTTTGGGCCACTCCAGCGGGAACGTGTTGCTCACAATCCGTTCGGGCTGGAAGTCAGACTCAGCGGCGAACACCGTGATGATCTTTCCCGACGGTTGCCGGAACGCGCCCAGCTCAAAGTAGGCAACAGCTGGCGGCGGCGTGCCGATCTCCTCGTCAAACTCGCGCAGCGCGGCGAGCAGGGGTTCCTCGTCGGGAAGGTACTCGCCCTTGGGAACCGACCAGGACTGGGTTTGTTTGCGGGCCCAGAACGGTCCGCCCATGTGCGCTATCCACACTTCCAGCCCGCCTGCTCCCTTCCGGTACAGAAGGATCCCTGCGCTGCGAACCGCCATGGCTTAAAGCCTCCCTGCTGAACTTCGGAAAACTACGGGATCCGGAACTGCTGAACCCCGGAAACTACTGGATCCCGGCAAGCAATGCGTTGAGTTCGGCCGTCAGCTGCTTCTGCACCGCGGGCGTCCCGACTTCCTTGCCGTCGATGTGGTTCACCGGCGCGAGCAGTCTGATGCTGGAAATCAGCCACACGGCGTCGGCGTCCAGCAGGTCCCGCGGTTCCAGCGGCCCGTAGCCGAGCTCCCAGCCGGCTGCCTTGGCTGCCGCGAACAGGGCCCCCTGGGAGGTCCCGGGGAGGATCCCGCTGTCCAGCTGCGGGGTGATGAGGCGGCGCACCGTCCTGGTGGCGCCGGCGCCGTCGTCGGAGGTTTCCAGATGTGCCAGCAGCACAGTGGACGTGGGGCCTTCCAGGACCCGGCCGTCGGAGGAGGTGAAGATGACGTCGTCGGCGCCCTGTTTGTGGGCGTACCGCAGGGCGGCCATGTTCGTGGCATAGGACAGGGTCTTGGCGCCGAGCAGCAGCCACGGGGCCCGCTCGGCCGCGTCGCTGTCGTAGCCGCGGTCCAGGAGGATGACGTCGATGCCGGTTTCCCGCTGGCGGCGTCCGAGGGCGCCTACCGGGGAGACCTGAACCCAGCACGTGGGGGACCCTGTGCCTTCCGGGCCGCGGGTGACCACGAGTTTCACCACCAGCTCGTCCTCGGCGGGCGACGGCGCGGGGTGCTGCGTGCGGTGCGCCGCGAGGCCCGTGGCGATCGCCGCCCGCCACGCATCCTGCGCCGGAATCACCAGGTCCAGGGCATCCGCCGACCCGCCGAGCCGGTCCAGATGCGCCTGCAGCTTCCGCACCGCGCCGCCCACCGCAAGCATGGATTCGAACACGCCGTCGCCTCGGGTGGCGCCCTGGTCCGTGGCCATCAGCTGGGGCTGCGAAGCGTCGGCCAGCCGGCCGTCCGGGAATGCAGGGTCAAGGAAAACGAGCACCACGGGCGCAGGAGAAGTCATGGCTCCAGCTTAGTAGGGCCGGCCGCGGCTAAACTGTGGGCATTGCCCCGCCGGAACCGGTCCGCGGGTGCGCGCAATCCGGGGGTATTCCAGTGCTGTGGCCAGTTTCGCTTGTCGGTACCGCGCCGATGTGGGTGGTGGTGGTGCTCAGCATTGCAGACCTGGTCATCCGGGTGCTGGCCATCGGTATTATCCCCGGCAACAGGCGTCCCACCACGGCCATGGCCTGGCTGCTGGGCATCTTCTTCATACCGTTCCTGGGCCTGGTCCTGTTCCTGCTGTTCGGAAACTTCAAGCTCTCCAGCCGCCGCCGCCAGCAGCAGGAGGTCATCAATACCCGGGTGCGGTCCGGCATCTCGGCGCTCGCCGACGTCGTCAGCGAATATGAAGGGCCCGAATGGGTGACGTCCGCCGGGGAACTGAACCGGCGGCTCGGCTCCCTTCCCATGGTGGACGGCAATTCCGTGGACCTTCTTCCCGGCTACCCGGACTCGATCCTGGCCATGACCCAGGCCGTCCGCAGAGCCAAGACGTTCGTCAACGCCGAGTTCTACATCATGAGCACGGACCACATCACCGATGACCTGCTGACCGCCCTGGAGGAGGCCGCCGAGCGGGGCGTGGAAGTGCGCGTGCTGTTTGACCACATCGGCACGCTCCGCGTCAAGGGTTACCGCGACCTGCTCAAACGGCTGCGGGCGGGAAAGATCCAGTGGAAGCGCATGCTCCCGGTGCTGCCCATCCACGGACAATGGCGCCGCCCGGACCTGCGGAACCACCGCAAAATCATGGTGGTGGACGGCGAACTCGCCTTCACGGGCTCGCAAAACCTGATCGAGCCTTCCTACAACAATCCCAAGCACCGCAAGGCCGGCCGCGAATGGGTGGAGCTAATGGCCTGCCTGCGCGGACCGATCGTCACCACGCTCAACGTGGTGTTCGCCACGGACTGGCTGAGCGAAACCGACGAGTCCCTGGAACACCAGCTGCGGCTCCCGGACAACCCCGCACCGGGCAACGTGACGGCCCAGGTGGTGCCCAGCGGACCCGGGTTCAGCACCGAAAACAACCTGCGGCTCTTCAACACCCTGATCTACTCAGCCCAGCACCGGATCTCCATCTGCAGCCCGTATTTCGTGCCCGATGACTCGCTGCTCTACGCCATCACCACCGCAGCCCAGCGGGGCGTGGACGTGGAGCTGTTCGTCTCCGAAAAGGGCGATCAGTTCCTGGTCCACCACGCCCAGCGCTCCTACTACGAGGCGCTGCTGGAGGCCGGCGTCCGGATCTACCTCTACAAGGCGCCCTTTGTGCTGCACGCCAAGCACTTCACCATCGACGACGAAGTGGCCGTCCTGGGCTCCAGCAACATGGACATGCGCTCCTTCTCGCTGAACATGGAGGTCTCGGTGATGCTGCTCGGCGCGGAAACCGTGAACAACATGCGCGCGGTCGAAGACACATACCGCGACATTTCCAACGAGCTCATACTCGAGGACTGGGTGACGCGTCCCCTCGCGGCCCGGTATGTCGACAACGTCGCCAGGCTGACCGCGACGCTCCAGTAACCCTTGGAGTTTTTGTCCAGATAATGGGGCTTTTAGGGGTGTTTATCCCGCAGTATCTGGACAAAAACTCCGAGGGTCAGGCGGTGGGAAAGTCCGCACCCAGCGCGGACAGCACACCGTGCGCCTTCACACGGATTTCGTCGTACTCCTCGTCAGGTACCGAGTCGGCAGTGATGGCGCCGCCGACGCCGAGGCTGAGTTCCGCCGTCGACTCTTGTTCGCCGCCGTCCCCGGCCACCGCCGTGGTTACCAGGGTGCGGATCGCCACCGCCAGGTCCGTGGCCCCGTTGAGCGAAAAGTAGCCGATTGCGCCCGAATACAGGCCGCGCGGACCCTCCTCCAACCGGTCCAGGATGGCCATGGTGCTGATTTTCGGGGCGCCGGTCATGGAGCCGGCCGGGAAACAGGCGGCCACCGCCTCGGCCCGCGGCGAGCCGGGCAGGAGCCGCGCGTCGATGGTGCTGACCATCTGGTGCACCGTGGCGTAGCTTTCGATCTCGCACAGCCTGCTGACCGTCACCGACCCGGGCTCCGCGAAGTGGCTGAGGTCGTTCCGCAGCAGGTCCACAATCATGATGTTTTCCGCGCGGTCCTTCAGCGAGGTAACCAGGTCCTCCCGCAACTGCCTGTCACGTTCCGGATCAGCACCCCGGCGGCGGGTGCCCTTGATCGGTTCGGCGCGCATGCCGCCGTCGGACGTTATCCGCAGGAACCGCTCCGGCGACGTGCTGGCCACGGTCAGCCCGCCGAACCGCAGGTAGCTGGCGAACGGCGCGGGATTTTTCCACCGCAGCGCGAGGTACGTGTGCCACGGGGCCGCCTCGGCGGCGGGCAGCCGGGCCGTGAGCGTGGTGGTCAGGCACACCTCGTAGGAGTTTCCCTCATGGATTTCGTGCTGCGCGGCGGCGATTTTGGCCAGGTAGGAGGGCTCCGTGTCGCGGCTGCTGAACGCGGGCCTCACGGGACGGACGACGCCGTTGCTGCCGCCGGCGTGCGTACGCTGGTCCCCTGGTGTCGCGGCGGGGGCGCCAGCGACAGCGGCAGAGGCAGCGACGGCGGCGCGGGCGTGGGTCAGCCAGCGGTCGGCGTCGGGCGCCTCCAGGGCAAGGAGCCAAGCCGTTCCTTCCACGTGGTCCAAAACGACGGCCCGGCCCGCGAAGATCAGGGCCGCGTCAGGAGTCGGCGCCGCCACGTCCGTTCCGCCGGTCTCTCGCTTGAGCTCATAGCCCAGGCAGCCCAGCCAGCCCAGGGTGAAGTCACCCGGGTAGCCATCCGGCGTGCGGACCGCCCGGCGTCCCCAGACCGTGTCCAGCCAGCGGAAGAACGGTCCCGGTACGCGCGCCGTGGCGGAGCCTGCCGTGATGACGCTTTTGCCGGACCGGTGCGTGACGGACTGGCCGTACGTCCCGCCGTCGTCCGCCAGGATGCTGAAGCGGCTGCGCGCGGTGGCGGGCGACGGCTCCGGAAGGGGGCCTGCGGGTGCGCCGGGGGATGCGCTGGCGGAGGAATCTGGGTTGGGTGAGTCCGCGTTGGAGGAGTCCAGCCAGACGGCATTGGCCGAGCCGCCGTAGAGGTTCTCGAAGAGGGCCGCGGCGTCCGGCCTGGCGTCCAGCCGTTCTGCGCGCAGCCTGAGGCCGCGGCGGGCAGCAAGCTCGGGAACAAGCGCCGGTCCGAGAGCGGGCAGGTACGCGAGGGCCTGCATCACATCAGCGGTGGCGGAGCCGTCGGCGTTGTTGAGGACGCGGATATCGGCTTCCTGGGGGACGTCGTCGGCGGCGAGCCAGGCCTCCTCCTGCTCAGCCCACTGGTCCCAAAACGGCTCATAGGTGCCGCCGTCGCGGTCCAGGGCACGCTTCCGGCGGATGTCGTCCGGCGAGTCAGCCCAGATGACAGCGCTGAGCAGGGGCCGGGCGACCGCCGCCGCCGCCCCCACTCCCTCAACGATCACGATCTCGGCGGGCAGCGTGACACGGGTGTCGCCGTCGTAATGCCTTTCCCAGTCCCAGCTGGTCCAGGTGGCGGGCTCGGCGCGGCTCAACGGCGTGAGCACCGTGGAAACGTAGCGCTCGATGCCCGCGGTGAGGCCGTTCCAGCCCGGGTAGATGTCCTCCAGGTGGAAGAGCGCGACTTTGTGGTGGTTCCGCAGCTGCGCGGCCAGTTCGATGGCGAGAGTGGTTTTCCCTGCGCCGGATCGCCCGTCAATGGCGATGATCACAGGTGCAGGGGTCATGAAATAGAGCGTACCTGCTGCTGCATCAGCTGCTGGGCGTCCTGCAGCGGTCGCCGCGCGAGCCATGCTGCCACGATCGCGCCGGAGATGTTGTGCCAGAGCGAGAAAACGGCGGACGGCAGTGCGGCCAGCGGGGTGAAATGCGCGGTGGCCAGCGTGGCGGCCAAGCCGGAGTTCTGCATGCCCACTTCGAAGGCAAGCGCCCTCCGTGCTTTATCGTCCAGCCGGCCCAGTTTGCCCGCCAGGTAGCCCAGGCCCAGGCCGAAGCCGTCCCCCTTGGCCAGGAAGGCCATCACGTTCGAGGCGGTGCCGGACGGGGCACACCCCACCAGGATCAGGCCTACGGCAAGTTCCGGCTGAAGCTGGAGCGCCACGGCAATCAGCCAGCCCGCACCGGGCATGATCACGTCTCTGCGGCCGGAAGGCTTGACGGTGGATCCAGGCCTAGTGGATCAGCGCGAGGAGAATTCCTACCGCCACAAAGAGCACCCCGAAGATCCGGCTGAGGATCTTCTGGCCGCGGGCGTTGTGCGTGAACCGCTGGAAGGACTTGGCGGCAAAGGCGAAGAAGAACCACATCACCAGGATGTCGATCACCACCACGGTGGCTGTGAGCACAAGGTACTGCGGCAGGAGCGGCTGTTCCGGGCGGATGAACTGTGGCATAAACGCGAGGAAGAAAACGATGGCCTTCGGGTTGAGCAGGTTAACCCAGAGGCCGCGCCGGAACATTGACCAGGCGGGCTCGTTCCGTTGGGCGGCGGCCTGTTCCTGGTCCGCCTCCGGTTTGCTGAGGAACTGGCGGATGCCCAGGTACACCAGGTAGGCGGCTCCGGCGTAACGGATCACGTTGAAGGCCGCCGGGGAACTTGCCACCAGCACGCCGACCCCCAGGGCCACGATCACCACGTGGACAACCAAGGCTGCCTGCTGGCCAAGGATGCCCCAGATGGAGCGGCGGAATCCGGACGTCAGCGAGTTGCTCATGGTGTTGATGGCACCGGCGCCGGGCGTAAAGCTGATCAGGACGCCGGCGCCCGCGAGGGCGAGCCACAGGGAGAATTGCACCCGCCAAGTTTAGTGCCGTCGCCACCGCGGGAGTGACTCCCCGCAGTGCAGGAAGTGCTGCCCTCACCGCCGGTGGCCAAAGGCCCCAAAATCATGCCCGTGCGATGACCTCACCGTTCGGGATCAGGAACCAGCCGTCGTCGGTGGATCCCCAGCGGTGCCAGCCTGCCGAAATCCGGGCCAGGTCCGCTGGATTTGCGAAGCCGTATTCAAGGGCCTGCTCCGCGAAGGCAGAATGCAGCACTCGTTCGCCCCAGACCCGGGCCTGCCATCGCCGCTGTTGCCCCGTGGCATACAGCCAGTTGCTGCTGGTGGGCGCCACGTTACTGAAGCCTGCGGACTGGGCCCAGGACACGAGCCGGCGGCCGGCGTCGGGCTCGGCCCCGTTGCGTCGGGCGATCCGCTGGTACAGGTCCATCCATTCGTCCAGCTCAGGGATGGCGGGGTACCAGCTCATGCCGTGGAAGTCGGCGTCGCGCACTGCCACAATGCCGCCCGGCTTTGCCACGCGGCGCATCTCGCGCAACGCCTCCACCGGGTCGGTCAGGTGCTGGAGCACCTGGTGGGCATGGACGACGTCGAACGTTTCGTCCTCGAAGTCAAGGTCGTAGATGTTGCCGGCCAGGAACTCCGCATTGGCCACGCCGCGTTCGGCGGCCAGCGCCGTGGCCTGGGCAATGATGTCCGGTGACCGGTCCAGGCCGGTGACCTTCCCGGGCGCTACCAGCCCGGCGAAATCGCAGGTGATGCTCCCAGGGCCGCAGCCGACGTCGAGCACTGAAACCCCGGGCGTGAGGTGCGGAATGACAAAGGCCGCGGAGTTCTCCGCGGTCCTGGAAGCGTGGGCGCGGACCACCGACTCGTGGTGCCCGTGCGTGTACACATCGTCGTCGTCAGGCTGCTGCTCACTCATAATGAAACGCTACCCCTCCGCAGTGAAAAACAGGCGGAACCTGGCCTAACTGGGCTTGGGAGGGGAGGCCGGGCCGCCGTCGGACGCTTCCTCGCGGGCCGCCACGGTGGCGTCCACCATGGCCGTCATGAAACGGGTGACAAGCTCCAGTTCTTCGGGGGAGAAGTCCGCCATGGCGTTGCCCATGTGGCGCGAAAGCGGCATGAACATTGCACTGCCGTCCCGGAACGCCTTGGGTGTCATGCGCAGTTGGACCTGCCGCCGGTCCGGCCCGAGACGCTCCCTGACCACGTGCCCGGAACTGTCCAGCCGGTCGATGAGGGCCGTGGTGGCTGGCGAGCTGAGGTTGAGTTCCTTGCGCAGGATCCCGGGCGTGACCACCAGGCCCTTGGCGGTGTGCCGCATGATCACCGCCAGCGCGTTGAGGTCGGTGCGGTGCATGTCGTTGCGGCCGCCGGCGGTGTCCACATAGCGGTTGGCCTCCAGCGTGAAGTCCTGGAGCAGGCGGACCAGGGCGAAAGGTGCGGAGTCCGGTGGGCGCTGGAACGCTTCGTCTGTCATGGTTCCGCCTCCGTTCGCTTGCTGGTGCCCGAGATCCGGCCTGGTGCCCTGACGGATACTACTGCAGCGATGCCGGATGGGCAGTTCCAAGCAGGAAAACCATCCCGAATATTTATCTCCATGGCAGATATACTCTAGGATGGAATCAAGTGTATCGCGGCCACCCCGAGCGAAGCAGGAATCATGAAATCAAGTCCCCTACACGGCGCGAGGGTTCCGTTCTGGCTTCGCTGGCTCCTTCCCGTTTTGCTGGTGCTCGCGTGGCTGGCCATTGCCGGCGTGGGCGGACCCACGTTCGGCCGGCTCGATGAGGTTTCCTCGAACGACCAGGCTTCCTTCCTGCCTGCGAGCGCCGAGGCCACCGCCGCGCAGGACTGGCAGTCAAAGTTCCGCGATTCAGACGAAGTGCCGGCAGTCATCGTCATCGAAAACGACGCCGCCATCAGCCCCGCAGAGCTTGGCAAACTGGCATCCCTGAAGGACGGCCTGGAGGGCCTTCAACTGGGCAGCGCCGTGATCGGCCCCATCCCGTCCGAGGACGGGAAAGCGGTCCAGTTCATCGCTCCGATCGGCTCCTCCGGCGAGCTGAAGGAATCCGTCCGGGAGTTGCGGGACTTCCTGGTGGATTCCGCCCCTTCAGGCATGCAGACCTTCGTCACCGGCCCCGCGGGCCTGACCGCAGACCTGGTCAGCGCCTTCGCCGGCATTGACGGCATCCTGCTGCTGGTGGCGCTCGGCGCGGTCTTCCTGATCCTGCTGATCGTCTACCGTTCACTCCTGCTGCCCATCGCCGTCCTCCTCACCTCGGTTTTTGCGCTCTGTGCCGCCATCCTGCTGGTGTTCGGCATGGCCAAGCTCGGCTGGATCCAGCTGAGCGGCCAAAGCCAGGGCATCCTGTCCATCCTGGTGATCGGTGCGGCCACGGACTATGCCCTCCTGTACGTGGCCCGGTTCCGCGAGGCCCTGACCCACACGCGCAACCGGACCGAAGCCGTGCTGACCGCATGGAAGGCTTCGTTCGAACCCATCCTGGCCTCCGGCGCCACCGTCATCATCGCCCTCCTCTGCCTCCTGTTCTCCGACCTGAACTCCAACAAGGCGCTTGGTCCGGTGGCGGCCGCCGGCATCCTCTGCTCGCTCTTCGCCGCGCTGACGCTGTTGCCTGCGCTGATGGCGCTTTTGGGCCGGGCCGCGTTCTGGCCGTTCCGCCCCAAGCTGGTCCCTGCCGGCGAGCGCGAACCCGAGCTGGTCACCGGAATGGAGGGGCAGAAGGGAGTCTGGCGGGCCACGGGTTCACTGGTCTCGCGCCGCCCGCGCACAGTCTGGGTCGTGTCGGTCCTCCTGTTGCTGGTGGCTTCGGCGGGCGTGCTGCAGCTGAAGGCCAACGGCGTGCCGCAGACCGACGTCATCCTCACTGCGTCGAACGCGGTGGACGGTCAGGACGCGCTGGCGCGGCATTTCGACGCCGGCAGCGGCAGCCCCGCCGTCGTCATCGCGGACGAAAGCAAAGCCGATGACGTGCTGGCAAAGGTCAGAGCGACCCACGGCGTGGGGGACGCCTACCTCCTGGCTGAAGGCAGTGTGCCGATCACCGGCGCCCCCGGGACTCCCAGCGCGCCGGACGTCCATGACGGCAAGGTGCTGATCAACGCCACCCTCAACTACGCCGCGGATTCCACAGAGGCAGAGGATGCCGTCAAGGCTCTGCGCGTGGAACTAAAAACGGTCGACGCCGGCGCTTTGGTTGGCGGCGTGACCGCCACTGCCCTGGACACCAACACCACCGCCCAGCGTGACCTGGTGATCATCATCCCCATCGTCCTGGCGGTCATCCTGGTCATCCTGATGCTGCTGCTTCGCTCCGTGGTGGCGCCGGTCCTGCTGGTGCTCTCCGTGGTGCTGTCGTACGGCGCGGCCATGGGCGTTTCGGCCGTGGTCTTCAACAGCCTGCTCGGATTCCCCGGCGCCGACGCCACCGTGCCCCTGTTCGGGTTTGTGTTCCTGGTTGCCCTGGGCGTGGACTACAACATCTTCCTGATGAGCCGGGTGCGGGAAGAGTCGCTAAAGCACGGGACCCGGCCGGGCATCCTTCGCGGACTCGGCGTGACCGGCGGAGTGATCACGTCGGCCGGCGTGGTGCTGGCCGCCACGTTCGCCGCCCTGGGCGTCATCCCCATCATGTTCCTGGTGCAGCTGGCCTTCATTGTGGCGTTCGGCGTACTGCTGGACACCGTCCTGGTGCGCTCGCTGCTCGTCCCCGCGCTGGCGTACGACATCGGCCCCCGCATCTGGTGGCCCGGCAAGCTCGGCAAGCCCGAGTTGGGCGCGGCCTCGCTGCGGGAGGCTGGCCCGCTGGAGACCGGTGCCGTGGATGCCGACCGTGAACCGGCAGAGGACGCCGGCCGCCGGTAGGACTGGAGCCCGCCCGACGCCGGTTTCCTCACCCCTGCGCACGCCACCAGGCCACCGTGGCCGCGGCCGCCTCGGGCAGGGGTGTCGGGCGGAGCCCAAACGCGGCTTCACTGATGGCTGAGTCCATCACAAACGGCCGCTCGAACTGATAGAGCAGTTCCGCCAGTTCCCGCATGTCCTTCGAAAACACACCCAGGGTCCGGAGCCCCCAGCCCGGAATGGCTCCGAGCCTCGGCGCCTGCACTCCGCCAGCCTCGGTGAACGCTGTGGCCAGCTGACGCTGCGTGACTGCCGGACCCGTGGGCGTGTGCCACACCTTGTTCCACAACGACGGCGTCGCCGCGGCATGGACCATCGCGGCGGCCAGGTCCGGGACATACGTGAATGAATGGGGTTGATCGGCGCTCCCGATGACCCAGACTTTCTTGCCGGCCAGGACGGCGGGGACCACGCGCTCTCCGGCATGTGAGGTGCGCACCCGAGGGCCAAAGAAATCGCCGGCAACCACGCTGACGGTGTTGGTCGGGGACGCGTCCCGCGCCTTGAGCAGCGCGGTCCGGACGCCCCGCTTGCCGCCTCCGGCAGTCCGCGGACCCGCCTCGACCATGGGGCGTCCAGGCTCGCTGTACGAGTAAAGGCTTTCGGGAAAAACGACGACGGCGCCTGCCTCGCCTGCTGCGGACAGCACCGTTTGCTCGGCCCGGGGCAGTTCTGCTTGCCAGGCGTCCGCAGTGTAGGAGGAGCCGTGGATGCAGTGGAAGACGGCGGTGGCGCCCGCGAAGGCGTCCCGCAGCTGGGCGGCATCCTGGACGTCGGCCTTCACCCGCTCCACCAGCGGGTGGTCGGGGCCGCTGGTGGAGCGGGTGAGGATCCTGACGTTTTTCCCCTGCTCCGCCAGCTGTTCTGCGATCGTCCAGCCCACAGGCCCCGCGCCCGTAACTACTTGCAGATCGTTCATGACTTCCCTTCAAGATTTCGCTATTGAGAGCACCGCTCTCTCAATAGTGTGTACTCCCGGCCGACGGCTGTCAAGAGCAGTGCTCTCAATTGTTGACACTGCTCTGCTTTGTGTGATGCTGGACCGATGGATACCCCTGCCGCAGACGCGGAAACCACCCTTCGGACACCGCGGGAGCGCGCCCGCGCCCAGACCATTGCCGACATCGTCAGGCTGGGCAGGGAGCACCTGGCAACGCACGGCGCGGCCGCCTTGTCCCTCCGCGCCGTGGCAAGGGATCTTGGCGTGGTCTCCTCCGCGGTCTACCGCTACGTGGCCAATCGCGACGAGCTGCTCACGCTGCTTCTGGTGGATGCCTACAGTGAGCTCGGCGACGCCGTGGATGCCGCAGTGAACGCAGTGCCGGAGCACGACTTCGATGGCAGGTTCAAGGCGCTCGGCCGGGCTGTCAGGGCATGGGCGTTGCGGGAGCCTGCGCGCTACGGCCTGCTGTTCGGGAGCCCGGTCCCCGGCTACCAGGCCCCCTCGAGCCAGACCACAACCCCGGGAACGCGCGTGATCTACCGCCTGATCGGCATTCTGGACGGCGCCTACCGGGCAGGGGCGCTGACCAAGCCGGCGCGCACCGCCGTCGTGCCTTCTGCCCTGTCCGACGACCTGGAAGTGATCCGCAGCGAACTCGGCCTCGCCATGCCGGACGAACTACAGGCGAACGGTGCCCTCGTGTGGACGTCGATCTTCGGGGCCGTGAGTTTTGAGGTTTTTGGCCAATATGGCCCGGATGCGTTCCGTGCCCGGGGCGAACTCTTTGAACATCACCTCACTGTCCTCGCGGCGATGGCGGGGCTCGTGCCTGACGGAAACCCGCGGGACGCCCCGGGGGCAGCGGCCACCCCTCTGTATAGCCGGCCTCCGGCTGAGTAGACTCCAAATGCGCCCGGATGGACGCGGAAACTCGAAGGAGAGATCACGTCATGACTGAGAACACCGCACCTGAAGAAGATCGCCGCAAGGGCAGCACCGAACCCGGGCCGGAGGGTGAGGGTGGCCAGTATGAAGAAGGCGACTACGGCGAGGCCGGAGTGGTGGGCGGCACGGAGAATCAGTCCGAGGAAGCTGGCTATCCTGAGGGCGACTACGGCGCCGCCGGCTCTGTTGACAGCGCACGCGAGGTGGAAGTGGACGAGGACAAGACCCCTTAGCCGCCGTTCACGCACAGCGAACTACTGGCAGAGAAGCGGATTTTCTGCCTGAAACCCCCGGAATTCCAGGGGTTCAACTGACGGTGCCGTGACCCAAAAATCCAAAGTTGAGCGTACTCCGCTCAACTTTGGATTGACATGGCTTGCGCGATGAGTAAAGTTGAGTGCAGAACGCTCAACACGAGCGCCAGCAAGTTTCCAAGGAAAGAAGGAAGCAACACATGTCACGTGCAGTAGGTATCGACCTCGGAACCACCAACTCCGTCGTCTCCGTTCTCGAAGGTGGCGAGCCCACCGTTATTGCCAACGCCGAGGGCGGCCGCACCACGCCGTCCGTCGTTGCATTCTCCAAGTCCGGCGAAGTCCTGGTTGGCGAGATCGCCAAGCGCCAGGCCGTCAACAACATCGATCGCACCATCGCCTCCGTTAAGCGCCACATGGGCACTGACTGGTCCGTCTCCATCGACGACAAGAAGTACACGGCGCAGGAAATCTCCGCCCGTATCCTCATGAAGCTGAAGAACGACGCCGAGTCGTACCTGGGCGAGAAGGTCACCGACGCCGTCGTCACCGTGCCTGCCTACTTCAACGACGCCCAGCGCCAGGCCACCAAGGAGGCCGGCGAAATCGCAGGCCTGAATGTCCTCCGCATTGTCAACGAGCCCACCGCGGCAGCACTGGCCTACGGCCTGGACAAGGGCAAGGAAGACGAACTCATCCTGGTCTTCGACCTCGGCGGCGGAACCTTCGACGTCTCCCTGCTCGAAGTGGGCAAGGACGAAGACAACTTCTCCACCATCCAGGTCCGTTCCACCGCGGGTGACAACCACCTCGGCGGCGACGACTGGGACCAGCGCGTTGTTGACTACCTGCTCAAGCAGCTCAAGGTCAAGGGCATCGACCTCTCCAAGGACAAGATCGCCCTGCAGCGCCTCCGTGAGGCATCGGAGCAGGCCAAGAAGGAACTCTCTTCTTCCAGCAGCACCAACGTCTCCCTCCAGTACCTGTCCGTCACCCCCGACGGCCCGGTCCACCTGGATGAGCAGCTGACCCGCGCCAAGTTCCAGGACCTCACCAAGGACCTGCTGGACCGCACCAAGAAGCCGTTCCAGGACGTCATCAAGGAAGCCGGCATCAAGCTCTCCGAGATCGACCACATCGTCCTCGTGGGCGGTTCCACCCGTATGCCCGCCGTGTACGAGCTCGTCAAGGAACTCGCCGGCGGCAAGGAGCCGAACAAGGGCGTCAACCCTGATGAGGTCGTGGCCGTCGGTGCTGCACTCCAGGCCGGTGTCCTCAAGGGCGAGCGCAAGGACGTCCTGCTGATCGACGTCACCCCGCTGTCCCTCGGCATCGAGACCAAGGGTGGCGTGATGACGCACCTGATCGAGCGCAACACCGCCATCCCCACGAAGCGGTCCGAGACCTTCACCACGGCTGATGACAACCAGCCGTCGGTGGCCATCCAGGTCTTCCAGGGCGAGCGCGAGTTCACCCGCGACAACAAGCCGCTGGGCACGTTCGAGCTGACCGGCATCGCGCCGGCTCCGCGCGGCGTCCCGCAGGTCGAGGTCACTTTCGACATCGACGCCAACGGTATCGTGCACGTCTCCGCGAAGGACAAGGGCACCGGCAAGGAACAGTCCATGACCATCACCGGCGGCACTGCGCTCTCCAAGGAGGACATCGACCGCATGGTCCGTGACGCCGAGGAGCACGCCGCCGAGGACAAGGCCCGCCGCGAGGCAACCGACACCCGCAACACGGCCGAGCAGCTCGCGTACTCCGTGGACAAGCTGATCGTCGACAACGCCGACAAGCTGCCCGAAGAGGTCAAGACCGAGGTCAAAGCCGACGTCGACGCCCTCAAGAAGGCCCTCGAAGGCACCGATGACGCAGCCGTGAAGACCGCGTTCGAGAAGCTCCAGGCTTCCCAGTCGAAGCTCGGCGAGGCCATCTACGCCCACGCCGGTTCGCCGGACGGTGCCACCGGTGCCGCAGGCGCCGAAGGCACCGCTGGTGGAGCCTCCGCCGGTGACAAGGCTGCTGACGAGGACATTGTCGACGCCGAGATCATCGACGAAGACGAAGCGAAGAAGTAGCCATGCCGCACCACGGTAACGAGGAAGAGCACAACTCATCCGCGAACCAGGAGCCGGTCATCCGGGACAACCGCAAGGTTGATCCGGTGACCGGGCAGGCCCGGCACCCGGAGGGCGAGCCTCCAGTTGGCGAGCCTGTTGACAGCGACGGCGATGCACTCGCCCAGGCCGAGGAAATCCTGAACGGCATCGAGGTGCCGGCGGAGGAATCGGTGGCACAGGGTGCAGGACAGGCTGAGGCTGCCGAGCTGAAGAACGATCTCCTCCGCCTCCAGGCCGAATACGTCAACTACCGCAAGCGCGTTGAGCGCGACCGGGCCGTGGCAGGGGAGATGGCCGTCATCGGCGTCCTGAACTCCCTGCTGCCGGTACTGGACGACGTCGATGCTGCCCGCCAGCACGGTGACCTGACCGACGGCCCTTTCGCCGCGATCGCCACCAAGCTGGAGAACGCACTGAAGACGTACGGATTGGTCCGCATTGACGAGACCGGAGTGGAGTTCGATCCCACGATCCACGAGGCCCTCATCCAGCAGCCGGGCGAGGACATCGAGGTTGACACCGTCAGCCAGGTGCTCCGCTCCGGCTACAAGTCAGGCGAACGCGTCCTCCGCGCAGCACAGGTCATCGTCGCAGTTCCGGCCTAGCATTACCCCGGTGGTTGAGCTTGTCGAAACCCAGGTTTCGGCAAGCTCAACCACCGACCCATTAACTTCTTGAAAGGAAACGCCATTGGCTAGCCAGGATTGGGTGGACAAGGACTTTTACGCGATCCTTGGTATCGCCAAGGACGCTTCCGACGCCGACATCAAGAAGGCCTACCGGAAACTTGCCCGCCAGCATCACCCGGACACCAACGCCGGGAATGCCGCTTCGGAGAAGAAGTTCAAGGACATCTCCGAGGCCTATTCGGTGCTTTCGGACCCCGACGAGCGGCAGCAGTATGACGCGATCCGGGCAATGGGCGGCGGCGCCCGGTTCGCTCCGGGCGGGGCCGGTGCCGCCAACGGCGGGTTCGAGGACATGTTCGGTGGCCTCTTCACCGGTAGCACCGGACGCCACGCCGGCGGCTTCAGCACGGCCGGCGGCATTCCGCCTGAGTTCGCTGACCTGTTCGGTGGCGGCTTCGGGGCCCAGCCTGGCTTCCAGCGGACCCCGCAGAAGGGTGCGGACCGCACCGCTTCGACCACCATTTCCTTCGCGGGCTCCATCCGCGGCACCTCCATCGGCCTGCGCGAGCCCAACGGTGAAGTGATTGATGTCCGTGTTCCCGCCGGGATCAAGGACGGCCAGAAGGTCCGCGTCCGCGGCAAGGGCCAGCCCGGCCCGGCCGGTAACGGGGACCTCATGGTGGCCGTGTCCGTCAAGCCGCACGAGTTTTACACGCGCGACGGCGACAACCTCCGCATCCATGTCCCGGTCACCTTTCCGGAAGCTGCCTTGGGCGCCGACATCCAGGTCCCCACCATCGACGGCGAGACCGTCAAGGTCCGTGTTCCGGCCGGCACGCCATCGGGGCGTACGCTCCGGGTGAAGGGCCACGGCGTGAAGACGTCCAAGGCCACCGGTGACCTCCTGGTGACCATCGACGTCGCGGTTCCCAAGAACCTGAACAAGGAAGCCGAGGCGGCCGTGAAGGCCTTTGCCGAAGCCACCGCCGACGCCGATGTCCGTGAAGGCCTGGCCGCCAAGGCCCGGCTCTAAGCAACGGAGCAGACCGTGGACATCAGCGCTGACCAGCCGATCTTCGTGATCTCCGTCGCGGCTGAACTGGCGGATATGCACCCGCAGACGCTCCGGCAGTATGACCGGCTGGGCATTGTCTCGCCCAGCCGGGCGCCGGGGAAGTCCCGCCGCTACTCGCAGCGGGACATCAACATGCTGCGCGAAGTCCAGCGGCTGTCCCACGAGGGCGTCTCGCTCGAAGGCATTAAACGGATCCTTGAGCTCGAGAACCAGGTGGCCGCGCTGCAGCGCAGGGTGAGCGAGCTGACCGAGGAGCTGGGCCGCCGTCGTGACCCCCTCGATTCGCGGATCTTCGCAGCCGGTGCCGCCGGCGACGTGGTGAGCCTGGCCCGCGGCCAGCGTCCCCGCGCGCGGTCCCAGTCCGTCGTGGTCTGGCGGCCCAGGGCACTGGGCGAATAGCGCCACTCAGGGAGCCGGCCGACGCGCAAATAGCCCTGCCCGCCGCTCGGGTGTTGCGCATAGCCGCAGGTGAGAGCCGTTTCCCGGCGTCCGGACCGGATTATGTCCGGCAACCGGGCCAAAGTTACGCCGCGGCAGGTTTCCCGCAGGTTAACTCTCCCAGGGCCTGCTTTCCCGCGGTTTTCTCCCGCCCGCCTGCCGTGTGCCTCAACTCGCGGCCGGCCCGGCGAGCGCCCCGAAACGGTCTCGAAACCAACCGGGCAGGCGTTGAAACAATTCGCTCCTACGTTCATCGCAAGGGGTCACTTCTGACGGACCTCGGAGGCGAGCCGCTGCCCAGCGCAACGGCGGAGTGAGAAGCAGGTACACATGACGGTTTCGGTCACCAAACGCGCTTTCTATTCCTTGGCGGCAGCCGCCATGGCCACTGTCCTGGCAGGCTGCGGCAGCCAGATCTCGGATCCGGCGTCCGCACGCTCCACCGCCAGCAGCGGCACGTCCTGTGTGGACACCTCGGGCAGCAGCGTCAAAGTCGGGTTCATCAACTCGCTGTCCGGCACCATGGCCATCAGCGAGAGCACCGTCTTCGACTCCCTGTCCCTGGCTGCCGAGGAAATCAACGCTTCCGGCGGTGTCCTGGGCAAGCAGCTCGAGGTCATCAGCGAGGACGGCGCCAGCGAACCGACCAAGTTCGCGGAGCGCGCCGGGAAACTGATCCAGCAGGACTGCACGGCCGCGGTATTCGGCGGCTGGACCTCCTCAAGCCGCAAGGCGATGCTCCCTGTGTTTGAGGCCAACGACGCGCTGCTGTTCTACCCGGTGCAGTACGAGGGCCTGGAGTCGTCGAAGAACATCTTCTACACCGGTGCCACCACCAACCAGCAGATCATCCCGGCGTTGGACTACCTGGCCGAGCAGGGAACCAAGTCCCTGTTCCTGGTCGGCAGTGACTACGTCTTCCCGCGAACAGCCAACAAAATCATCCAGGCCTACGCCGCGGCCAAGGGCATCGAAGTCCTCGGCGAGGAGTACGCCCCGCTGGGCTCCACGGAATTCTCCACCATCGTTAACAAAGTCCGGGACTCCAAGGCCGACGCGGTCTTCAATACCCTCAACGGCGACAGCAATGTGGCCTTCTTCCGCCAGTACAAGAGCGTTGGCCTGACCGCCGACACCATGCCCGTGGTCTCCGTGTCCATCGCCGAGGAGGAAGTCCCCGGCGTCGGCCTGGACAACGTCGAAGGCCAGCTGACTGCCTGGGACTACTACCAGACCCTGGACACGCCGGCCAACAAGAAGTTCGTCGCGGCGTTCAAGGCGAAGTTCGGCACCGAGCGCGTAACGAGCGACCCCATGGAAGCCGCCTACACCTCCCTGTACCTCTGGACGGCAATGGTGGAGAAGGCGGGATCCTTTGAGGTGGACAAGGTGCAGGCCGCCGCGGACGGGGTGACCTTCGAGGCGCCTGAGGGCCTGGTCACGGTCAACGGGGAGAACAACCACATCACCAAGACCCCCCGCATCGGCAAGATCAACGCGGAGGGCCTGATCGACACGGTGTGGTCATCGCCGGCGGCGGTTGAACCGGATCCGTTCCTGGCCACTTACGACTGGGCCAAGGACCTGGCCAAGTAACGGCCGCGGAAACATCGAGGAAAGGCCTGCTGGAATGGAACTCCTGATAGGGCAGATGTTCGCCGGACTCAGCCTCGGCTCCGTGCTGCTCCTGGCGGCACTGGGACTGTCGTTGACCTTCGGCCAGATGGGGGTCATCAACATGGCCCACGGCGAGTTCATGATGGCCGGGGCCTACACGGCCTTTGTGGTCCAGCAGGCCATCTCCGACGCCGGCGTATCGCTGCTGGTGTCCATTCCCGCAGGCTTCCTGGCGGGAGGTGTCCTGGGGCTGGTGCTCGAAGCGGTGCTGTTGCGCCGCATGTACCACCGGCCCCTGGACACCCTCCTGGTCACTTTCGGCGTGGCCCTGATCCTGCAGCAGGCCGCACGTGACATCTTCGGGGCACCCAGCGTCGATGTCCGCGCACCGGGGTGGTTGCAGGGGAACATCGAGTTGCTGGGCGCTCCCATCCCGCTGACCAGGCTCTTTATCCTGGGGCTCTCGCTGCTGTGCCTCGCCGGCCTGGTCCTCCTCCTGAAGGCCACGCCGCTCGGGCGCCGTATCCGGGCCGTTGTGCTGAACCGGGACCTCGCGGAAACGAGTGGGGTGTCAACCCGGCGCAGCGACCAACTGACGTTCTTCATCGGTTCGGGCCTGGCAGGCATCGCCGGCGTCGCGGTCACACTCATAGGTTCAACAAGCCCATACCTCGGCACCAACTACATTGTGGATGCCTTCCTGGTGGTGGTGGCCGGGGGTATCGGCCAGATCAAGGGGGCAGTCATCGCTGCCTTTGCCCTGGGAGTGCTGCAGTCCGTCTTCGAGTACTCGACGACGGCCAGCATCGGCAAGGTCCTGATCCTGATCGTGATTGTGGTGTTCCTCCAGCTTCGGCCGCAGGGCATCTTCAGCCTCAAAACAAGGAGCCTGGCATGAAAAGCCTGTTGCGCGGGCGCTTGGGAACCGTGGCCGGATTCACCCTTGGTGCGGTCCTGCTCCTGGGCGTTGCACCCGCGGTGCTTCCGGCGTTCAACCTCGGCCTGCTGGGGAAGTTCCTCTGCTTTGCCATCGTGGCAGTCGGCATCGGCCTGGCGTGGGGACGCGGCGGCATGCTGACCCTGGGCCAGGGGGTGTTCTTCGGACTCGGGGCCTACATCATGGCCATGCACATGAAGCTGGCCGACGCATCGCTCTTCGGCGGCTCGGGGGTGCCGGACTTCATGTCCCTCTACGGCAGCGGCGACGTTCCCGGCTGGTGGGAACCGTTCCGGAGCCCCGCAGTGACGCTCCTCGCCGTGGTCCTGGTTCCGGGGCTGGTGGCACTCGTCCTGGGCTTGGCGATCTTCAAGCGCCGCGTCAAAGGTGCCTATTTTGCGATTCTCAGCCAAGCGCTGGCGGCGGCCTTCGCAGTGTTCCTGATTGGCCAGCAGGCTACAACCGGAGGGTCCAACGGACTGAACGGATTCCGGTCCTTCTTCGGTTTTGACCTGAAGGACCCGAACAACAAGCTCATGCTGTACATGATCGCGGCGGTGGTCCTACTGCTGTCGCTCGCCATTGCCCGGCAGCTGATGCACAGCCGTTTCGGCGAGCTGCTGGTGGCGGTCCGGGACCAGGAGGAGCGCGTCCGCTTCCTGGGCTACGATCCGGCGACCGTCAAAACCGTCATCTACGTGGCTGCCGCCGTCCTGGCAGGCGTCGCAGGGGCGTTGTTCGTCCCGATCGTCGGGATCATCTCGCCTGCGGACGTTGGCGTGATCCCGTCCATCGCATTCCTTATCGGCGTCGCAATCGGCGGCCGCGGCACCCTCCTGGGGCCGGTCCTGGGCGCCGTCTGCGTCGCCGCGGCCCAGTCCAGCCTGTCATCCACTTTCCCGTCCTTCTGGGTGTACTTCCAGGGCCTGCTGTTTGTCCTGGTCATCGGGTTTATGCCGGGCGGGCTTGCCTCATTGCCGGCGCTGCTGGGCAGGCGGCGCAGAACGCCGCCCGACGCGTCAACTCCCGTAGCGCCGCCCGACGCGCCAGATCCCGACGTTGAAGAGCGAGCCACCAAGCCTGAGGAGGTCAGCAGATGACGACGCCCACGCTGCTCCCTGACGGGGAGCCCCAGGCCGGGGGATGGCGCCGCGGCCGGCCAAAATACCTCGAAGTCCGTAACCTCTCGGTTTCCTTTGACGGATTCCTCGCCGTGGACAACGTCGACCTTGAGGTGATCCAGGGCGACCTGCGGTTCTTGATCGGACCCAATGGTGCCGGGAAAACGACGGTAATTGATGCCATCACCGGCCTGGTGCCGGCCACGGGATCGGTCAACCATACGGGCACAGAGATCCTCGGCCGCAAAGTGCACCAGATCGCCCGGCTGGGCGTAGGGCGCACGTTCCAGACCGCAAGCGTGTTTGAGAACCTTTCCGTACTCCAGAACCTCGATATCGCAGCGGGCTCCGGGCGGAGCCCGCTCCAAATGCTGCGCCGCCGGAACTCCGTGGAACCAGCCGTGGAAGAGGCCCTGGAAATCATCGGCCTGGCAGGCGCGGCGGACAAGAAGGCAGGGATCCTCGCCCACGGACAGAAGCAGTGGCTGGAAATCGGGATGCTCCTGGTGCAGAACTCGGACGTGCTCCTCCTGGACGAGCCAATCGCGGGGATGAGCCAGGACGAGCGCGGGGAAACCGGCGAGCTACTGCGCCGCATCGCAGCCAACCGGATCACGCTGGTTATTGAGCACGATATGGACTTCGTCCGGGAGTTCGCTACATCGGTCTCTGTCCTTGCCGCGGGCAAGGTCCTCAGTGAGGGAAGCGTAGCGCAGGTGCAGGCCGACAAGAAGGTGCAGGACGTGTACCTGGGGACCTCGGCAACGGAAGGCCACTGATGCTCGAAATCGAAAATCTGCAGACCGGTTACGGCCGTACCCAGGTGATCTCCGGGGTGAGCGTGAGCGTCCGGGAGGGAGCCGTCGTCTCGGTTCTGGGGCACAACGGCGCCGGCAAAACGACGCTGCTGCGCGCCGTCGTCGGGCTCCTCAAACCCATGGCCGGACGCATCACCCTGGACGGGGAGGACATCTCGGCCCTCCGCCCGCACCAGCGGGTGGCGCGGGGCATGGCCTATGTACCGCAGGGCCAGCAGGCATTCGGGCAGCTGTCCGTTATGGAGAACCTGCAGCTCATCGCGGACGGGCGCAGGAACGGCACTGAACGCGTGGCAGAGGCCCTCGATCTGTTTCCCGCGCTCCGGCCGCTGCTGGCACGGCGGGCCGGGCTGTTGTCGGGTGGCCAGCGGCAGCAGCTTGCCATTGCCCGGGCATTGATCACCGGGCCGCGCCTTCTGATCCTGGACGAACCAACCGAAGGCATCCAGCCCAACGTTGTAGCCGAGATCGAAGCGACCATCCTCAAGCTGTCCCAGCGCAACGGCATGAGCATCCTCCTGGTGGAGCAGCACATCGGTTTTGCCCTCCATGCCGCGGACAGCTACTACGTCCTTTCGGCCGGAAGGGTTTCCTCCTCGGGAGCCGGCGGCGCCGGATCGGCGGCCAATGTGCGGCAGGCGATGCTCATCTGAGGCAAGTACAACGCTTGTCTGATGCCGGAAAAGCGAGTACCCACTACTCGTGACCGGACCACCCCCACTGGCTTGAATGGAACTGCAGCTGGGTCTCACAGCGCAGGGTTCGAGCCTCTGGGGGTTTATCGTGTTTGGTTCTTCAGTCCTTATGTTCGCAGGGTCCAGCGTTGGGCTGATTCTGCTTGCCGCCGGTCAGGCCGTCGTGGTGGTGTGCATGTGCTTTGACATGGTGCGGGCGCTGTCCGTACCGAGGTCGCACCGGCGCTACGTGGCCAGCACGGTCTTCCGGACGCTGGCCGTTCCGTCCATCATCGCCTCCGGCATGAGTGTACTGATCGACGCGCTGGCCTGGTCCTGGATGGATGTTGGCATGTCGATGTTTGTGATGGTGGCGATCATCTTCCGCCTGCACCACGACAAGGACGAGGACAACTGGTGGAAGGGCAAGGGCAAGAAACTCGCCCGCTGGGCCCGCCGCCAGTTCAGTTCCGGAACTTCGGTAGCGCCGGCGATGGGGTAGGACGCCGGTGACCCGGGCTCACGGACGAACGGGCCGGTTGTGGCCTGCGTCACGGCCGCGTAGACTTCCACTTCAAGGCGGGATTCATATATAGAACATCGAGTTCTATTATCGAACTCGATGCCTGCCAGCCACACAACGAAGTGAGGAAAGCCCGTGCAGTTCCACCACCACGGTTATGTATCCGGTGACCCGCGGGTCCAGCCAGCATCCGGCGTCGGTCTGGACCGGCCTGCCGAGCTTCCCGACGACGTGGATGTGCTCATCGTGGGCACCGGTCCTGCGGGCATGCTCGCTGCGGCCCAGCTTTCCCGGTTCCCCGGCGTCACCACGCGCATCGTGGAGCGCCGCCCCGGGCGGCTCGTCATCGGCCAGGCGGACGGTATCCAAGCCCGCAGCGTCGAAACCTTCCAGGCGTTCGGGTTCGCGGAGCGCATCACCGCCGAGGCGTACCGCATCACCGAAATGGCGTTCTGGAAACCGGACCCCGCCGACCACTCCCGGATCGCCCGTGCCGCCCGCACGACGGACGACCCCACGGGCATCAGCGAGTTCCCGCACCTGATCGTCAACCAGGCCCGCGTGCTGGACTACTTCGCCGAGTACATGGCCAACGCGCCCGCGCGGATGTCGCCCGACTACGGCTATGAGTTCCGCAGCCTCGAAATCGGCGACGGCGAATACCCGGTCGCCGTGAGGCTCGTCCACACTTCAGGACCTGACGAGGGCAAGACCCGCGTTGTCCGGGCCAAGTACGTCGTCGGCGCGGACGGCGCCCGCAGCAAGGTGCGCGAATCGATCGGCTGCACCATGGCCGGCGACCAGGCCCATCACGCGTGGGGAGTCATGGACGTCCTCGCCGTCACGGACTTCCCCGACATCCGCACAAAATGCGCCATCCAGTCCGGTGCGGGCGGCAGCATCCTGCTGATCCCGCGCGAAGGCGGGCACCTCTTCCGCATGTACGTTGACCTCGGCGAGGTCGCGCCGGAGGACCACGGCGCCGTGCGCAGCACCACCATCGAGCAGATCATCAGCCACGCGAACACCATCCTGCACCCCTATACCCTGGATGTCCGCAACGTCGCCTGGCACAGCGTGTATGAGGTCGCCCACCGCCTCACGGACAGGTTCGACGACGTCCTGCCGGACCAGCGCGGGGCGCGCACACCCCGCGTGTTCATCACCGGCGATGCCTGCCACACGCACAGCGCCAAGGCCGGCCAGGGCATGAACGTCTCCCTGCAGGACGGCTTCAACCTCGGCTGGAAGCTCGGACATGTGCTCGAGGGCCGCAGCCCCGCCAGCCTGCTGGCCACATACTCGGCCGAGCGCCAGGTGGTGGCGAAGAACCTGATCGATTTCGACAAAGAGTGGTCCACCATGATGGCGAAGAAGCCGGAGGAGTTTGCCAACCCCTCCGAGCTTGAGGACTTCTACGTCAGCACCGCCGAGTTCCCCGCGGGCTTCATGACCCAGTACATGCCGTCCATGATTACCGCAGAACCGGTGCACCAGCACCTGGCCGCCGGCTTCCCCATCGGCAAACGGTTCAAGTCCGCGCCCGTGGTGCGGGTATGCGACGGCAACCCGATGCATCTCGGCCACCACGCCACAGCGGACGGCCGGTGGCGCATCTACGTCTTCGCCGACGCGGCAGCGGCCGGGCACGCGTCGTCCGTCTCCGGCTTCGCCGAGTGGATCGCGAACTCGCCGGAATCACCGCTGGCTGCTACGCCGTCGGGCGCTGACCGGGACGCGTGGTTCGATGTGAAGGTCATCTACCAGCAGGACCACACAAACATTGATATCGGTGCCGTTCCGGCGGCGTTCAAGCCGTCAGTGGGGCCATTCCGCCTGACGGACTACGAGAAGGTCTACGCCACCGATCCCGCCGCTGACATCTTCGAGCTCCGGGGCCTGGACCGCGGCGGCGTGGTGGTGGTGGTGCGGCCGGACCAGTACGTGGCCAACGTCCTGCCACTGGGCGGGACGGCTGAACTCGCCGCGTTTTTCGCTCCCCTCCAGCGGCCGGCGATCAGGCAGTGACTGCCTGCGCGGTCCGGAATTCGGCGGCGGGATAGACGCCCAGGATGCGGACTTCGGTGGTAAAGAAATCCAGTTCCTCAAGGGCCAGGCGCAACGGCAGGTCCTCGGGGTGTCCTTCCACGTCCACCATGAACATGGTGGCGGCGAATTCGTCGCCCACCATGTAGCTTTCCAGCCGGGTCATGTTCACGCCGTTGGTGGCGAAGCCGCCCAGCGCCTTGAACAGCGCCGACGGGACGTTCCTGACGCGGAACACAAAGCTGGTCACGGCCGGTCCGGGCAGCTCTTCCCGGGTGGGCAGTTGCTTTTCCCGCGCCAGGACCACAAAACGGGTGGTGTTGGAGGGGTCGTCCTCGACCCGCGATGCCAGCACTTCAAGGCCGTAGATCTCGGCCGCGAGCGGGGGAGCGAGGGACAGCTTGGTGGGGTCGTTCCACTCGCGGACCTCCCGGGCGGATCCGGCGGTGTCCCCGGCAATGACGGGACGCAGTCCGGCCTCCCGGATCAGGCGGCGGCACTGGCCCAGGGCGTGGATGTGGCTGTGTACCTCCGTGGCCGCCTCGATGGTGCTGCCCGGAATGCCCAGCAGGTCAAAGTGGATGGGCAGGAAGAATTCGCCCACGATCTGCAGGTGCGACTGGGGGAGCAGGATGTGGATGTCCGCCACCCTGCCGGCGATCGAGTTCTCAATCGGAATCATCGCCAGCTCCGCCTCGCCGCTGGAGACCAGCTCGAAGGCGTCCTCGAAGCTGGCGCAGGGAACGCTTTCCAGCTGGGGGAACATCTGCATGCACGCGATATTGGAGTTGGCGCCGGGCTCACCCTGGTACGCAATCTTCTGGGCCATGGTCCGTATGGTTTCACGTCAGGTGCCTACCGGCCCAACTAAGTAGCGTCAAGTGACGGTTTGCGCGCTCAAAACGATGCTGAAAACGACTGATAGCGCTACTCAGTTGGGGAACGGGGGCGGGATGACACCAGCCAGAGCCAGAGGCATTCGTGCGGCGCGGCAGTCCTGCCTTAGCCCGCGCCCAGCCGCATGGACACCTGGTACCGGTCCGAGCGGTACGTTGAGACGGCGTATTCGATGGGCGTGCCGGGGTCCTCCTGGCCGGTGAACGAACGCCGCCGGAAGAGCAGGACGGGCGCCCCCGGTTCGATGTCCAGCAGGGCGGCGGTCTCCTCCGGGGCGGCGGCGGCCTCGACGGTCTGTTCGGCATGCTGCACCGGGTGCCCCGCGGCGCCGAGGGCCAGGTAAAGGGACCCCGTCAGGTCTTCCGAGAGCAGCCCGGGGACCAGCGCGGGCGGCAGCCACGATTCGTCCACACTGACGGGAGCGCCGTTTGCGAGCCGCAGCCTGCGGACGCGAAAGGCAGTTTCCCCGGGCGCCAGCCCGAGGTGATCGGCGGCCGCCGCCGGCGGCACTGCCGAGGAGGCGTTGATGACCCGTGTGCTGGGTTCGAATCCGGCTGCCCGCATGTCCTCGTTGAACGAGGCCAGGTGCAGGGTGGAACGCACCAGCCCGTGGGAGACGAACGTGCCCTTCCCCTTGATCCGCACCAATGCGCCGTCCTGTACCAGGTCAGAAATGGCTCGCCGCACCGTGATCCGCGAGACGCCGAACTGCTCCTCCAGCTGCCGCTCGCCCAGCAGGGCGTCCCCGGGCCGCAGCGTGCTGGACACCAGGTCCTGGAGTTGCCTGCGGACCCAGACGTGTTTTAGTTCCCCTGCCGTATCCATGTCTCCTATTTTCCGGGAATTTTGAACAGGTGGCCGCCTGCTTCCACGCGGCCACCGGAGGCCGGAGGTTCGATGGCGTCCGCCGCGCTGTCCAGGATCACCACGGGACTGCACATGCTCAGGTCCATTGAGCGGACCAGTGTCACGTCCACGGTGATCATGGGGTCCCCGGCACGGACCTGGTCGCCCTTCTGCGCGAGCACGGTGAAGCCCTCGCCCTTCAGGCCGACGGTGTCGATGCCGACGTGGACCAGCACGGCCGGCCCGGACGCGTGCTGGACGATGTAGGCGTGGGGCATGACCTTGATGACCCGGCCGTCCAGCGGTGCGACGGCGGTGAGGACGCCGGCGTCGTCGTCGGGGACTACGGCGGCGCCGCCACCCACAAGCCCCTTGGCGAACACGGGGTCCGGGACCTCATTCAGGGGAATGAGCCGGCCCGGCAGGGGGGAGACAACGCTGATGACATGGGCCGGTGCCGTGCTCACGTCCGGCGTGCTCACCTCAGGGCTGCTCACATCAGGTCCTGGATGTCTTCGGCGAGGCTTTCGGCTTCCGGGCCCACAACCACCTGGACCACGGTGCCGGACATCATGACGCCGTGGGCACCCGCGGCCTTGAGTGCGGCCTCGTCAACCCGGGAGGAGTCCACCACCTCGGTGCGCAGGCGGGTGATGCACCCCTCGATTTCTTCGACGTTCTCGGCGCCGCCAAGGGCGGCGAGGATGATTTCTGCTTTGGACATGTCCACTCCTGAGTTCGTTTCGCGGTGAATGACGCCGGGTCCGGAAGCTTTTTTACGGCTTGAGGTTGACAACTGAGGTCGGCGCCCTTCACAGTGATGGTTGTCACTGGTTATAACCAGTTAGCTAGACTCTACTGAATCAACCATCCCCGCACAAGCGCCACCCTCTTCGAGACGAGGAACATTATGACCACGGAAAACCCATCAGCTTCCGCCGGGGCCGCCCCGCTGGCCGCCCCGGTCCCGGGCAAGGCCAAGGGCAGCGGCAAGGCTCTGCAGAACATGCAGCGCTTCGGCCGAAGCCTTATGCTGCCCATCGCGGCCCTCCCCGCGGCGGCGCTGCTTTTGCGCCTGGGCCAGGACGACCTGCTGGGAAGGTTCGAATCCCTGACCACCGTCGCCCAGGTCATCGGCGCCGCCGGCGGCGCCCTGTTCGAGAACCTGCCGCTGCTCTTTGCCGTCGGCATCTCCTTCGGCTTCGCCAAAAAGGGTGACGGTTCCACGGCCCTTGCCGCCGTCGTCGGATTCCTGGTCCTGACCAATGTCTTCAAAGTCATGGCCCCGCTGGTGCTGGGAGCCGCCCCGGAGGGCGGCAAGGACCCCGTCATCAATTACGGCGTGCTGGCCGGCATTGTGATGGGCCTGACGACGGCGCTGCTTTGGCAGCGTTTCCACCGCACCACCCTGCCGGACTGGCTGGGATTCTTCGCGGGCCGCCGCCTGGTGCCCATCCTGACGTCCTTCGCCGCGATCGTGATCGGCGTGGTCATGGCGCTGCTGTATCCGCTGTTCAACAACGGGCTGACTGCCGTGGGCAACACGGTGGCGGACAACACCGTGGTGGGCAGCGGGGTCTATGGTGTCCTCAACCGGCTGCTCATTCCGCTGGGACTGCACCATATCCTGAACTCCATCGTCTGGTTCATCATCGGCGACTATGACGGTGCCCACGGCGACCTGAACCGGTTCTTCGCCGGGGATCCCACCGCCGGCGTCTTTATGACCGGATTCTTCCCCATCATGATGTTCGCCCTTCCCGCGGCCGCCCTTGCCATCTGGCAGGAAGCCAAGCCGTCGCAGAAGAAGCTCGTGGGCGGCATCATGCTCTCCACGGGTCTCACGGCCTTCCTCACCGGGATCACCGAACCGCTGGAATTCTCGTTTATGTTCGTGGCCTGGCCGCTGTACGTCGTCCATGCCTTCCTGACCGGGACGTCCATGATGCTGGTCAACTTCCTCGGCATCCATCACGGGTTCGGCTTCTCGGCAGGGGCGATCGACTACGTCCTGAACTTCGGCATCGCACAGAATCCGCTGTGGCTGATCCCCATCGGGCTGGGCTACGCCGCCATCTACTACGTGGTGTTCCGCTTTGTGATCCGTCGCTGGAACCTGCGCACCATGGGCCGCGAAGATGAAAACGACGAAAACGGCTCCATGGCCAAAGCCGATGCCAGCTGAGCCTTCGTCGGCCCGGGGCAGCGCGGCCGGCGGCGGGGTGGGGCTGCGGGGCCGCCTCGTCACCGGACTCCCCGGTACTGCGGTGATCGACGACGGCACCGTGGTGATGGCCGGAGGGAACATCGTGTGGTGCGGCCCGACGTCGGACCTGCCGGACGGTTTCGACGCCGACCTCCGGCAAGTGCCGCTCATCCTGCCAGGACTCGTGGACGTGCACTGCCACGGTGCCGTGGGGCACACTTTCTCCGCGGATGCGGACGGCGCGCGCTTGGCTGCCGGCCACCATGCAGCGCAGGGCACGACGTCGGTGCTCGCCTCGCTGGTCTCGGCGCCGTCGCAGGTACTGCTGGAACAGATCGAGGTGCTGCGGGACCTGGTGCAGGACGGCACCCTGGCCGGCCTGCACCTGGAAGGACCCTTCATCACCACAAGCATGTGCGGGGCCCAGGACCCGGCAGCCATCATCGACGGCGACCCGGCGCTCCTGCAGCAGTGGCTTGAGGCGGGACGAGGGACCGTGCGGTCAATGACTCTTGCCCCCGAAACCCCGCACTTTGCCGAGCTGGTGCAGCTCTGCCGGGATCACGGCGTCGTGCCTTCCCTTGGCCACACCGCCGCTACGGCTTCCCGCACCCGGGAAGTCCTGGGCGGCGCAAACGGTGGGGTTGGCGGCCCGTGGTCGGCCACGCACCTGTTCAACCGGATGCCCCCGCTGGGCCACCGCACGCCCGGACCCATCGCAGTCCTGCTGCAGGCGGCCAAGCAGTCTCCCGGGCAGATGGTGCTGGAACTGATTGCCGACGGCGTGCACCTGGACCCGGAGATCGTCCGTATGGTCTTCGGGCTGGTGGGACCCCGCTCCATTGCGCTCATCACGGATGCGATGGCAGCGGCGGGCATGTCCGACGGCCAGTACACTCTCGGCAGCCTGGACGTGCTGGTCCAGGACCGGGTGGCGCGGCTGAAACCGGCAAGGGGAGGGGCCCACGCAGGGGAGGTGTCCGGTCCCGGGGCGATCGCCGGAGCGACGAGCCACCTGCTGGAGAACGTCCGCCGCTGCGTTGAGTGGGGCGTTCCCCTGGCCGATGCCGTCGTGGCGGCATCCTCCACTCCGGCGCGGCTGATGGGCCTGGATCGGCTTGGCCCCCACCGGGTGGGAGCCATTGCCCAGGGTTTCCGGGCGGACGTGCTGGTGACCACCGAAGAACTTGAACTCGTGCAGGCCTACCGCGCCGGCACACCACAAACGCAGGAAAGGAATGACCGTGCAGATAGTTCTGTGTGAGTCCGCCGACCACGTAGGAGCCCGGGCAGCGGACATCATCGAAGCCCGGGTCCGGCAAGGGCCGGCAGTGCTGGGGCTGGCGACCGGCGGCTCCCCGCGATCCACCTACCAGGAGCTCATCCGGCGGCACCGTGAGGAGCAGCTCAGCTTCAGCCAGGTCACCGGCTTCACGCTGGACGAATACGCGGGCCTGCCGCCGGAGCACGGGCAGTCGTACTACTCCACCATCCGGCGGGAGTTCGTCGACCAGGTGGACCTGCCCCTGGAACGGCTCTTTACCCCGCAGGGAGACGCGTCGGACCTGGTGGCCGAAGCTGACCGTTATGAGGCAGCCATCGCCGCCGGCGGGGGTGTGGACATCCAGATCCTGGGCATCGGCGCCAACGGGCACATCGGGTTCAACGAGCCGACGTCGTCCCTTGCCTCGCGGACCCGGGTGAAGACCCTCGCCGGGGCCACGCGGGCTGACAACGCGCGGTTCTTTCCCGACGGCGATGTGCCCCGGCTGTGCCTGACGCAGGGCCTCGGGACCATCCGCGACGCCAAACTGGCAGTGCTGGTGGCAATGGACGAGAACAAGGCAGCCGCTGTCCAGGCCATGGTGGAAGGGCCGGTCAGCGCCCACTGCCCCGCGTCGGTGCTCCAGCTGCACCGGAGGGCCGTGGTCATCCTGGACCCGGGAGCCGCTTCCCGGCTGAGCCTGCTGGATTACTACCGGGAAGCCCAGGACTTCAACGACAGGCTGGGCCAGACACCCACGAGGCCCTGGCTCCGGCAGCCGGTCAGCCGTTGAAGAGTGTGACATTCGCGGCATTGGATTCCGCAAAATGAAATTTTGCTACCATTGGGTGGAATAACTGTTGAATTAGAGGAGGCGGCGTGGACGCTCGGCTTGAGGCCATCCGGAGTACGGTACTGGCGCGGAACCCAGGTGAAGCTGAATTCCACCAGGCAGTGACCGAGGTCTTTGAGAGCCTTGGCCCCGTCCACGACCGGCACCCCGAGCTGCTTGAAGCCGCCATCCTGGAGCGGCTCTGCGAGCCCGAACGCCAGATCATCTTCCGCGTCCCGTGGACCGACGACTCCGGCCGCGTGCAGATCAACCGTGGCTTCCGGGTCGAATTCAACTCCGCCCTTGGTCCCTACAAGGGCGGCCTGCGCTTCCACCCCTCTGTCTACCTGGGCATTGTGAAGTTCCTGGGCTTCGAGCAGATCTTCAAGAACGCCCTCACCGGCATGCCCATCGGCGGCGGCAAGGGCGGCTCGGACTTCGACCCGCGCGGCCGCAGCGATGCCGAAGTGATGCGGTTCTGCCAGTCGTTCATGACCGAGCTCTACCGTCACATCGGCGAGTACACCGATGTACCGGCCGGTGATATCGGCGTCGGCGGCCGTGAAATCGGTTACCTCTTCGGGCAGTACAAGCGCATCACGAACCGCTACGAATCCGGCGTCCTCACCGGGAAAGGCATGTCCTGGGGCGGCTCCCTGGTGCGGCCGGAAGCCACCGGCTTTGGCACCGTCATCTTCACCCAGGAGATGCTGAAAACCCGTGGGTCCTCCTTCGACGGGCAGCGCGTGGTGGTGTCGGGTTCCGGCAACGTGGCCATCAACGCCATTGCCAAGGCGCAGACGCTCGGTGCCAGCGTGGTGGCCTGCTCCGACTCCTCCGGCTACATCGTGGATGAGGCGGGAATCGACGTCGCGCTCCTCCGCGAGGTCAAGGAAGTTGAACGCGGACGCCTCAAGGATTATGCAGTGCGCCGCCCCGGCGTTTCCTATGTGGAAGCCGGATCGGTGTGGGATGTCGACGCAACGGTGGCGCTGCCCTGCGCCACGCAGAACGAGCTCGACGGCGATGCTGCCGCGCGGTTGGTCCGCAACGGCCTGGTCGCGATCGGCGAAGGCGCCAACATGCCCTCCACCCGCGACGCTGTCTCGGTGTTCCAGGATGCCGGTGTGCTGTTCGGGCCGGGCAAGGCCGCGAACGCAGGCGGCGTGGCGACGTCGGCGCTGGAGATGCAGCAGAATGCCAGCCGCGATTCCTGGTCCTTCGAGCACACAGAACAGCGGCTCACCGAGATCATGGTGGGAATCCACCACCGCTGCGCTTCAACCGCCGACGAATACGGCGAGCCCGGCAACTACGTACTGGGCGCCAACATCGGCGGCTTCGTCAAGGTAGCTGACGCCATGCTTGCGCAGGGTCTCATCTAGCGCACACTCAGCACGCGAGTTCACCATGGAAACGGGCGACTCACCCCTGCTCGGCCGTGGTCCCGGAATTCCCTGGATCCAAAGTTCGTTTGAGTGACCTGTGAAACTCGCGTGCCCGTGACTGAAACGTTGATTTTACCGGCCAGAAACCCACCGCGGAACTGCAGCCATACAGTTGGAACCAGACGGCACTAGCTGCCCTCCGATAAACGCGGACTGACTCCGCGTCCCTCCTCCGGAGCGGCTCTGACGGGCAATTTCCGTTCTCTCTTCGCATCACGAAAGGGGTTTCCCATGGATTCGGGAAATGTCGCTTGGATTCTGGCCAGCTCGGCGCTGGTCTGCATGATGATCCCGGCCCTGGCCCTGTTTTACGGGGGCATGGTGGGGTCTCGACGCATTCTTAACATGATGATGATGTGCTTCGGAGGCGCCAGCCTGGTGGCTGTGCTCTGGGCACTCTTCGGCTACTCGATGGCCTTCGGCAATTCCGTGGGCGGCCTGGGACTGATCGGTGACGTCACCGAATTCCCGGGCATGGGGCAGTTGCTCGCCGCAGACGAGGCAGCATCGATTCCAGTCATACTCTTCGCTGCATTCCAGCTGTTCTTCGCGTGTGTCACAACTGCCCTGGTTGCGGGAGCGGCAGCCGGACGCATGAAGTTCGGCGCCTGGATGCTGTTTGCCGGGATCTGGGCCACCATCGTCTACTTCCCCATCGCACACTGGGTGTTCGCATTCTCCTCGGCCGATGGCAGCGTCACCGGCGGCTGGATCGCCAGCGGCATCAAGGCAATCGACTTTGCCGGCGGAACGGCAGTGCACATGAACGCCGGTGCCGCGGCCCTGGCCCTGGCGCTTGTCCTAGGCAAGAGCTCTGGCTGGCCCAAGATGGAACACACCAAGCCGCACAGCCGGCCGCTAGTGCTGGTTGGTGCAGGGCTCCTCTGGGTGGGCTGGTTCGGCTTCAATGCCGGCTCCGCACTCTCCGCAGGCCAGTCCGCCTCGGTCGTCTTCCTCAACACTGCCGTGGCCGCCTCCGCCGGGCTCCTCGCCTGGGCGCTGGTTGAGCGCCTCCGCCACGGCGCAGCCACCAGCATGGGCGCAGCGTCCGGCCTGATCTCGGCCTTGGTTGCCATTACGCCTGCTTGCGGCGCGGTCAGCCCGCTGGGCGCACTTGCCATCGGCGCCATCGCCGGTGCCGTCTGCTCCCTCGCCATCGAACTGAAGTTCCGCCTTGGCTACGACGATTCGCTCGACGTCGTGGGCGTCCACCTGGTGGGCGGCATCCTTGGCACCCTTCTGATCGGCCTGTTCGCCACCGATGCGGCCCCGAACGCCGTCAACGGCCTGTTCTACGGCGGCGGCGTTGAACTGCTGGGAGTCCAGGCCCTGGCCACCGTCACCGTGCTGGTGTACTCCTTCGGCATCACCTGGATCCTGGCCAAGATCCTGGACCGGACGCTGGGCCTTCGCATCAAGCCCGAGGACGAAATGCGCGGCATCGACCTCGCCGCCCACTCGGAACTCGCCTACCTTACCGACGAAGACCCGGTGGAACTCGGCTCCCCGCGGCGGGCCTGATAACCAGTGGGGCCTGAACTCAGATAGATATGCCGGGCGGCGCCCATTGGCGCCGCCCGGCGCGAGCCCGGCAAAGGGCCGAACATCCGGACCGGTGCCAGCGACCGCTGGCTTATAGTTCCGGAGTTCGGCCTTTTGTCGTGCCGTCAGGCGTCAATACAGACCAAGTCGCCGTTGTGAACCTGTAGCACTGCGGCCCGAATGTGGCTGAGGTGGCTCTTGGGGTCCGCCGTCATGCCGTCGATATCCTCGCCGCTCCAGTGCGGATGTGTGAAGTACACGATGAGCGCCCGTTCCTTGCCCTCTGCCGTGGGCTCCAGCGGCACCACGTCCGCGTGCCGTCCTACTACCGGACCGCCCGGCCGCTTCAGGAGCCGTGAGGATGAGGCCGTCAAGGTACTCCTGGCGGGACCAGTCCGTCCAGCGTGCCCTGAAACTGCCAGTTGAGTCCGCCGTCGGATGAGCGGGCCACTCCGATTGCCGTGCCGTGGACCCACTCGACGCCGGTCAGGCCGGTTTCCGTGGCCCGTCGCTGCGTGTAGAAAAGCACCCAGTCGCCGGTCACGTGGTCGGGCACCAGGACGGGATCTGTGGGGCCGTCCCAGATTGGATCCCGGTAGGGATTCCTGAAGGCATCAGCGCTGAGCGGCGAGACGCTGGATGCTCCAGGTTCACGGATTGAATCTGAAGCGGTGGCTTCGGTGCGCACGGGAATCTCCAGGTGGCTGCGTAGTCGGAATTCCGTACAGCGTATGCGGGAAAGTGCTTTCCCGCAGCCGCTTCCCGGCCGCGTGACAGGGCTCATCCAGTGTTAGCGCAGGGGACTGGAGATGCTGCACCGGCCCCAGCTGGAGGTGCCGCGCCGGCCCCAGGCTGCTGTGTCAGCCAGAGGAAGTCGGGTACGGAGGGGTAAGGTACGGGTTCTGGTTCTTGGAGGCGACGCAGCCATTTCCGCTCCGGCTCTGGGTCTGCCGGTAGATGGCATTCGGGCAGGGCAGGGCCAGGTTCCTTATGGGGGAGTTGGTCCATTATCTGGTTTGGCCAGAATGGTGGTTCCCAGTCGGGGTGTTCGCTGGCGTAGTGGCGGCCTGTGGGTGAAATCCAGCCGGGTGGTTCGGTGGAACTCGCCGTGGTGGGTTTCCAGGGTGTGGTGTGTTTGAGCCGGTGGTGCTTGGGGCAAGGCTGACCGAGATTGCTGATCCCGGTGGTTCCGCCCTGGTGCCAGGCGAGGAGGTGGTCGGCTTCGTTGTCCAGGGACTGGTTGTTGCAGCCGGGGAACGGGCACTTCCCGTCCCGCAATCTAAGCCATTGGCGCATCGCTTTGGGGATGCGGTAGCTGTCACGGCCGATTTCCAGCGGTGCTCCGTCGCTGGGGTCCGTCAGGACGCGGTGGAACGAATCGGCGCCGTCGGTGACGAGGGCCCGCGCCATGGACGGCGGGATAGGCCCGTACCCGTCGAGCACCGCGGGTTCATCGGTCAGGCCCATCAGCGCAAACACCGGCACGGTCACGAGGACCTGGGCCTTGGGTGACGGGATCAGATCGGCCTGCCCGCCCAGAAGCCAGGCCGCAGCGCTGTCGACGCGGAGCTGGGTGAGGGTCCTGGACTCGGTGGGGCCCTGCAGGGCGCGGGCGGCGGCGGTGGCGCGGTCCCAGATCCCGGAGGCCTGATCGGCCGGGAGGTAGGCGGAGAGCCAGGCCATGCCGTCCCGGTCCGGGGAGTACTCAAGCCGCCGGTCCGCCGCGCTGCGGGTGTGGCGTTTTTCGATGCTGTCCGGGTGGTGGCGCTCGCGCCAGGTCCGGGCCTTGTGACGGAACCGGGACGGGACCATTTCCCTGGCCGGGCCACCCCGTGCCGGATTGGGAGCGTCCGGGTCCAGGAAGTGTGCCTCCAACGCGTGCGCGGCAGCAGGATCCAGGTTGAGGGTTTCGTCCACCATTATCCGGGCGTGCTGCCACAAAATGGTCCCTGCTTCCAGGGCGGCGAGGGTCAATGGCAGGGCGGTGGTCAGGCGGTGTGCCTCGCCCAGCAGCGCGTCACCCGCGCGTTCGCTGACGGTCAGGGCGCAGGCAACCTCGGCCACGATGCCCATGTCCTGGGCGGTCTGCTCCTGCGGGGAAGTGATGGGGCCCGCGATGGCCTGAGCGGCGTCGTCGTACCCGCTGGCGGCATGGACCTTCACGGCAGCGAACATGGCTTCCATCCCCGCCGTCCCCGACAGGACGGTCAGGCAAAGCTCAGCCTGCCAGTGAGCCAGGTCCCCACACGTCGCGGACGGAGCAGTCACTGCAGGGGCTTCAGCCGGACCAGTTGCAGCCGGGCTGGCTGCTGGATCCACGGCCGTCCCACGCAGCACACCGGCCATCTGCAGGGCAGAGGCCGCTATGGTCTCCAGAATCTCTGCCGCTGCTGTGTTATCCATACCTCCATCATGTCGAGGGGGTACGACATTTTGGGGTGACAGACTCCACACGCGGCATGACAGGTCAGAACGCCCGGCGCTAGTAGCATGTTCACCTCCGCCGCACTCCTGAAGGACATAACGATCAACCGCTCCGCCGCCACCAAAGCACTCACGCTGTTCACCACGCTTCTTCTCGCCGGCGTCCTCACCAGCGCCCTCACCGGTTGTGACGCCGCGGCCCGGGCCGCAACGCAGGCCGCAAACAAGGTGGCCGAAGCGGTCAGGGAAGCACCGCCGTCGGGCAACTCCGGCGAATCTTCTGTGAGCCCAGCCGACCTGGCAACGGCCCGCGCCCAGCTGGAGACCATCCCGGTGAAGGGGCGCGCACCCAAGACCGGCTACACCCGCGAGGAATTCGGCCCCGCGTGGACGGACTTCGACCGAAACGGCTGCGATACCCGAAACGACATCCTCGCCAGGGACCTCGACGGCGAGACGTTCAAGCCCGGCACGCAGAACTGCGTCGTCGCGACCGGTACGCTGGCCGACAAATACACGGGCACAACCATCAACTTCGTCCGCGGCAACACCACCAGCTCCACCGTCCAGATCGACCACGTGGTTGCCCTCAGCGACGCCTGGCAGAAGGGCGCCCAGCAGCTCAGCGCCGAACAGCGCAGGCAGCTGGCCAACGATCCCCTGAACCTCATGGCCGCCGACGGTCCCACCAACAGCGCCAAGGGCGACAAGGATGCGGCCACCTGGCTCCCGCCAAACAAGGCGTTCCGGTGCGAATACGTAGCCCGCCAGACCGCCGTGAAGGCCAACTACAGCCTGTGGATCACCCAGGCCGAGCGGGACGCGATCGCAGGTATCCTGGCAGCCTGCAGTTAGACGCCCCGGGACGCGAACGAGAGCTCAGTCCTTGAACAGGCCCGCGAGGTCCTCGGCCGTGATCGAACCGCTGGACAGGGCGTCGCCTTCCATCACATCCGCGAACAGCTGCGACTTCCGGGCTTTCAGGGCCATGACCTTTTCCTCGATCGTGTCCTTGGCCACCAGCCGGTAGACCATCACGTTCCGGGCCTGCCCGATCCGGTGCGTCCGGTCCACGGCCTGCGCCTCGGACGCGGGGTTCCACCAGGGATCCAGCAGGAAAACGTAGTCGGCCTCGGTCAGGTTCAGGCCAAATCCGCCGGCCTTCAGCGAAATCAGGAACACCGGTGCGCTGCCGTTTTTGAATTCGTTGACGACGTCGGTACGGTTCCGGGTGCCGCCGTCGAGATAGCAGAACTCGATCTTCTCCTCCACCAGCCGCTCGCGGACTTTGCCCAGGAACCCGGTGAACTGGCTGAAGATCAGCGCCCGGTGGCCCTCCGCCACCAGATCGTCCAGCTGCTCGAACAGCACGTCCAGCTTCGAAGAGCGGACCCCGGACAGCGACGGATCCACCAGCGACGCGTCCAGGCTGAGCTGACGCAGCAGGGTCAGGGACTGGAAGATGGTGAAGCGGTTCTTGTTCACGTCCTCGATCAGGCCGAGGATCTTCTGCCGTTCACGCTGCAGGTGTGTCTGGTAGACCTTCTGGTGCCGCGGGTTCAGGACCACTTCCAGGATCTGCTCCTGCTTGGGCGGCAGGTCCTGGATGACCTGGTCCTTGGTGCGGCGCATCATCAGCGGACGGACCCGACGGCGGAGCTTGTCCAGCTGCCCCTTGTCGCCGTTCTTTTCCACCGGCTTCTGGTAGTACTCGGCGAACCGTTTGGGGCTGGAGAACAGGCCCGGCGCCACGATGGACGTCAGCGCCCAGAACTCCATGAGGTTGTTCTCCAGCGGGGTGCCGGTGATGGCCAGCTTGAACGCCGCGGGCAGCTTCCGGGCGCATTGGTAGGCCTTGGACTGGTGGTTCTTCACAAACTGGGCTTCATCCAGCACCAGCCCGGCCCAGGTCTTGGAGGCATAGGAGTCATAGTCGATCCGGAACAGCGCGTAGGACGTGATCACGATGTCCGCGCCGGCGAGTTCAACGGCCGCGTCCTGGCTGTTCTTGGCAAAGGTTTCGCTCACGATACGGACCGTGAGGCCGGGAGCGAAGCGTGCGGCTTCCGCCGCCCAGTTGCCCACGACGCTGGTGGGGGCCACCACCAAAAAGGGAGTCACGCCGTCGGGCGCTGGAACGTCGGGCGCCGGAACTTCCGCCCCGGCAGAATCAGCATCCTCAGGCACAGACGCAGCCTGCTCCTTCGCGGCGCACATCAGGGCCAGTGCCTGCACGGTCTTGCCCAGGCCCATGTCGTCGGCGAGGATCCCGCCGAGGCTGTGCCGGTACAGGAAGCTGAGCCAGTTGTAGCCCTCGAGCTGGTACGGCCGCAGCTCCGCATTGAGCGAGGGAGGCAGCGGCAGCCCGTTGATCCCGCCTTCGAGCAGCCCGCCCACGGCCTCGCGCCAGGCGGCGGCCTGTTCATCGACAATGCCAAGCTGCGCGAGCTCGTCCCAGAGCCCGGCCTGGAAACGGCTGATCTGCAGCGGTGCGTCCTTGTTGTCCTGCAGCGACCGGGCCTCTTCGATGAGGGCGCGCAGCTGGTGCAGTTCCGGCAAATCCAGCGAGAAGTAGGCGCCGCTGGGCAGCAGCATCTTGGTCTGGCCTGCGGCAAGTGCGGAGAATACGGCGGCAAAAGAAACCGGCTGCCCCTCCAAAGAGATCTGGATGCCAAGGTCGAACCAGTCGCGCTGTTCGGTGGCCTTGGTGGAGATGGAAACCACCGGCGCTTCCTCGGCCTCGCGGTAGTCGGCGATGTCGCCGGCAGTGTCCACTGATACGTCCGGCGCGTTCCGGAGCTCGGGCAGGACGTCTTCCGTGAAGGCCAGGGTGTCCAGGCCGCTGAGTTCGGCGGACGCGGACAGGCGGGGCGTGCCCCAGCCGCCGGTGGCCGATTCGCCCAGGGCCGGAACAACGTTCCACGGCTGGCCGATGCCCTCCAGGATGCGGGCCTCGGCGGTGTCGTCGCGGTAGCCGTGGTCGCCGGGGTGCCGCCACAGCGGTTGGGCCGTGACCAGGGTTCCGGACTTGTAGTGCCATTCCCAGTGCAGCCGGACCCGGTGGTCCGCGCCGTAATTGGCCAGCAGGGAGAGCGTCGGGAGGGCCAGGGCGGGCAGCGCCACGGACTCATCCGTCGCCGTGACCCGGGCAGCCTGCTTCAGCTTCGGGTAGAAGCCGGTGAGGAAGCGCGTCTCGTCCTTCGCCGGAATATGCAGGGTGCTGCCGGCCGTCACGAAGGTCAGCAGTTCCTCGCTCAGCCCGCTTTCCAGCGGGGCCAGCGTGATCACATTGTCCGCGGAAATCCCGGGCAACGCCTCCCCGCCCGTGGTCAGGAAAATGCCGTGCGCGGGGCGGCCGATGGTCCCCACCGACGCCGGATCAACGTCTTCCCCCTCAACGGTGATGGTGGGCGCGAGCTCCAGCCCGCCGTCGTCGTGCGTTGCGCCCGGAGCCGCGGCGTCCCCACCCACGGGTGAGCCGTAACGGCTCAGATTAAGCCCGACGGCGGCGGGAGACTCCGCGAGCCGCACCGGCTCGGTGCCGCGGCTGTGGACCAGGGCGAGGCCGATCTTTTTGGCGTCGGTGAGCAGGCTCCACATGTTCTTCCCGGCGAACGTGTTCAGTCCCAGCCACAGCGCGGAGGAGTTATGAACCCGGTTGGCGGCGGCGGTGTGGGCGGCCAGGAATGCCTGCATCCACTCGATGTGCGCCTCGTTGCATTCGCGGCGGAAGTTCAGGTAGCTCAGGGTGTTCCAGGAGACGTCGCCGCGGATCCACTTGCCCTTGGCGCCCATGATCACGGGCCGGGCCTTGAGCTGGCGGACGCTGCGGAGCGGGTCGCGGCGGCCTGTGTAGGAGAAGTGCGGCGCCGGTTCCTCGATCTCGAACTGGAGGGCCAGCGGGATGCCGCTGATGGACTGTGTGATGCCCGGCTGCGAGATGAGCGGGCTGAGGGCCTGCTCCCAGTCAGCCAGGTCCAGGCTGGCGGGCTGGCGGGAAAGCCGGGAAACTTCAGCCGGGGCCAGGAGCTGGACGCGGATGGCCGGGTTGTCCTCGGCGGCGAACAGCAGCGCGGCCACATGCTTGCAGTCCTTGCGGACGGGGCAGCTGCAGACACCCACAGTGCAGCTCCAGCCGCCCGATTTCCGCACCAGCTTGGCTGTGGTGGAGTAAGGGACGTCGGCACCTCCCCGGACCTTGCCCAGCATCAGCCCGGTGGCGGCGTCGAACGACATTCCGGAAACCCGGCTTCCCATGGCATACGCCAACCCGGCCGCGAGGGAGCGGTCGTTAATGGCGGGGGTCTGTATTGCCAGTGCCGCACTCTCGTCCGGTTGGGATGGCATGGTGCGCGCTACTTTCAGCTGGCCACGGGGGTGCCGTGTCCGATCGGAGGTTATCTGCTTCATCTTAGTTCGCCCGGCGGGAGCCTGAAACTTCGCCTGACGTTCACTTCCGCCTCAACACAGCGCCGCCCCCGCCGACGTAGCGTGAAAGTGTCCTGAGCAGCACCGAAGCATTCAGCAGTGAGGAATCCCATGACCATGAGCCAGAACCCTGTCGTCCTGACCAAGGCCAGCATCGATGCAGGCAGCGAGGAGGTCGTAGATGCCAACGTTTACGTGGTGAACGCCATGTACGGGAAACTGCTCGACGCCGGCGAGATCGCGCCCGCAGCGCTCGGCAGCTACTACGTTGACTTCTACGTCACGCAGTCCCTGGAGGGCGGCTTCGCCCAGTACGTGTTCACCGCGGACCGCGACGAGGTGGACCCGCTCATCCGCGTGGGCCTCGCCGGCATGGGCGCCACCGCCCACCTGGAGCTCTTCAACCGGACCGTTGCGGCGTTTGATGCGTTGTCCGACGAAGACGAAGAGCGCTACCTCGACGGCGACCTGGACACTGAGGAAGAGTCCAACGACGCCGTCCGCACCATCGAAGAGCTCGACGGCGAGTTCGAGGAACTGTTCGAAACCGAAAACATCACGGCCCTCAACGCCGCCTGGCTCCTGTCCCAGGAGGGCCTGCTGGTCCTCGACGAAGAAGAACTCGACGCGTACATCGAGCGTCAGGTGGCGCTCATCCCCAACCTCGAGGAACGCCAGGCCGCCGCCGACGAGGAAGCACTGGAGGACGCCCCGGACTTCGAGGTCATCATCCGCGAACTGTGCGACATCGCCGGCTATGCGCTGCAGAAGATCACCATGGGCGACCCCAACTACATGCACGACGGCGAAAAGACGCTGGCCTGGCACTTCACCACGGACCACGGCGACTTCATCATGGTCGAGGACGACGAAGAGGCGTTCATGATCAACCCGGAGACCCAGGAAATCGTCGCCGCCGTTGAGTTCGAGGAAGCGGACGACGACGAGATGATCGACGCGTAGGACCCTCACCACGATCCCGGGCCGGGTTCGTCGGAAGTTTTCCGGCGGCCCGGCCCGCCGCCGTTCCAGCTGTCAGGTGTTCTGGTCCAGCGCCCTGGCGAGGATTTCCAGCAGTTCCTCGTCCGCCTGGTCCGACGCAGCGCGACGTCCACGGCGGTAGTGGTGGTCCGGGTGACCTCGCCCCGTCCTTCGCAGGAGCAGGGCTTTGTTGCTGTCCACCATGGTCTGCCAGGTCTTGGCCGTTTTCTGCTGCTCCGGAGTGATCGCGCTGCCTCGATGCTAGTGCGGTCCATGGGCTGGAGCCGGGCCCTGGAAAAAGAATCCGGGAGGCGCCGTAACTTTCCCGGTCCGGCCAGCGATGTAGGGGGTGAAAGGTTCCTCACGGAGCCGGATCTGAATTGTTCTCTAGGTTTTGGAGTGTCATATGTCGTTGTTCACTGTTCTCGCCACCAGCAAAATCGCCGCCGGAGTACTCGCAGCGGGCACCCTGGCCGTCGGTGGAACCGGCGTCGCAGCTGTTTCCGGTGCCCTCCCGGCCGACGCACAGCAGACCGCCCACGAACTTCTCGGCGCCCCGGCCCCCAAGCTGGCCGCTGACGCCACCGAGTCGGCTTCCGCAAACGCTTCCGGTGATGCAGCAGTAACCGGCGAAGCAGCCGTTTCCGACGATGAGGTCGCAGCCGAGGCCAACGCCTCCGCCGCTGCCGGCACCGCGGTGGACGCAGCTGGCGCCGCAGCCTTTGGCCTCTGCACCGCTTTCACCCACGGTGGACTGAACGCGTCCTCCGAAGGCTTCTCCTCGCTGGTCATCGCCGCCGAGGGCGAAGGCAACGTTGACGCTTTCTGCGCCGATGTTGTTGCGAAGGGTGCCGCGTCTGCCGACGCCGACGCTGCTGGCGAGGGCTCTGCCGCCGTCAAGGCTGAGCGCCCCGAGCTGCCTGCTGTTCCTGCTGTTCCTGCCGTTCCCGCGGTGCCGGCGGTTCCGGGTGTCGACGGCGAGTCTTCCGTTCCCGCCGTGCCGGGCGACGTTGTAGACGTTCCCGCCGTTTCGGGCCACTAGGACCTGCTCAGCTAGTGTGGACTGCGGGAACCGGCTCCGGACGGAGCGGACTCCCGCAGTCCACATGGCAGCCAGATAGCTGACCGACCGCAGCTGAGCGACAGCAGCGGAGCACGCCGCGCCGAATACCGGGAGAGCGACTACGCTGCCCGGGATGGAGGAGCCACTGGTGCTAGACACTTTGGCTGAAGAAGACATAGATACATTTGCAGACACAGCCGGTGCTGATCCGGCTGTGCTCTTCGGCGCTGTCTATCGAACCTTGTCCGGAGCGGTCCTGGGTTACCTCAAGGCCCGTGGCGTGGATGATCCCGAGGCTGTCACCCAGGATGTGTTCCTGGCGTTTTTCCCCAAGATTGGTGAGCTGACCGGCGGGCTTCAGGGCGCCAAGTCGTTGGTGTTTTCCATCGCCCACGCCCGGATGGTGGATTACTACCGGCGGGTTGAACGCCGGCCGGACTTCACTCCGTACGACCCCCTGCAGGACGGACGCAGCACGGCGTCAGCGGAGGACCACGCCCTGGGCCACAGCGGCGGCGCGGCTGCGCTGCTTGAAGGCCTCGCCGATGAACACCGCGAGGTGCTCGCACTGCGGGTGGTGGCGGACCTTTCCATCGAACAGGTGGCCGGCATCATGGGCAAGTCCCAGGGCGCTATCAAGCAGCTGCAGCGCAGGGCACTGCAAAACCTCAAGGACCAGACTCTTAGAAGAAACCAGGCAGATCATGAGTGACACCGCAGGCTCACGCAACGGTTCCCGCGACGCCGCGTCTGTTGACCGGTTGCTGCTGGAGGCAGGGCTGGACGACGACGGCGGCCTCCGCCCCGTCCTGCTGGAGCTGCGGGCGCTCGCCGCAGAGCAGCCGGTACCTTCCGCCGCAGTTGCCGCTCTCATGAGGCCTGCGGTTACACAGACTCCTGCGGTGACACAGACTCCTGCCGTGACACAGACTGTTGTCCCGACGCCTGCACCGAGCCACGCCCCGGCGACCCGTCACCTGGCGGTGGCGGCATCCCCTCAGTCAGAGCCCGCCGTAGCCCCCGCGGCGGCAACCGGCCAGGCAACCGACCAGGTCACGGCGGCCACCGACGAGCTTGCCGCCCGCCGTCGTGCCAAGCGCAGGATCACCCTCACTACATTGTCCGTGGCCGTCTCGCTGGCGGCCGGCGGCGCCGTTGCCGTGGCCTCCGACCAGGGGATCAGGGATTCCATCGGCCAGGTCAACCACGCAGTTGCATCCTTCGTGTCCACCGTTGGCGGCGGGCCTGCGCCCGCGCCGGTGGAGACTCCGGGACCGGGCCAGCCCGCCGTCCCTGCCGTAGGACCCACCGGGACGGCTGACACTGTGCCGGGTTCGGCCGCACCGGGATCCGTTTCCAGCCAGGCCACGCAGCCCGCTCCGGCCTCTTCAGGTTCAGCGCCGGCAGTGCCCCTGCCAGACCTTCCCCTCCCCGAAAACGTCACACCGGGTATGCCGGGTGGGCCGCTGAACGGCGAGGGGCAGCCCCCGGCTCTGCCCCTGCCGGCCACGCCTCCAGTCCCGCTGCCCGGCCTCCATCCTTAGGCGGTCAAGCCGTGGGCGGCACGTCCGTGGGCAATCGATCCGTAAGCCCCTGATCCGTAAGCCCCTGATCCGTAAGCCCCGGAACTGTCGGTGGCCGGAACTGTCGGTAGCAGGAACGGTCAGTAGCCTGACGCCGCTTTCGGGATCATTTCCCCGGCCGGGGTGGCCAGGTACCAGACGCCGTTGACGCCCTGCCCCATGACGTCGCCGGGCTTCTTGTCCTGCGCGAAGTAGTACAGCGGCAGTCCGTTCAGGGTGACCTGCTTGGCCCCGCCCGGCGTCGTGATTGTCCCGAGCGTGCCGGTGACGCCTTCGGCGGCAGGCTTGGCCGCGGTGGTGAGGAGCGGCGGCCACGCCGTCAGGCACGCTCCCGTGCAGGCGCTGGTGCCGGAGTCCTTCACGTCCTTGGTGAAGAAATAGACGCTCATGCCCGCGGCATCCACCACGATGTTGCCGGCGCTGGAGGATGCTGTCTTGAGGTCGACGGCGGCCGCTGCGGTGGGGGAGCCGGTGGCCGGGGCGGCGGACGTGGCGGCCGGGCTGGTGGCCGCCGGAGTGGTTGTGGTTGTTCCGGGGCTGCCGCCGCAGCCGGAAAGTGCGGCTATAAGAGCCGCTGCGGCAAGACCTGTGCACAAATGCTGTTTCATGGGAGGCTCCTCGGCTGGGGCCCGGCGTAGGTCACCGGACGCTAACCCGTACGACGCACCAGGGTGAAGAATGGTTCACAGTGAACCGTTTTCCGTCCGCCGACGTTATATCGCATGAGTGCACCGAGCTTCAGCGTCGGTAGTCACGCATTTGTCACCGCAGGCCGGATCAGGGACAGGAGGGCGGCATGCCGCTGGACGAGGACGTGGTGGCTGCGATCTACCGCGAACACGGCTCCGCGCTGCGCCGTTTTGTCCTTAGCGCCTCGGGCGACCCACAGCTGGCAGAGGACGTGGTCCAGGAGACCGTGCTGCGGGTCTGGCAGCAGGCCCCGGACATCACCGGAAGCCTGCGCAGCTACCTGTTCCGTACAGCGCGGAACATCATGATCGACAACTACCGCAAAGCCCAAAGGCGCCCGGCCGAAGTGATGGAACGCGAACTCGCCGATCCCGCCGAGGCCGTGGAACGCGTGGATGAACTCCTGAACCGCGTGCTGATGGAAGAGGCGCTGCTGCGGCTCAGTACCGAACACCGCGATGTCCTTGTGGCCCTCCACTACCGCCGTTTCACTGTCAACGAGGCCGCCGTGCAGCTGAACATCCCCAGTGGAACCGTGAAGTCCCGGGCCTATTACGCCGTCAGGGCGTTGCGGACCATCCTCGATGAGATGGGGGTGGAGCGGTGAACGCCTCTGAGCTGCACCAGTTGCTGGGCGCCTACGTGCTCGGCGGGCTTGACCCCGCGGATTCCCAACGTTTCGAAGCCCACCTCGAGGACTGCGCCGACTGCCGGACCGAACTCGCCGAGCTTGAAAGCCTGCCGGCACTGCTGGACGCGCTTCCCGTCCCGGACGCGGTGGCGCTGACCGGGAGCGCTCGGCCCGGGGTGGCCCCTGAGCCGGCCAGCTCCGTGCCGCGCAGGGTCCTCGATGAGCTGGCGGCCCGGCGTCGTAAAGTACGACGGCGGTGGGTGGCGTTGGTGGGTGCCGTCGCCGCCGCGTGCCTCGCGTTGGGCCTAGCGGCAGCCCCGCTGCTCAGCCGGCCGCCAGCGCCGGACGCCAGCTACTCGGTCCAGTCCGGCAATGGCCTGCAGTTCAGCATCGACCTCGCCCGGAAAACATGGGGCACCGAGCTGGCCGTGAACGGCAGCAAACTGCCGCTGGACGGAACCCTCTCGCTCTGGATCCGGGACCGCGACGGCGGCGAGGACCGGGCCTGCGCCTGGACCGCGACGCCGAGCGGAAGGGTGAGGGTCACAGGCGCCACGCCTGTTCAGCTGGCCAGCATCGCCAGCCTGGAACTGCGGGATGAAACCCAGCACGCCGTGGCTGTGATTACGGTGCCGTGATTATTGTGCCGTGAGGGCGCGGAACTCGGCCACCAGGGCCGGATCCTCGCATGCCCGGGCAAACGCTTCGATCCTCTTATTGATCTCACGGCCCAGGAGCCAGGCGCCCATGCGCTCCGCCACCGGCCGCAACCAGGCCGGGCGGCACGAAAAGGTGTACTTCCAGACGGCGCGCGTGCCGCCGTCGTCCGCGGTGAAACGCCAGCCGCCGCCGAAATTCCCGAAGAACCACGGTCCTGAAACCATGGTCATACCCACGTTCCTGGGTGGCGCATAGGAAACGTACTCGCTCACCATCACCAGGCCCAGGCGGGACACGGTCCGTGTCCTGACGCCCTTTCCGGCGGACGTTGCACCGTCCAGGAAACCTTGGGCACAAATGAAGGGGTCCCACTGGAGCCGGAACGCACCCGTGGTCTGGGAGAGCGCAAAGACTGTCTCCGGATCGAGGCGGATGAGGCGTTCGGCGCGTACCTGGGGCATGGACCCACCCTAACCGGAGGACGGGTGTTCCGCGTTGGGCCGGGTGTTCCAGGTGGGGCCCCGGGGATGGCGTCCCTACATTTTGGCCAGGCGAGCCCGCACTGCCATGAACACGCCGTAGCAGATGAGGCCGGCGCCCACCGCGGCCAGCAGGTACACGCCGAAGGGCTGTTCGCGCAGGGCCCTGAGCCCACCGTCCAGGCCTGTGGATTCATCCGGATGGGCCTGCAGGGCGGCAATGGTGATGAGCATCCCGGTCAGCAGCAGGGCTATGCCCTTGGCGACGTAGCCGGTCACGCCCAAGGCTGAGACGGCCGTCCGGGCAGAGTTGGAAACGGGCATGGTGAGGTGTTTCTCGAAGGTCTTCTTGATGCCGCGGATGCCGTAGATGATCCCGGTGATGGCCATGCCCAGACCCACGAGGACCAGCAGTGCCACGCCGCCGGGGGCCTTCATGACGGCGACGGTGAGGTCGCTCGCCGATTGCTGGTTGTCGCCTCCGGACCCCGTGCCCATGGCGAAGCTGGCCAGTGTCGCGGCGAGGCCGGCAAACACCACGGCCTGCGCTGCCGCCTTGGCTTTCTTAGCGACTTTGTCCTTGGTGGGCAGCCGGTTGTAGTCGAAGACGGCGTCGCTGGCCTGCCAGACGGCAAGGGCCGCGCAGGCGGCAAAGCTTGCCCACAGGAGGAACGGGCCGGCCGGCTGGCTGGCCAGTTCGGAAACAGCCCCGCTGAAGTCAGCATTTCCCGAACCGCCCATGGCGAGGCGGATTGCGATGGCGCCCACCAGAAAGTGCAATAGGCCGCTTACCGCGAAACCCACCCTCGCCAGCAACTCCAGTGCCCGTGAGTTGGTGACGTCCTCCGCCGCGCCTGCGGCGTCCCTGAGTTCTCTTTTGATAACGCTTCCTTCGGGCCAGCACCGCAGGGGCGCAGATTTGCGTGCCCCCGCACAAACCCCATCGTGCCACGCGAAGCCGGCCGCGAACAGTACCAACTCGTGCGCACGGCGGACCCACAATAACTGCGTGGGCGTTGGTGTACCCGGCGATGGGGAGTGTTCCCCATCGCGGGAGAATGGCCACCATGCGACGATATGTCCAGCGATAGAACTAACTCTTAAGACTCTCCGGGGGAGACACCATGACTTTTTACGGCGCCGACGTCAGCCAGCTGCGGGAGCTGGCGAGGGCCGTTGACAAGGCGGCCGCGCTCCTCAGCAGCCGGGCCAGCTCCCTGCAGGGCCAGATCCAGTCCGCGCCATGGAAGGGTGCCGACGGCGAGCTGTTCCGGCAGGACTGGTCCGGCAACCACCGTCCCAGCCTGGAGCGGGTGGCATCCAGCCTCCGCCACAACTCCAAGCTGCTCCTGCAGCACGCAAACGAACAGGCACAGTCCTCTGCCGCGACCGGCGGTGGCGGCAGTGGCGGTGGCGGGACCAGCATCGTGGAAAAAATCAAGGACCTGGGCAGCCGCGCCCAGAACTGGCTGGAGGAACAGGTAGCGAAGGCCGCAGCGGCTGAGGCCCACCGCCAGGATCTGAAGCAAGGCATGGATGACATGCTCAAGGCCAGCCCGGAGGAGCAGGCCAAGTGGTGGGCCAGCCTGTCCGAAGCGGACCGGAAATACCTGATCGAAGGCGCAGACGAGAACGGCCCGTTCGCCGAGGACCTCATGAGGATGGATGGCGGGATTCCCCAGTCCGCCCAGGATCAGGCGAGCGCCCACCTCCGGGAACTCGCCAAGACAGAAACTCCCGTCTACACGGAGACTGGCAAAGCCTCCCTTGATGCCCGGGTTGCCTGGTTCCACGCCGGCGCGGAGGTGGGCACCGTCGTCGTAGAGAACGCAGACGGTTCGGCCACGCTGAAGGTCTACGGGAACGTTGGCGTAGGAGTTAACGACACCACTGGCACGGCAGGGGTCACGCTGAACGGAGAGGCCTCGCGCGAGTACAAATTCGGCAGCGTGGAGGAGGCCATGGCCGCCCGCAACCAGATTTATACGGATCTCCCGCCGGACAGCGTCGGTGAGATCAAGGACGTGGCAGGCAACCCGCCCGGCTACATCCTGGACACCATCAACGGTGCTGCTGACGACAACGGCTCCACCGGCCACGACGACAAAGCCAAGGGAACCCTCTCCCTCGAAGCCAAAGGTGAATCCGGCCCGGCTTCGGGCTCGGCGAAGCTGGATCTTGCCTACGAGCGGAACCTGACGGACGGCACGGCCACCGCCAGCGCCGAGGTGTCGGCCCAGGGCAAGCTGGACCTTGACGGCAAGGTGTTCGAGGCCTCGGGCAAGGGCGGCCTGGAAGTGAACCTGGATAAGAACGGCAACATGGAATCAGTCGCCGTATCCATGGAGGGCACGGTTGCGGCGGGCGCCAGCACGGCTGCCGACCTCCAGGGCGCAAAGGCTGAGTCCAGCGTGACAGTGGGCACTCAGGGCACCGTGAAGATCAACGTTGAGTACTCGCCGGAGAACGCGCCTGTGATCGATAGCTACATGCGCAATATGGCGTTGGGAGACACGGTTGCGGCCGGCCACGACGCCGCCAAGCTCTACGCGGCAGGTTCCGCCACGGTCCAGGTGAACAGTGTGGTGACGGCATCCAACGAGTTCGGCGTTGACCTCAAGGCCGGCGAGGTGGAGGTCAAAACCGAGAACAGGGCAACCACCAACGTGTCCACGTACTATAAGGTCCCGAACGACACCAAGCTCGAGAAGCTCTGACGTCCCGTGCCGGACCCGCACGTGCCAGCCAGCCCCGCCAAGACTTACCGCTAAGGAGCAACCATGTCAGTTCATATCGAGTCCCCGCTGGGATTCACGGCAGACTTCCCCGAGCACACCCAGGTTCTGGAGGACTCCGCCGCCGGGCCAAACACCGAGCAGTATGGCCTGCTGGGCGGTGTCCTGGTGACGGTCGTCAAGGACGACATCTCCGTGACCGGCGCCGCGCAGGCTAACGGCTGGGCACACCTGATGTCAGGCTTCTACCTTGAAGACCGGGCCGGGACCATCCTCACCGAAGGCGAACTGAACGTACCCGGTAAGTCCTCGTACGCCGTCGTGGTCGGATACACGGATCCGGCAGGCGCCGCGAGGGTCGCGGCCACTGTGGGTGTTTGGGAGAACAACCGCTTCATCGGTGTTGTGGTGATCTGGCCGTACGTGAACCCGGAGATCGAGCCGCGGCTGGGGATGCTCAAGGAGATCGTCGCCTCCATCAGCGTGAACTGACCCCACTAAGTAGCACTAAGTGTCGTTTTGACGGCTCAAAACGGCACCTGCTGCCACTCAGTTTCCGTGGCTCAGCGGCGGCGGTAGCAGAGGTCGAAGATCAGCCGGCCTGCTTCGTGGGCCTTCGCCTCGAAACTCGTGCGGATCCGGCCTTCAAAGCGCGGCGCCCAGCCGCCCGTTTCGTCCACGCCCTCGTTGGGGCCGGTATGCGCGGTACTTACCGGCGCCCGGCCTTCGCGGACGGGCGCGCCGCCCACCAGGGTTTCGACGCCGGATTGCCACACCTGGGTGAGCGGGCTTTCCGGGCCGTGGCGCTCGCCGGTGTGGAGGTTTTCGAAGTCCGGCGAGTCCGCGAGGACGTCGCGGACGTGGACAGCGTAGTTGGACCAGTCCGTGGCGACCCGCCACAGCCCGCCCTTGGCGAGTGCCCGTGCCGCCAGCTCGGCGAACTCCGGCTGGATGAGGCGGCGTTTGTGGTGCCGTGACTTGTGCCAGGGATCGGGGAAGAACACCCACAGCTCGCTGACGGATCCCGCCGGCAGCATGGTGGCGAGGACCTCGGGCGCGTTGGCTTCGACCACCCGGACGTTGTTCAGCCCGCGGCTGTTGATCTTGATGATGGTGTTGGCCAGCCCCGGTGTATACACCTCGACCGCCAGGAAGTCCGTGTCCGGGTTTTCCTCGGCCGCGTGGCAGATGGCATCGCCCAGCCCCGAACCGATTTCCACAATCAGCGGTGCCTTGCGGCCGAACTCGGCCTCGGCGTCGAAGGTGTAGTCCGGGTGGACGGACGTGTTCGCAATATGCCGGGGCACATCCAGCGCCCACCGGTCCGAGTGCTCTTCCCACGCCGTCTGGCGGCGCCCCTGGAGGCGGGTGCCGCGGCGCACAAAGCTCACCGGCCTGCCGCCGTACGTGCCGAAAGACGCCTGGGTACCGGGCGTTACCGGGCGCGGGACATGCGGAGGCTGGGGGGATTCTGGGGATTCGCTCATCCCTTCCAGAATACCCGGGGCCCACGCCCACGGCTTGGGCACTCACCTGAGCCACGAACGGGGCGCGATGGAACGCGAAAACGGTCGCCCCGTGAGGTCGGAAAGGAAATGAAATCTCAGAAGAGGATCATAAAGTCCCCATCCATGAGCACGAGCACCAGGCCCATGGCAACCTCGGCCGCCGATATCCACAACGCAGCCACACCAGCCCGCCAACCGTTTGACCGACGCACAAATACGCGGAGCGAAACAATGCCGAGCGTCACGGCGAGCAGGCCAAACAGCGCCGGATAGCTCCACAGCACCAACGGTGCAACCCAGTCCAGCCGCCCAGGGCCCTCGGAAGGCCTCGTGAAGAGGGCCGCCAACAGGCTGAGAGGCCCGGTCAAATACATACTGGCGGGCGCAATGAGGCTGAAGGCGAGGCTGGCTGTCCCTTCGCCGCTGCCGTGGGCCTTCGGCGAGGCCGGGGCCGGCGCAATGGACGGATTGTGCAACGGTGCGAGGCTCATGGTTTCTCCCGAATGCTGTGGCTGGATACCGCTTGCTGATCCCAACCTAGGTTGGCTCCAGGCGGGCCACCAGACCCTTTCCGGCCTATGTGGATAACTTCTCAAGGGCCGGCTGACGCCAAGGCCAGTCCGGGCGTCAGGGCTTGAGGACGCACAATGACAGAATGGGTTCCGTGACCCGTGCTGACAACGTTGACGTGCCTGGACTGCTGATCGACGCCGAAATCGACGACATCCCCCCAGCGGCGCCGACACTCCTTCCGGGCCAGTCGGGCGGCGGTCCGGAGAGCCCGCGGGGCAGCCGCCGCGCGCTCGTGTACCTGGGCCTCTGCCTGGTGCTCATCGGGCTGAACCTGCGCACGGTGTTCTCCAGTTTCGCCGCGGTTCTCCCGGAGATCACGTCCGACGCCGGCCTGCCGGGCTGGGCCGTGGTGGTGCTCACCACCGTGCCCGTCACGCTCCTGGGTGTCTTCGCACCGCTGGCCCCTGTCCTGGCCCGCCGGTTCGGCGCCGAACGCGTCCTGCTCGGCGCCATGGCCGTGCTCACGGCTGGGCTGCTGCTGCGGCCCGCGGACATCGGCGGCCTGGTGCCCGGTGCCGGGCACCTCCCTACTTTGCTGGCGGGAACGGCCGCCTGCGGTGCCGCCATCGCCCTGTGCAACGTGCTGCTGCCAGGTCTCGTGAAGCGCGATTTTCCACACCGGCTGGGTCTCATGGGCGGGCTGTACACCACGGCCATCTGCGCGTCGGCCGCCCTCGGAGCCGGCTTCACCTACCCCGTCTTCACGGCGACGGGGGAGTGGACCTCGGCGCTGTGGTTCTGGGCGGTCCCTGCCGCCGTCGTACTTTTGCTGTTCCTTCCGGTGGCGCTGCGCCAGCACCCCGTCCGGCACCAGGCCGTCAACCTTGGCGTCAACGTGTGGCGGTCTGCGGTGGCGTGGCAGGTGACCATCTTTATGGTGCTGCAGGCCATGATGTCCTTCAGCGTTTTTGCCTGGCTGGCGCCGATCCTGCGCGAACGCGGCGTGGACGGCGGCACGGCCGGCCTGATGGTCTCTGTTTCGATCGTGCTCCAGATGACGGGTTCACTGTTTGCCCCTGCACTGGCGGCGAGGTTCCGTGACCAGCGGGCCATCGCTGTAGTGGTGGCGCTGATGACCGGCGGCGGGTTTGCGCTGAGCATCTTCGGGCCCCTGGAACTCATCTGGGTGTGGACCGGGCTGCTGGGCCTGGGGCAGGGAAGCCTCACCGCGGTTGCCCTGACCCTGATCATGCTGCGGACCCGCGACGGGCACACGGCGGCGCACTTGTCCGGGATGATGCAGGGTGTGGGCTACGGGCTGGGTTCCACCGGCACGCTGATGGTGGGCCAGCTGCACCAGGCCACGGGATCGTTCACGGCCGCCGGGGTGCTGTTCCTGGTGGTCGGGTCCCTGGCCGCGGTGTTCGGTTACCGCGCGGGCCGGAACTGCTACATCGGCGGCTCCAGCCGATCGGGCAAATAGCATGCAGGAACCCGCCCTGCCGTCCACGCACTCCGCCATCACAGCCGGGATCCTGCAGCGACCGTACCTGTGGGTGACCATCGGCGCATGTGCCCTGGTGTTCCTCGCGGCCTTCGAATCGCTCGCCGTGACCACCATCATGCCTGTCGTCAGCCGCGAACTCGATGGCGCCAGCCTGTATGCGCTGGCCTTCGCCGGACCGCTGGCCACCGGCGTGATCGGTATGGTGGCGGCCGGAAACTGGTCGGACCGCCGCGGCCCAACAGTCCCGCTGTACGCCTCCGTGGCGTTGTTCGTTCTGGGCCTGATCATCGCAGGCACGGCCGTGTCCATGCCCCTGCTGGTTGCCGGCCGCCTGGTGCAGGGGCTTGGCGGCGGCGCGCTGACGGTTGCGCTCTACGTGGTGGTGGCCCGCGTCTACCCTGCCGTCCTGCACCCCGGGATATTTGCCGCCTTCTCGGCCGCGTGGGTGATCCCGTCCCTGGTGGGACCGTTCGCGGCCGGCATCGTGGCGGAGGTCCTGAGCTGGCACTGGGTGTTCCTGGGTGTGGTGGGCCTGGTGGTGCCGGCCGTGGTGATGATTGTTCCGGTGCTCCGCGGCATCGACCGGCCTTCTGAGCAGGCCACTGTCCCGCCCTGGGCGCTGGGCCGCCTGGCCTGGGCGGCGCTCGCCGCACTCGCTGTGCTGGGGCTGAACCTCTCCGCCGGAGTCGCTATCGCGGGCGTTCCCGCAGCCCCGGCACTCCTGGCCGCGGCCGCCGTCGTGATTGCCCTCGTGGCCGTGCGGCCCCTGGTTCCCCGTGGAACGCTGCTCGCGCGCCGCGGCCTGCCCAGCGTGATCCTGACCCGCGGCCTGGCATCCGCCGCATTCTTCGGTGCCGAGGTCTACCTGCCGTACCTGCTGATCGAGGAGTACCAGTTCCCGCCGACGTTCGCCGGCCTGGCACTCACCGGAGGCGCATTGTCGTGGGCAGCTGCCGCCGCCATCCAGGGCCGGCTCGGCACCCGGCTGCAGCACCGGGTGGCGGTGCGCATCGGCTCAGCGCTGGTGCTGGGAGCCATTCTCGTCACGTTGGCGACGTCGGCGCTCCACTGGCCGGCCGCCGTCGCGATTGCCGGCTGGCTCTTCGCCGGCGGCGGCATGGGGCTGCTGTATCCGCGGCTCAGCGTGATGACGCTCGCCCTGTCCACCAAGGAAAACGAGGGCTTCAACAGCTCGGCGATGTCCATCTCGGACTCGCTGGGCGGGGCGCTGGCGCTCGCCGCCACGGGCATCGTGTTCGCGGCGTTCACGACGACGGCGGAATCGTTCGCGGGGGTCTTCGCACTGACGGCGGTGGTGGCCGTCGCCGCGGTTGCGGTGGCGCCGCGGGTTTCCCGCTAACCCCGCGAACTAAGCCAGCCGGGTGGCGCGGAGCACGGTGTCGCCGATGATCGCTTCCTCGCCGTCCGGGCCCGAAGCCGTGCGCTCCCGTGTGGTGTTGACCTCCAGCTGCCAGTCCGGCGAGTCCAGGCCGAGCTCCGCCACGAGCTGCGCCGGGGTGTAGTACATCTCCGGTCTGGTGTGGTTTCCCCACGGCGGCAGGTGGTCCGGATGGTGGCCCACGATCAGCAGCGTGCCACCCGGCTTGACCGCCGCAGCCGCCGTCCGCAGCGGACCTTGCCACGCCAGGTGCGGCGAATGCAGGAACTGCGAAGTCACCAGATCGAAGGCGGCCGCGGGCTGCCACTCTTCCAGGTCACACTGTTCCCAGTGGATGCGGCTGGGAATTTCACCGGCTCCCTGCGCGTGCACACTCTCGCGGTCCAGGGCCGCCTTTTCGTGGCCGAGCGCCCGTTCCAGCGCGACGGCGGACACATCGACGGCGGTGACGGTCCAGCCCTGCTGGGCCAGCCAGATGGCGTCGGCCCCTTCGCCGCAGCCCAGGTCCAGGGCCTTGCCCGGCTTCAGTCCCGCGCCTTCGCGGACCAGTTGCGGGTTGGGTTTCCCGCTCCAGAATTTCGGCTTGCTCCGGTACGTTTCGTCCCACGCCTCGGCGGCACTGCGCTGCGGTGCATCCCCCAGCCGCGTGTCGCCGTCGTCCGCTGTGTGGTGGTGGTCCGCACCCTGTTCAGTCATGCCTCAAGCCTGCGCCTGCCGGGCACCCAAAGGCAACGCCCGCACCACCTGCAACACGTGCTTGAAAGAGGCGAAGGCGCGGGGATGGTACGCTTAGGGGACTTGATGTGCAGTGATGCCCGCTCGTCCCTTGATTTGGGAAGCGGGTTTTTTCATGTGAGAGGCACATCCTGCGTCGATGAACGCGTTCCATTTGGTCCCAGCCGCCGCCCTGAATTGGGCAGCAGCACGGTTGATCACCTGACTTTTCTTCGGCGAAACCCTTGAGCCAACCGGCATCGGGGGCCGATATCCGCACGGATACCGCCTGAAAGACCATGAATATATGACTACTTTTGCTGCCCTCGGCACGCCCAAAGAACTTGCCGACACCCTCACCGCCCAGGGAATTGTTGAGCCGTTCCCCATCCAGGTCAAGACCCTCCCGGACACCCTGGCCGGACGCGACGTCCTGGGCCGCGGCCGCACCGGCTCCGGCAAGACCATCGCTTTCGCCATCCCGCTTGTAGCACGACTCGCTGAGCGGGAAGCCAAGCACTTCCGCAAGCCCGGCCGCCCCATGGGCCTGGTCCTGGCACCGACCCGTGAACTGGCCACCCAGATCAACGCCACCATCGAGCCGATGGCCAAGGCCATGGGCCTGACCACCACGGTGATCTACGGCGGCATCTCCCAGGCCCGCCAGGAAAAGGCACTGCGCGCCGGCGTCGACATCGTCATCGCCTGCCCGGGCCGCCTGGAGGACCTGATCCGCCAGCGCATCCTGACCCTCGAAGGCGTCGAGATCACCGTACTGGACGAGGCCGACCACATGGCCGACCTCGGCTTCCTCCCGGTGGTCAAGAAGCTCATGGACATGACCCCCAGCCAGGGCCAGCGCCTGCTGTTCTCCGCCACCCTGGACAACGGCGTGGACAAGATCGTCCAGCGCTACCTGTCCAACCCGCTGACCCACGCCGTGGACGAATCACAGGCCGCGGTGACCACCATGGAGCACCACGTCCTGGTGGTCAACGACCAGACCGTCAAGAAGCAGCTGATCGTTGAGCTCGCCTCCGGCGCCGGCCGCCGCGTCCTCTTTATGCGGACCAAGCACCACGCCCGCAAGCTGGCCAAGACCCTGACCGACGCCGGGATCCCCGCCGTCGATCTGCACGGCAACCTCTCGCAGAACGCCCGTGACCGCAACCTGGCCGAATTTTCCTCCGGTGACGTCCGCGTCCTGGTGGCCACCGACGTCGCAGCCCGCGGCGTCCACGTGGACGACGTCGAACTGGTGATCCACGTGGATCCGCCCACAGAGCACAAGGCATACCTCCACCGCTCAGGCCGTACCGCCCGCGCAGGGTCGGACGGCACCGTTGTCACGCTGACCCTCCCGGAGCAGCAGTCCGACGTCAAGAAGCTCATGAAGGCTGCCGGCGTCGAGGTCAACTTCGAGCGCGTCACCGCCAACTCCCCGCTGGTTGCGGAGCTCGTGGGCGAAATGGCCGACAAGATCGATCCGCGCACCCGCGCCGCTCTTCTCGCCAAGAAGTCCGCAACGCAGGGTGGCGGCACCTCCACGGGTGCCAACGCCGAGCGCAAGCGCGCCCGCCGCAGCCAGGAAGGCCCCACCGCCGGTGGCCGTGGCGGCCGTGGTGGACGTGGACGCGTCTCCGCTGAGCCGACCCGCACCGATCTTCCGCGTGCCGAGCGCCGCGCTGTTGCCTACGAGGGCCGCACCGAGGCCCGGGCAGCATTTGACCGGGTAGCCGAGCAGAACGAGGACCGCGCCATTGCAGCAGCTGCTGCACGCCGCAATTCCCGCGGCCACGGCGCCACAGGCTCCACGCACCGCAACGACGTCCCCGCAGCAGGTGGCCGTGCAGCGGCTGGCCGCGGTTCAGACGGCCGTTCTGATTCACGCGTTACCCGCAGCGATGCTCCCCGTGGCGGCACGGGCCGTCCGGCTACCACCGGCGGACAGCGCGGCGGACGTCCGGCAACGGGCCAGCGCGCAGCCGGAGCCCGCACCGCAGGTGCAGGTGCAGGTGCTCGGACAGGCGGAGGACAGCGCTCTGCAGGTGCTGGTGCAGCCAGCGGCGGCAACGCCGGCAACAAGGCTGTTTGGTCCTCCAACACCGGCGGCACGTCCGGTGGCTCGTACGCCGGTAACGGTGGCGGCAACGGTGGCGGCAGTGGCCGTCCGGCACGCAGCGGTCCCCGCCGCGCGTCGGCCCCGGCCTCGAACGAACGCCGCAGCCGCTAAGGTTTCGGATATCCGCTGCTGAAACGTACAGCCGCTGCCGGGATCCCGGTAGCGGCTGTCCGAATCTGTAGCGGTAAGCCCTACCAGCCGCGGGCGCGCCACTCCTCAAGATGCGGGCGTTCCGCGCCGAGGGTGGTGGGACTGCCGTGGCCCGGGTGCACCACGGTGTCATCCGGGTAGGCTTCAAACAATCGCGCGGTGACATCGTCCAGCAGCGACGTGAACCGCTCAGGATCATTCTGGGTGTTGCCCACGCCGCCCGGGAACAAAGAATCCCCGCTGAAAATGTGGGCAGGCCCTTCCGGGTCCTGGTACACAAACGCGATCGATCCCGGCGTATGTCCGCGCAGGTGGACGGCCGTGAGCTCGAAACCGTCCACGGCGCAGGTGTCCCCATGCTCCAGGGCCCGGTCCACGGAAACTGGCAGCGCCTCGGCGTCGTCCTTTCCGGCAACGGTTGGGGCGCCGGTGGCCGCCACCAGTTCAGGCAGTGCGCGGACATGGTCCCAGTGCTGGTGCGTCGTTGCAATCTGCGCCAGCGTGGGCGTTGCCGACGTATCGGCAGCGGCGTCCGCGAGCATCGCCTGGATGGCCGGAAGGTCGTCCGCGGCATCGATCAGCAGCTGTGCGCCGCTGGCCTTCGCGGTCAGCAGGTACACGTTGTTGTTCATCTCGCTGACGGAGATGCTGCGGATGGTGATGTCGCGTAGGTCGTGAATGAGCGTGTCCATGGGCTTCAGTCTATTCACGGCCCTGGGACACCCAGTTGGGGTCCGCCGAGCGGGAGCCGACGACGGCGTCCGCGGCCTGCTCCAGCGCCTCCAGTTGCGCCGGGGTCAGGTCCAGGGACAGGGCTCCCAGGTTTTCGTCGATCCGGTGCGTCCTGCGCGTGCCGGGGATGGGGACCACGGCCAGTCCCCGCCGTTTGCCCTGCTCCAGCAGCCACGCGAGTGCAACCTGGGCGGGCGTAGCCGACAGCTCGGTTGCGACCGTCCGCACAGCCGCCACGACTCCCTGGTTCGCGTCAAAGGCGTCCGCGGCGAACCGCGGGATCCGGCGTCGGAAGTCGTTGGCTCCGAGGCTGGAAGCGTCCACTGTGCCGGTGAGGAATCCCCGGCCCAGTGGCGAATACGGCACAAAGCCCACGCCCAGGCTGGCCGCGGCCGGAACGACGTTGCGTTCCACGTCGCGGCTCCAGATGGACCATTCGCTTTGGACCGCGGCGATGGGGTGCACGGAGTGGGCTTCGGCCAGCTCCTGCGCGGTCACCTCTGACAGGCCAAGGTGTTTGACCTTGCCCTGCTGCACCAGCCCCGCCATGGCCTCCACGGTTTCCACAATCGGAACGCGGAGGTCACGGCGGTGCATGTAGTAGAGGTCGATCACGTCCGTGCCAAGCCGTTTCAGGCTGGCGTCGATGGCCTGCCGGACGTAGGCGGCATCTCCGCGGACATCCGTGTAGCCGTCAGCCGGCGAGCCCACCAGGGAAAACTTGGTGGCGAGCTGCACTTCACCCCGCCGCTCCTTGAGCAGCTGCGCGATGAGTTGCTCGTTGCTGCCTCCGCCGTAGATGTCCGCGGTGTCAATGAAGCTGACGCCGGCATCCACTGCATGGTGCAGGGTTTTGAGGGCCTCGTGCGGGTCAACCTCGCCGTAGACCGGGGTGAGGGCCATGCCACCGAAGCCGAGGGGGCTGACGGTGAGGCCGTCGCCGAGGTGTACCAATGGTGCAGTCATGAGCGCTCTCCATTCGTTTGTGGATTCTCGTCCCAGCCAAGAACCCCGGCCCTTGCCCGAGTATTCCTAGGAAGTGGTCTGGATTCCCAGCCGGTGTCCTAGCCCCAGGGGATGATCCGGTCGGCGCCCTGGCGCGTTGCCTCGATCATGGCAGCGTTGGCCTCATCCGGGCCGGTCGCCCAGGCTTCCGCCGCGGTCCGTTCCATGCCAAACTCCACGTGCCGGTTCACCAGCCGGTCCAGCCGCAGCGCGGGAGGGGTGTCCATGAACCAGACCTCATCCAGCTGCGCCCGGACATCCTTCCACTCAGGAGTCTCAGCAAGCAGGTAGTTTCCCTCGGTGATCACCAGCGGCACGGACGCCAGAACAGCGATGGAGGCAGCCACCGGTTCGTCCAAAGTCCGCCGGAACTCCGGCGCGTACACCACTGCTTCATCGCGGCGCACCAGCCGCTGCAACAGCGAGAGGTAGCCGCCGACGTCGAACGTGTCCATGGCACCCTTGCGCTGCCGCAGCGGTGTGCCGGTGATGATCGTGTTGCCCAGGTGGAAGCCGTCCATCGGCACTACGACCGCCAGTTCGGCGCCGAACTGCTGCTGGAGCCAGGCCGCAAAGGTCGATTTTCCCGAGCCGGGGGCACCGGTGATGCCCAGCAGCGTCCGCCTGCCGCCGTCGAGCCTGTGCCTGAGTGCGGCCAGGGCTTGCGTTACCTCGGGGGAGTCCATGGCAAAAGCCTAAACCGGAGGCTGGCCCTCCCCGGCCCCAGGCAGGCGGCGGGCAGGAGTGCGCGGCGGTCAAGTCATAGGATTCCCGTTTAGTACATCGGTTTTAGTGATACTTTCAACGGGGCCATAGGGGATGCGCCTCGTGTATGAAGGGATTGTCCATGACGTTTGGGGTTTCAGGGATTTCCTTCGCGGGGGTCACCAAGGCATACGCCGGGCGGAACGTGGTGGACTCCGTCAGCTTTGACTGCCCGCGGGGATCCATCACCGGATTCCTCGGGCCGAACGGAGCGGGCAAATCAACCACGCTGCGCGTTGCGGCCGGCCTGACCCGCGCAGACGCCGGCGAAGTCCTTTTTGACGGACGCCGGCGCGAAGACCTGGAAAGTCCGGGACGAACCATCGGCTTTGTGCTGGACCCCACGGCATTGCACCCGGGCCGCTCGTTGCAGGAGACCCTGAAGCTGAACGCAATGCTGCTGGGCGCGCCGCGCTCCGCCGTCCAAAACGCCCTCAGCGTTGCGGGCCTTGAGTCAGTGCGGAGAAAGCGGGTGGGCTCGCTGTCCCTGGGGATGCGGCAGCGGCTGGTCCTCGGCATGGCCCTGCTCGCCGGACCCCAGTTCCTGGTCATGGATGAGCCCACCAACGGACTCGACGCCGATGGTGCGCTTTGGGTCCGGAACTTCCTGAAGCATTTCAGCGCCCAGGGCGGCACCGTGCTGCTCTCCAGCCACCTTCTCCGCGACATGCAGGCAGTGGCGGACCACATTGTCATGATCGACCGCGGGCGGATCGTCGCCTCCGGCACCGCCGCGGAGTTCAGCGTCAGCTCCAGGACCAAGGCCACCGCCGTCGAACCGGAGCGCCTCACGGAAGTCTGCAGGAGGAGTGGGTGGGGCTTTGACCTTTCCGGGCGGGAATTTCTGGTTGACGCCACGCCCGAGGACATTGGCCGGGCATGCCTTGAGCACGGTGTGGTGCTGACGCATCTGTCCAACATCACGGAGTCAGCGCTCGAGGAGAAATTCCTTGCCTTGACGTCCGGGGAATTCAGCAGTCGCAACAACAACCTGGAGCAGATCCGATGAGCCAGCACACCCTCCAGCAAACGCCCGTCCGGAACGGCAAAGACCGGCAAGCCGGGTTTGCGCGACTGGTCTCTATCGAAGTCCGCAAGCTGGTGGACACACGCAGTTCGCTGGCGATCTTCGCAGTGCTCGCTGTCATTGCCGTGGCACTGGTGGTCGGGCTGGCAGTTGTCGGATCCGGACAAGGCACCCCCGTCACCTTCGCCAGCCTGGCCGGGAGCATCGGGCTTTTCACGGCGCTGGCGATGCCGCTCATCGGCATCCTGGGGATGACGTCCGACACCGCGTACCGGACAACGCTGGTTTACTACCCGCTGCTGCGGGGCAGGACCGCGCAGTTCTGGGCCAAAGTCCTCGCTGCCGCCGTCCTGGCCCTTGCCCTCCAGGTTTTTGTGTTCCTGCTGTCCTCTGTTGTGGCTGCCGCCCTGGCCGGTGCCGGACCAGGTGCCGCTGGTGCGTTCGACGGTGTAGGGCAGGAACTGGCAACCGGCCTGGCGTCCTGCTTGCTGAGCACCATGTTCGGTGTGGCCATCGCCGCAGCGATCCGCCGGACCGCCTTGGCAATCACCGCCGTCATCCTGGTCAGCCTGGTGGGAAACGGCCTTATCCTCAGCCTCCTCCCGGATGCCAGTGGCTACCTCAGCACGATCACGGCCGTCGGTGCACTGTTGGGCGGACCGGATGCACCCACGGCACTGGAAGTGGCGTCGTCCCTGACCCTCTGGTACCTGATTCCCCTCGGTATCGGCTGGTGGATTACGGAGAAGAGCGAGGCGTAGCATTCGCGGATTTGCCAGCCGGCAGGGCCTTCAGCCCGGCCGCGCAGCCAACAATCCCGGCGATGAACAGCATCTTCAACAAGCTGAAGGGTTCGACGCCGGTGGCCATCGCCCAGCCCACCGTCAGGGCAGCGCCGATCCCCACCCAGACGGCGTAGGCGGTGCCGAGCGGAATGCTCCGGATGGCGGCACCCAGGCCGAGCATGCTCAGGGTAGCGGTCACGGTGAAGACAAGGGTGGGCAGGGGCCGGGTGAAACCGTCGGACAGGCCCAGGGCGGTGGCCCACACGGCTTCGAGCACGGCGGAGGCCAGCAGCATCAGCCACGCGGCGGAACGCTTATTCATTACGCCACCGCCTTCAGGCCAACCACGCACGCGGCGATGCCGGTAAGCAGCAGCAGGCGCGCCGTCGTCGGACGTTCCGCCCTGGTGGTGATCGCGTAGGCGGACGTCAGGACCACGCCCACGCCCACCCACACGGCGTACGCGGTGCCGGTGGGGATGGACTGCATGGCGATGGCGAGGCCGGCCATGCTGGCGAGGACGGAGGCCAGGAAGAGGAGGGCGGGCGCGAGCCGGCGTCGGCCTGAGGCCTGGAAGGTCCGGTGCAGGGCTGCGGCCCAGACGGCCTCCAGCGCCCCGGAAAGAATGAGGATTAACCACGACATGACAGATCCTTTGGCCAGTCTTGTCGCGTGCCGGGTACTGAACCGTCGTCCGGAGGGTCCTGTGCGGAGCCTTGTTTCCAGCATAGCAACGCCCGACGGCGGGTGGCCGTGTTGGTGGCCGACGTCACCGCCGGGGTCTGAGCCCAAGTAGGTAGCAGTAGATGTCGTTATGAGCGCTCATAACGACATCTACTGCTACCCAGTTGGGGTGGGGACCTTTAGAGCGCGCCGCCGGCGGTTTCCGGAGCGGAGGAGTCGCGGCCCCCGTTGCCCACCGTTTCGCGGGCGATGAAGTTCTCGATGTCGAACAGGTTGTCCGCACGCTCGGCGATGTTATAGAGGGTGGTCATAGCGGCGACCTCCTCCACCTGCTCCTTGAGGAACCAGAGCATAAACTGCTCGCCCAGGGCGTCGTCCTCGGAACGGGCGGCGCGGAACAGGGCCTCGATCGAGGCCGTCACTTCCTTCTCCTGCTCCAGCGCCAGGGCCAGCGGCTCGGTCACGGAAGAGAAGTCGTTGCGCACGGCGGGGACGCCCGGGATGGTGAATTCAATGTCGCGGTCCAGCATGTATTGCACCATCATCATGGCGTGGTTCCGCTCCTCCACCGACTGCCGGTAGAAGTAGCGGGCCAGCTGCGGGAGGTCCTGGTTGGCGAACCAGGTGGCCACGGCAATGTACTGCTGCGACGCCGCGAATTCGTTGCCGATCTGGGTGGACAGGAGCGCATTAAACGGTGTGGAAGTCATAGCCAGAGTCTAGGAGCGCCCCACGCCGCTGACCAGTGTGGGAAGGCTCAGATAACGAAGGCGAGGCTTGCCTGCAGCGCTGGATCAGGCAGTCACGCGGTCGATTGACACCACGGCCAGGAAGCCGCGGCCCAGGATTTCGGGGGTCCCGGTATCGGAGCCGACGACGGCGTCATACCTGTTGAGTGCCTCGGGCTCCGTGGGGCTGGGGGCGGCTTCCCCGGCGTCGGCGTCGGCGTCGGTTTCGGCGGCCGCGGCTCCCGCGGCTTCCGCGGTTTCCCCGCTGACGCTGAGGCTGCCCGCGCTGACGGTGGCCTGGCCCTGCAGCAGCACAGCAAGCTGGCCCTCAAAAACCGGGTGCGGGCGCTTTTTGGAGAGCTCGATGATGGACGTGAAGCCCTTGAAAGACGCCGTCCGGGTGATGACATTCAGGTCGCGGATGTCCCCGGTGGGCAGGTCACCGTGCGCGGCAGCTTCGCCGGAGAACCTGAACGGCCGGTACTTTTCCAGCGGATGTTCGGCGCCGTCCACGGTGAGAAGGAGCAGCTCGCCGTCGATCACGGTCAGCACACGTTCCATGCCCGGGAACGCCGAGAAATCCCCGGCCTTGCTGACATCGGCGATGCTGACCCGCCAGTCCCAGGCGCCGTCCTGCGCCGAGGCGGCCTTCGGGTGGCTGGCAAGCTCACGGGTCACCCCGCCGCCGTTGCGCCACGGTTCGGACCTGAGTTCTGCGAAGCGGATGATCTCCATCGGACCAGCCTAGTTTGTTTGGGCGCCCTCTCCAGCGTTTGGGCGACCCCGCCACGCGTGGCATGCTGGGCACATGCGCCAGGGGATCACCGAGGAACAGAGCCGGCTGCTGGCATCCTGGCTTGGCGAATTCAGCGTGGTGCAGGACTGCTCCTGGCCTCTGCAGGACACGAATGTCCTCCACGTTGCCACACCGGCGGGCGAAGGATTCATCGTCAAGGCGAGCACCACAAGCCACCATATCCGCCGCGAGATCGCTGCCCATTCCGGCGGTTTCGAAGGGCTCCGCGGCCGGGTTCCGGCGTTACGGCATGCCTCGGCGGAGGCCGGGATCCTGGTGACGGAATTCCTGCCGGGAACATTGGTGGAGGGGACGCCGGCCGAGGAGGATCCGGAAACCTACCGTCAGGCGGGGGCGCTGCTGGCGAGGATTCACCGGCCGGCCGGGGACTCGTCCACCTACGCGACAGCCCTCACGGCCAAGACCCGGGCATGGATGGACCGCGCCCACGGGCTGCTCCCCGAACCCCAGCTCGACAGCTTTGAACGGGAGCTGGATGCCCTCCGGCCGCGCGTGGTGCAGCTGGTGGCCACGCACGGCGATTACCAGCCGAGGAACTGGCTGCAGGACAACGGCCAGATCAAGGTCATCGACTTTGGCCGGGCCGATCTTCGTCCGTGGGTGCACGATCTGGTGCGGCTCAGCCACCAGCGGTTCGTTGACCGGCCCGACCTGGCGGACGCGTTCCATGCGGGGCTCGGCAAGACTGTGGCCCCGGCCGAGACTGACCTGTGGCGGCTGGAGAACCTGAACCAGGCCATCGGCACGGTGGTGTGGGCCCACCAGATGGGCGACACGGTGTTTGAACAAACCGGCCGCACCATGGTGAAGCGCGTATTGTCCGGTTTCTGAAATGGAACCGGCCAACATCGGCGCCGCGGGTACTTGCCTGTTAGTCTCCTCCCGGGGGACTATGCGTAGACAGCCTGAAGGAGCCGGAATGTTCGTCAAAGTGTGTGGACTCAGTACGCCCGAATCCGTCCGTGAAGCAGTAGACGCCGGGGCGGACGCCGTCGGCTTTGTCCTCACCGCAAGCCCGCGGGTGGTCTCGCCGTCGCAGGTTTCCACCCTTCTGGCCGATGTGCCGGAAGGCGTGATTGCCATCGGCGTTTTCCGGCATGAACCTGTCGCCGATGCCATTGCCATCGCCCGCGCGGCCGGCCTGGAATGGTTGCAGCTGCACGCGGACCTCACCCCGCAGGACGTCACAACAGTGCACGACGCCGGCATGAAGCTGATCAGGGCGGTCACCATGGCAGCCACTGCGGACGCGTTCGCCAACTGGGGCGAGGAAATGCTGTTGATTGATGCGGCCGTGCCCGGCTCCGGAGAAGCCTGGGACTACGCGTCCATGGTGGACGTGACGGCGCTCCAGGACCGCAAGTGGCTGCTGGCCGGCGGACTGAACCCGGACACCGTGGCACACGCCACCGCAGCCTCCGGCGCGTGGGGCGTGGACGTCAGCTCCGGCGTCGAGGTTTCCCGTGGCGTGAAGGACCTGGCGAAGATCCGCGCCTTCGTGAAGGCCGCCAAGGGCTGAGGCCCGGACCAGGTTTCAGGTCCACATTCCACGGCTGAAGATCAGGGTTCATTCAGGGCAGACCCCTACGTTTTTGTCGGACCCCGCGGGGCACAATGGACAGATGAAGACTCTGCTCAACATCATCTGGCTGGTATTCGGCGGACTCTGGCTCGCCCTGGGCTACTTCCTGGCCGGCATCATCTGCTGCCTGCTCATCGTCACCATCCCGTGGGGCATCGCGTCGTTCCGCATCGCGGCGTACACGCTCTGGCCGTTCGGGCGCATGGTGGTGGACAAGCCGGGCGGGACGGGCGTGTTCCCGCTGCTGGGGAATGTCATCTGGCTGGTGGTGGCGGGCATCTGGATCGCGATCGGCCACGTGGTCACAGCTTTTGCCATGGCGGTCACCATCATCGGCATCCCGCTGGCCATCGCCAACCTCAAGCTCATCCCGGTCAGCCTGATGCCGCTGGGCAAGCAGATCGTTCCCACTAACAGCCCGTTCGTTACCGCGTACCGTTAGCCGGCGGCATTCCCCGGGGCTTCGCTAAACCCGGGGACCAGGCCCTGGGCTTCGAGCTCCTCTGACCGGAGCGCCCGCAGCACACAAAACTCGTTCCCGTCCGGGTCAGCCATGACCACCCACGTCACCTCCGGCCCCTGCCCAATAGAAATGCGCGACGCGCCAAGGGCTTCCAGCCGTTGCACCTCCTCGGCCTGGTCATCCGGACGCAGATCCAGGTGCAGCCTGTTCTTGATCTCTTTTTGCTCCGGCACCTTCACGAACAGCAGGTCCGGGCTGACGCCGTCGGCCGGGCTGCCTGCAGGGGGTTCCAGTACGATTTCGTCTTCCACCTCATAGGTGCGGCGCCAGCCCAGGGCCTTCTCCCAGAAATCGGCGGGCACTTTGGGGTCTGTGGAGTCGACGCTGACAGATTGGATGCGCAGGTTCATCCGAGCAGTCTTGCACCGGCCGGGGCGCCCGTAAAGGCTTCCGGCGGCTGCGCGAAGAGTCAGGCCAGCTCGCCCCGCAGGTTCCGGCGGGCGGCCTCGAGCCACAGTTCCCGTGCGCGGTCGCTGTGGAACAAGGGGTCCAGTTCCAGCAGATGACGGACGACGGCGGCACGGCCGGCCGCGAAGTCGGCGTCGCCGATGTGCGCATAGTCTTCCCGGACGGCGGCCACATAACGGGCGTACGGCCCAGGTTCGCCGCCGAGGACTGACAGGTCCGCGTCGCAGAGGAGGGCGCCGTCGTCGTCCCCCGGTTCCGGGCGGTGGTCCGAGGTTAACCTGACCAGCCGCGCCACCTCCTCGACCTCCGATGCCGGGAGCCCCGCGTGCGCCAGGCGCTCCTCGGCGAGGCGGGCCGATTCCTCCTCATCCTGGCCGGCGATCCCGCGGTACACGGCATCGTGGAACCAGGCTGCGAGCAGCACGGTCCGCGGCGGATCGGCGGGGTCGGTGAGCAGGTCCATGGCCTCCAAGACTGCCAGCAGGTGCGTGCAGCCGTGATACCGGCGATGGTCCTCGCTCCAGCGGTCCAGCAGGTCCAGGAAGAGGGCGTCGTGTCCGGGCATGATGGCTTCCCAGCGGTTCAGCAGCGGCACCTTGAGGGACTTGTTGCGCTGCCGGGCCGGGATGCGCAGCCCGCTGGCGATGAGCTTTCGCACCAGGATCCGGCCTTCCACCGGAATGGCGCCCGCAGCCACCAGGTCATCAAACCGGCGCTCGGCAACGTCGTAATGGTCGCCGTCGAACGCCCGGTCCGGGATGCCGGCCGCGGCGGCGAAGGCATGCAGCTCCGCGAGCGACGCATCGGAGATGAGGTGCGAAAAGTGTGTGCCGTGGGCGGGCCACAGCGGCGGATCCAGGTAAATCGCCATGGGGGAAGTCTAATGCGGAGGCTCTCCGCTGGGCCGGTCAGGAGCCGGCCGGCAGGATGTTCTGGTTGCCCTGGAAGACGTTCCGCGGATCGAAGTCCCGCTTGACCCTGGCCAGCCGCGCGTAGTTCCCGTTGCCGAACGCGGCCCGGATGCGCTCCTGGCCTTCGTTGCCGATGAAATTGAGCCACACCCCGCCCGAGGCATAGGGCGCAATCTTGCCGCGGAAGTCCTTCACCCAGGCCTTGGCCAGCTCGCCTTCCTCGGGTGTGGGGGAGATGCCGTAGGGGTGGCTCACCCAGGCCGCATGCCGGTTGATGAGCGGCGTGGCCGCTCCCGAGTTCCCGCCGACCGCGCCGCCCCAGCGCGCGATGAGCTGCTGGGACGTGGCATCGGGAAGGTTCCGGGCCGACTCCACAAACAGGTCCAGGGCGGCATCGGGAAGTTCGTCGTGATAGTCCGCGCTCCAGTAGTTGTAGTGGTCCGGTGGATCCTCCAGAGAGGACTGGAAATCGGCGTACGGGGTGTCTCCCACCAGATCCGCTGCAGGCCCGAGCTCGCGGAACGGCCGCGCATGTTCGGAGCCTTCCTCGGGGTCACCCGCGTAGAGGTAGGCGATGACGGTTGCCATCTTTCCCACCAGGTGCTCCGGAACAAACGGCTCCGGCGGCGCCGTCAGATAGATGAGCGCCAGGCCAACACCGTCAGGGGCTGCCAGCGCCAGGTCCCGGAACGCGCGGGAAACATCAGAGGCGGCTTCCCCGGGCCACAGCCATAGTCCCGCATGGACCACCGGACCGAGCCGGTGCGCCTGGAATGTGAATGACGTGGCAACGCCGAAGTTGCCGCCGCCGCCGTGGAGCGCCCAGAAGAGTTCGGGGTTTTCCCGGGCGCTCGCGGTGACGCGCTCGCCGTCGGCCGTCACCAGGTCCACCGAGACGAGGCTGTCGCACGCGAACCCGAAGGACCGCTCCAGCCAGCCGGATCCGCCGCCCAGGGTGAAGCCGGCGACGCCGGTAGTCGAGACACGTCCGCCGGTCACAGCCAGGGCGTGCTCCTGGGTGGCGCGGTCGAACTCGCCCCACGTCAGGCCCGCCCCGGCGGTGACGATGCCGGATTCCGGGTCCACGTCGATCGACTTCATGGGCCGGACATCGATGACCAGGCCGTCGTTGTTCATGGACATTCCGGCCACTGAGTGCCCGCCGGCGCGGACGGCAATGGCGAGGGAATTCTCCCGGCCATATCGCAGGGCCTCGGCCACGTCGGCATCGTTTGAACATTGGGCAATCACCGCCGGGCGCCGGTCAATGCTGGCGTTGAAGACCTTCCGGGCCGGGTCATAGTCGGGGCTGTCAGGCCTGATCCACTTCATCACAACGCTCCTCAGCGACTGAGGCCCCTCCCCTTCCCCATAGCGTAGGACTTCGGCCCGGGACGTTCCATAGGCAGCCCAACTGGAGCCTGGCGCGGGAGCGACAGGAGGAGCAAAGTCATATTCTGATCCGCGGCGAAAACCATTAAGAGAACCCGCAAATGCGGATTAGAATCATGAAATGCCCACTATTCGCGTATCCGAAGCCGCCCGGTTCCTCGGCGTCAGTGACGACACCGTCCGGCGCTGGACAGAGAACGGCAGCCTCACCCCCGTCAAGGACGACGCCGGCAGGCTGGCCGTTGACGGCCTGGAACTTGCCCGGCACGCCCAGAAGCTCGCGCAGCTTCCCGAGGACCCGCACCGTTCAGGGAGTTCGGCGCGCAACAGGTTCGTTGGCCTGGTCACGGGTATCACTGCGGACAAGGTCATGGCCCAGGTGGAACTTCAGTGCGGGCCGTTCCGGGTGGTGTCGCTGATGAGCAGCGAAGCCGTCCGGGACCTGGGCCTGGAACTCGGCTCCGTGGCCACCGCGGTGGTCAAAGCGACCACAGTCATCATCGAAACCCCGCAGGGAAAGAGCATCATTTGAGCACCCGCAAACACGCCGGTGCCGCCATCATCATGGCTGCCCTCATGCTGGGCCTAGCCGCGTGCGCACCGGCTGCGACGTCCACGGCCACACAGCCCGCCGGGTCGCAGTCCCCGGACGCCGCCGGCCACGTGTCCGGGACCATCACGGTCTTCGCAGCCGCGTCGCTCAAGGCCACCTTCACCCAGCTGGCCAGCGACTTCGAGGCGAAGAACCCCGGCACCGAGCTCGTGTTGAGCTTCGCCGGTTCCTCGGACCTGGCCACCCAGATCACCCAGGGCGCGCCGGCCGATGTTTTTGCCTCCGCCGACACCATGCACATGACCAAGCTGGCCGATGCCAAGCTCCTGGACGGGACCGCGAAGAACTTCGCCACCAACGTCCTGGAGATCGCCGTCCCGCCGTCCAACCCGGCGTCCATCGCGTCCTTCGCCGACCTCGCCAGGCCGGGCGTCAAGGTGGTTGTCTGTGCCAGCCAGGTTCCGTGCGGGGCGGCCGCGGACACGGTGGAAAAGGCGGCGGGCGTGACCCTCTCGCCGGTCAGCGAGGAGACCTCGGTGACGGACGTCCTGGGCAAGGTCATCTCGGGCGAGGCCGACGCCGGCCTGGTCTACGTCACCGACGTCAAAGGCGCCGGAGGCAAGGTCAAGGGGATCCCGTTCGACGAATCCGGCAAGGCAGTCAACACGTATCCCATCGCCACAGTAGGCTCGAGCCGGAACAAGGAACTGGCGGCTGCCTTCATCGCCATGGTGACCGGCGCCGACGGGCAGAAAACCCTCAGCGCGGCCGGCTTCGGCGCCCCGTAGGCACCCCGCTCCCTAAGCGGCCGCACCCAAGGAGATCATGAGACAGGCGAGGAACGGTGGGTACGGCGGCGTCCCGCGCTGGATGTACGTTCTTGCGGCGGCGGGTGGCCTGTTCGTGGTGCTGCCGCTCGCGGCCATGGTGGCCAAGGTCAACTGGGCCCAGTTCATCCCGCTGGTCACGTCGGAAGCGTCGCTGCAGGCCCTTGGGTTGAGCCTGCGCACGTCCGCGGCCAGCACCGTCCTGTGCATCGTGCTGGGTGTGCCCCTCGCCCTCGTCCTGGCCCGCGGCAGCTTCCCCGGCCAGCGCTTCCTCCGCTCACTGGTCCTGCTCCCGCTGGTGCTTCCGCCTGTGGTGGGCGGCATCGCACTCCTGTACACGTTTGGGCGGCAGGGGCTGCTGGGCCGGACGCTGGAAGTGGCTGGCCTGCAGATCGCCTTTTCGACGACGGCGGTCATCCTGGCCCAGACGTTTGTGGCCCTTCCGTTCCTGGTGGTCAGTCTCGAGGGTGCCCTGCGGACCGCCGGGAACCGGTACGAAGCGGTGGCTGCCACACTCGGCGCCGGGCCCACCACGGTGCTCCGCCGGGTCACCCTCCCGCTCGTGCTGCCGGGACTGGCCTCCGGCGCGGTGCTGTCCTTCGCCCGCAGCCTAGGCGAATTCGGCGCCACCCTCACGTTCGCGGGCAGCCTGCAGGGGGTAACCCGGACCCTGCCGCTCGAAATCTACCTGCAGCGGGAAACGGACGCCGATGCCGCCGTCGCGCTTTCCCTGGTCCTCGTGGCGGTGGCGGTTGCCGTGGTGGCGCTCGCGTACCGCAGTCCCCGCGCCGCCGAACCGGCCCCCGCGCTGAGCGGGGAACGCACGACGACGGCGCCCGCCCAGGGAGGTGCGGTCCGGTGACGTTCTCGGTTCAGGCCGCCGTGGCTGGCCGCGGGTTCGACGTCTCCCTCGCGGTGGGACCGGCTGAAACGGTGGCCATTATGGGAGCCAACGGCGCGGGCAAGTCCACCCTGTTGAACGTCATCGCGGGCCTGCTGCACCCGGACTCGGGCACGGCCGAACTGGACGGCAGGACACTGTTTGACCTCACCGCCGGGCGCGGCGAATGGATGGCTCCGCACCGGCGCGGCACGGCGCTCCTGGCCCAGGAACCGCTGCTTTTCCCGCACCTGAGCGTGCTGGAGAACGTGGCCTTCGGGCCCCGGAGTGCGGGGGCTTCGAAGCCGGCCGCGCGGGAGTCCGCCCTGCGGTGGCTCGCGGAAGTGGAGGCGACGGAGCTGCAGTCCCGCCGCCCGGCCGAGCTCTCGGGCGGCCAGGCGCAGCGCGTTGCCGTGGCGCGGGCGCTCGCCGCCGACCCCGGGCTCCTGCTCCTGGACGAACCGATGGCCGCGCTGGATATCCATGCCGCGCCGCTGCTCCGGCGCCTGCTCAAGCGTGTGCTGGCCAGTCGCCGCGCCATCATCATCACCCATGACGTCCTCGATGCCCTGATGCTGGCCGACCGCGTGGTCATCCTCGAAAACGGGCGGATCAGCGAGGAAGGCCCAACGCGGGACATCCTCCAGCGCCCGCGCAGCCGGTTCGCGGCCGGACTCGCCGGGCTCAACTTTGTGGCCGGCCACCTGACCGAACACGGTCTGCGGGCCGGTGCCCTCAACCTCTATGGCCACCACGACGCAGCCGCCCCGCTCCCTACCGGGCAGCCGGGCGTGGCTGTCTTCCCGCCGTCGGCCGTTTCCGTTTTCCTCACCGAAGCGCATGGCAGCCCGCGGAATTCCTTCGCCGTGACCATCACGGACCTGGAGCCGCACGGGGACGGGATCCGGGTCCGCGCCGGGGAGGGCGGGCAGCTGAGCGCGGACATCACCCCGGCGGCCTCTGTAGATCTCGGGCTGGCGCCGGGCATGCAGGTCTACTTCGTGATCAAGGCCGGCGCCGTGGCCATCTACCCGGGCTGAAGGGGCGGGAATGCGCGGGTAGGCTGGTCTGAACGCGGCCCCAACCGCAGTGCGTGGAGTCTAACGATTGCCTATAGCTCCGCACAACACTTTCGCGAGCATCTTGTCGCTACGCCAGTCCCTGGACACGGATTTCCACATAGGCGTGGTGCAGCTCTGGACAGGCAGTTCGCCGTCGGCAAACATGGGGCATAGAGGGCACCTCCTCAAAGTTGAGCGTTGTAGACTCAACTTAGCGAAAAATGCGCACCCCGGAAGGAGCTCTCTTTGGACGTCAAATTCACCACCAAGAGCCAGGAGGCTCTTTCGGCAGCAGCCATGAACGCCTCCACGGCAGGAAATCCCCAGGTGGAACCGGCCCACCTGCTCAAGGCTCTGATGGATCAGCGGGAGGGCGTCGCCGTCGCGCTTCTCCGCGCCACGGGCGCAGACCCGGATACCGTCAGCGTGCAGGCGAGCGGCGCCATCAAGGCGCTGCCGGCAACGTCGGGCGGCTCCACGCAGCAGGCCCAGTTGTCCCGGCCCGCGCTGCTGGCCATCCAGAACGCCAAAAACGAGGCCGACCGGCTGGGTGACACGTATGTCTCCACCGAAGTGCTGCTGCTGGGGCTCTCAGCCGGGAGTGACGCCGTCGGGCGGTTAATGCGCGACGCCGGTGCCTCCCATGAAGCGCTTCTCGCCGCCCTGCCGGGTGTCCGTGGCGACCGCAAGGTCACCACGCCGGACCCGGAGAACACGTTCCAGTCGCTCGAGAAGTTCGGCACCGACCTGACGGCGATGGCGCGGTCCGGAAAGCTGGACCCGGTGATCGGCCGCGACACCGAAATCCGGCGCATCATCCAGGTGCTGAGCCGGCGCACCAAGAACAACCCGGTGATCATTGGTGAGCCCGGTGTGGGCAAGACCGCCGTAGTGGAGGGTCTGGCCCAGCGGATTGTGGCAGGCGACGTCCCGGAGAGCCTTCGCGGCAAGACCCTGATCGCCCTGGACCTTGCCTCCATGGTGGCGGGAGCCAAGTACCGCGGCGAATTCGAGGAACGGCTCAAGGCAGTCCTCGAGGAGATCAAGAACTCCGAAGGCCAGATCGTCACCTTCATTGACGAGATCCACCAGGTGGTGGGCGCCGGTGCCACTGGCGAGTCCTCGATGGATGCGGGCAACATGCTCAAGCCCATGCTGGCGCGCGGTGAACTGCGGCTGATCGGGGCCACCACCCTCGACGAATACCGCGAGAACATCGAGAAGGACGCAGCCCTGGAGCGCCGGTTCCAGCAGGTGTACGTGGGCGAGCCAAGCGTGGAGGACACCATCGGCATCCTCCGCGGCCTGAAGGAGCGATACGAGGCGCACCACAAGGTGACCATCGCGGACTCCGCCCTGGTTGCCGCCGCCACGCTGTCCAACCGCTACATCTCGGGCCGCCAGCTGCCGGACAAGGCCATCGACCTGGTGGATGAAGCCGCGTCCCGGCTGCGCATGGAGATCGATTCCGCGCCGGAGGAGATCGACCAGCTGCGCCGCGCCGTGGACCGGCTCACCATGGAGGAGCTGGCCCTTGCCAACGAAAAGGACGCGGCCTCAGTGGAGCGCCTGGCCGCAATCCGTGCGGACAAAGCGGACAAAGGCGAGGAGCTGTCGGCACTCAACGCCCGCTGGGAGGCGGAGAAGGCTGGCCTGAACCGCGTGGGCGACCTGAAAGCCAAGCTCGACGAGCTCCGCTCCACGGCGGACAAGGCGCAGCGTGAAGGCGACCTGGAGACGGCGTCGCGGATCCTTTATGGCGAGATTCCGGCAGTGGAACGTGAACTGAACGCCGCCGCCGCAGCCGAAGAGGCGGTGACGGACAAACCTGCCCCGATGGTGGCTGACGAGGTCACGGCGGACGACATTGCTGAGGTCATTTCCGCGTGGACGGGCATTCCGGCCGGGCGCATGCTGCAGGGTGAAAGCCAGAAGCTGCTCCACATGGAGGAGGAGATCGGCAAACGCCTGATCGGCCAGGCCAAGGCGGTGGCCGCGGTGTCCGACGCCGTCCGCCGTGCGCGGGCCGGCATCAGCGATCCCAACCGGCCCACGGGTTCGTTCCTGTTCCTGGGGCCCACGGGCGTGGGCAAGACCGAGCTGGCCAAGGCGCTCGCGGATTTCCTGTTCGACGACGAACGCGCCATGGTGCGGATCGACATGTCCGAGTACGGCGAGAAGCACTCGGTGGCGCGGCTGGTGGGCGCCCCTCCGGGATACATCGGCTACGAGGAGGGCGGCCAGCTGACGGAGGCCGTCCGCCGTCGGCCGTACTCTGTGATCCTGCTGGACGAGGTGGAAAAGGCCCATCCGGAGGTTTTCGACATCCTCCTGCAGGTGCTCGACGACGGCCGCCTCACCGATGGCCAGGGCCGCACCGTGGACTTCCGCAACGCCATCCTGGTCCTCACCTCCAACCTGGGCAGCCAGTTCCTGGTGGACCAGTCGCTGGACGCGCAGGCCAAGCGGACCGCGGTCATGACCATGGTCAACGCTTCCTTCAAGCCGGAGTTCCTGAACCGGCTGGACGAGATTGTGCTGTTTGAAGCCCTGACCGTTGACGAGCTGGCTGAGATTGTGGAACTGCAGGTGGCCGAGCTCGGCAGGCGGCTGCACGATCGTCGGCTCAGCTTGGAAGTGTCCGATGGCGCCCGCGCCTGGCTGGCCATGTCCGGCTTTGATTCCGCGTACGGTGCCCGGCCGCTGCGCCGACTGGTGCAGAAGGAGATCGGCGACCGCCTGGCCAAAGCAATCCTGTCCGGCGACATCGCGGACGGTGACACGGTGCTGGTGGACACCGCGACCGACGTCGACGAACTCACCATCGAGGGGCTGGAGGCCCTCGCAGGACCCGACGGCGGTGCTCCCGCCGGCACGGGCCTGGTGGTGCGGCGGAAGGAGTAGAGGTACTGCAAGGCTCGGGCGAAACCCATTTCAGGGCAGCAGATTCCCGTTTTTCATAACTGAGGTTCTGGTGGTCCGCATCCATTTCGTTGACTTGGATGAGGTATCCGTCGGGGTCGTTGACGCTGATGAAGCGTCCGAACGTTTCGTCCATGATGTCCGACGGGGCATATCCGGCAACTCTTAGTCGCTCTGCGGTGAGCTCCAGTTCTCGTCGGTGGAGAAGTGCAGTGCTACCGCTCCCGCATCTGATTACCCTGCGCCCAAGCCGCGGGAAGAGTCCGCGCAGTGGATCGCCTGGAATGAAGCGAACTACGCCACGCATGGTTACGGCCTTTGGATTGTGGAAACTCTCGATGGCGAGTTTCTGGGTGACTGCGGACTTGCCGGTTTCCTCCATGCCGCTACGACGCTGGGACGAGCCGGAAGGCATAGCGTCGGTCTGGGCCGCTGCCGGGATTCATGGTGAAGTCTGCACCTTCGGTGTCCAGTTTCACTTGCGCCGCGAACACCCCGCCGTCGCACGCGACCCGGACTGGTTCCAGAACGGCGGCGCCTGCCCAGCTCGCCACTGACAACTCGACGTCGGCGGGTCCTTCGCACAGGAAGTGCAGTTCGTAATTGCCGGGCCTGGCCGTCATCCCGTAGCCGATGGTTGAATTCGAACTGGCACTGCCCGCCACTTGGCCGGGCAGCGCCGGTTTCAGCTGCTGCGATGACCAGTCACTCATATCTTTGAGCGATGAAGCCCGAGGGTCGCTGTTCGGCGCCATAGTAACGCCGGTTGACCGGGGCTGCGCCGTTGCGCCCGGGGACGAGGAGCCGGCTGCACCCTCAGCCGGGCCACCGTACTCACAGCCTGTCAGCGACACCACCAGTGCGGCCGAAACGAACAGGACCCGTGTGCGCTGAGTCTGCGTCCCCCAAAGAGCTGACATGCCCCGAGTCTAAACCCCCAGCCCGAAGGTCAATCCAGCGGACTGCCGAACGCAATGAAGCCGTAGGCTCTCTATCCGTTCGCGGGTAATGCGGTCTGTTAGGGCAGTGCGCTGGCGTTGATGACATTTCCGCCGTCGGCCGTGACGTAGCAGTCCACGCGCCGGTCGCCTGATTCCCAACTGGTGCTGCTGGGGTAGGCCCGCTGGAAGTTCAGCGTGTACTCGTTCGCTGCCGGTCCCAGCTTCGCCGCCTGGCAGGCCTCCAGGGCCTTGGCGGCAAGGGCGTCCCGGCCCGGATAGGAGCCGACGGCGGGGTAGCGGAAGACGGCCACAAGCTGGGCTGAGTGGCCGGTATCGCAGGCCACCACCGTTGACCGCAAAGCCTCGGGGTCAAAATCCTTGAAGCAGTCGCCCAGCCGGTAGTCCGGCGGCTCCACACCCTCACGGGGGAGGGGGAGCGGGGTGGCCAGGGGAGTGGGTGAGGTTTCCACGATCACGGAGCCGCCGTCGCCGGTCGTTTCCGGTGCCCCGGAATCCAGCCACACGGCGAGCCACACCAGGCCTCCGACAACACCGAGCAGAACCACCACGAAGACAGTCTTCAGGAGCGTGGATGCGACCCGCCGCGGCTTCCGCGCCGGGGGCTCCACAGCAGTTGCCGGAAAGGCCACCTGCGGCAATCCGGCGGTGGGCGGAGCGGCAGGTTTGGGCGGGACGGGGCGCGGTTCCTGGTTGTCCATCCGGATACCCCTCCTGGGTTTCGCCTCGGGATGCTGGATTCTCCGGGGACCCGGATCGGCAGCTGATGAAGAGACTCTATCCAACAAAAAAGCCGGGAACCGTGCGCGTCGCGGCGGAAAGGGTACCCGACATGGCGTCCGCGCGCACGGGCCGGGGCGCACCGTGCGCGGAAAGCATGTAATCTAGGTGTTACGACAAATTGACCAAACATTCCGGGGCCTCACCGATCGCCAAGGTGACCACCTCCGGTCCGAGTACAAAAGGGGGTCACGCCATGGGGCGCGGCCGTCAAAAGGCAAAAGCTACCAAGCAGGCTCGGGATATTAAGTACTATTCCCCGAACACTGACTATTCGGCCCTTCAGCGAGAGCTCAAAGGTCCTGATGGTCGTGCCACGAGCCATTTCGCGAATGACCCGGTTGAACCGGACTATTCGGCTTACGTGGATAAGTACGCGGACGATTTGGAAGAAGACGACGACGAGGTACACACCCGTCGGATCGGCTAGTTGTTGCACGCCGGCCCCGCCGCAAGGCGCCCGGCCCCGCGACGCTGCAGTACGTTCGGACACCGTTCGTTAGTACAGCGCTTCTTTTCAGCACCCCGGATCCCAGCGGACCCGCGGTGCTGGCCTCAGTTATCAGGCCCGTTGCCTGCGCCGGAACCCGGTGCCGGCGGCGGGCTTTTTGGTGTTGACTGGAGGCGTTGATGCGTGTGCCGCCCGCGAAAGGACCTCCCATGCCAGGAAACTCCTCATCCCCCAGCTACCGCCACGGTGAACCGTGCTGGGCTGACGTCCAGACCCGGGACGTGGAGGCAGCCAAGGCCTTCTACGCGGCGGTGTTCGGGTGGAGCTTCAAGGACCAGCCCACGCCCGATGGCCGCAGCTATGCCCAGGCGTTCGTGGGGAAGGATCTGGTGGCCGTGGTGGCGCCGCAGAACCCACACCAGGAATCCCTCGGCACCCACGCCCAATGGAACATCTACTTCGCGGCCGAGGACGCCGGTGCGCTGGCCGAGGAAGTTCCCCACGCCGGCGGCGCAGTGCAGTTCGGCCCCGAGGAAGTGGCGGACACCGGCGTGATGGTGTTTGTGGATCCTCCCGGCGGCGGGACGACCGGCGTGTGGCAGCCCGGAACGCACACGGGCTCCGGCCGGTACAACGAGCCCGGTGCGCTGTCATGGACGGAACTGCTGACGCCCGAGCCGCGGGCCGCCGTCGGATTCTTCCAGCAGCTGTTCGGCCACGAGGTGACCGAGTACCCCCAGGACGACGGCGGGACGTACAGCACGCTGATGGTGAACGGCGCGGAGGTGGCCGGGATCGTCGCGGCCGAGGCGCCCGCCAGGTGGCAGATCTACTTCGGCGTCACCGACGTGGCCGAGGCCGTGCGGAAGGCAGTGGCGGCGGGGGCGGAAGTGCTGATCGCGCCGGAACCGGACGACGACGATACGCCCGGCGCCACGGCCACTCTCCGGGATCCGCAGGGCGGTGAGTTCAGCCTGCTGGAGGTTTAAAACACGGATGCCCTACAGCCGCCGGTTGGCGGTGCAGGGCACCCGAGGACGGGCTTTAGGCGTAGGCGTTGACCAGGCGGACGGCGCCGCCGTCCACACCCTTGGCACCCTGGACGTAGTCCGGACCGGTCTTGAGGATGGAATCCGAGTCCGCGGTGACGGTGCCCATGATCCAGGACGGGACGCCGCGGTCGTTGAGGCGGGCCACGGCGGCGTCGGCGGCTTCGGCGGACACGATGGCCACCATGCCCACGCCGAGGTTCAGCGTGCGCTCCAGGTCGGCCAGCGGGACGTTGCCCAGCTCGGAGACCAGCTTGAAGATGGCCGGCAGCTCCCACGTGGCGCGGTCCACGGTGGCCACGAGGCCCTGCGGCAGGACGCGCGCCAGGTTTGCGGCGAGGCCGCCGCCGGTGACGTGGCTGAAGCCGTGCACGGCTGCACCTCCGGCGGAGCCGCTGACCGGGAAGGTGCGGGCAAGGTCCAGGCAGTCTGCGGCGTAGACGCGGGTGGGTTCCAGCAGTTCCTCGCCCAGCGTGCGGCCGAGTTCGGAGACCTGGCGGTCCAGTGCCCAGCCGGCGTGGTTGATGACGCGGCGGACCAGGGAGTAGCCGTTGGAGTGCAGGCCGGAGGAGGCCATCCCGATCACAACGTCGCCGGCGCGGACACGGTCCGGGCCCAGCAGGTCGGAAGCCTCAACAACACCAGTGGCGGCACCGGCAACGTCGTATTCGTGCTCGCCCAGCAGGCCGGGGTGCTCGGCGGTTTCGCCGCCCACCAGGGCGGTGCCGGCGACGGAGCAGGCCGCGGCGATGCCGCGGACGATGTCCGCGATGCGCTCCGGGACAACCTTGCCGCAGGCGATGTAGTCGGTCATAAAGAGCGGCTCGGCGCCCACCACGACGATGTCGTCAACCACCATGCCCACCAGGTCAAAGCCGATGGTGTCGTGGATGTCCATGGCCTGGGCGATGGCAACCTTGGTGCCCACGCCGTCGGTGGACGTCGCCAGCAGCGGGCGCTTGAAGGTCAGCAGGCGTGAGACGTCATACAGGCCGGCGAAGCCGCCCACTCCGCCGATGACGGAGGAATTGTGGGTGGCCTTCACGGCGCCCTTCATCAGCTCCACGGCGCGGTCGCCGGCTTCAACGTCAACACCGGCGGAGGCGTACGTGATGCCTGCGGGGATCAGTGGGCTGTTGCCGGCGGCGGGGGTTGCGGAAGTCATACGGACTCTTTCTTTTCAGCGCCGGGGATGGTGGCTTCGTGGCGGATCGCGGGCACGTGGTCTTCTTCGGTGAGCAAGTTCTCGAACTCGGCGTCCGGTCCCGGATCGCAGCCGGTGGCGCCGGCCTTGTCCGCCGGGTCCTCCTCGGCGTCGATGGCCAGTGCCACCGTTGCGCCGGGGAGGGCAGAGGGCGACGGCGTGAGGCCGCCGAGGTCGGTACGCTCCAGCAGGTTCTTGCCCAGTTTGTCCGCGCCCGGAAGCTCGATGGGGTACGTGCCGGTGAAGCAGGCGGTGCAGAGGCGCTCGCGCGGCTGCCTGGTGGCGTTGATCATGCCGTCTTCGGAGATGTACGCCAGGGAATCGGCGCCGATGGCCTGGGAGATTTCCTCGATGGTGGCGCCGTTGGCGATCAGTTCCGCCCGTGAGGCGAAGTCGATGCCGTAGAAGCACGGCCATTTGACCGGCGGCGAGGAGATCTTGATGTGGACGGACGCGGCGCCGGCCTCGCGGAGCATCCGCACGATGGCGCGCTGCGTGTTGCCGCGGACGATCGAGTCATCCACCACCACGACGCGCTTGCCGCGGATCACGGACTCGAGGGCGTTCAGCTTGAGCCGGATGCCCAGCTGGCGCAGGGTCTGCGAGGGCTGGATGAACGTGCGGCCCACGTAGGAGTTCTTGACGAAGCCGTGCGCAAAGGGAATGCCGGATTCCTCGGCGTAGCCCACGGCGGCGGGGGTGCCGGACTCCGGGACCGGGATGACGATGTCCGCGTCCTGGGTGTTTTCGCGGGCCAGTTGGCGGCCCATCTCCACACGGGACTCGTACACGGAGCGTCCCGCGATGGCGGCGTCCGGACGGGCGAGGTAAACGTATTCGAAAACGCAGCCGGCCGGCGTCGCCTCCGCGAAGCGCTTGGAACGCACGCCGTCCTCGTCGATGGCGATGAATTCGCCCGGCTCGATTTCGCGGATGAAGCTGGCGCCCACGGTGGCGAGGGCGGACTGCTCGGAGGCAACCACCCAGCCGCGCTCCAGCCGGCCCAGGACCAGCGGGCGGATGCCGTAGGTATCGCGTGCGGCGTAGAGGGTGCCTTCGTCCATAAACACGAAGCAGAAGCCGCCCTTGATCTTCGGCAGCAGCTCCATGGCGGTCTGTTCGAGGGTCTTGCCCTCCTCACCTTCGAGCAGTGCCGTGACCAGGGCGGTGTCCGAGGTGTTGCCCTGCTTCATTTCGCCGCTGAGCTGGCCGCCGTTGCGTTCCATGATCATGGCGTTGAGCTCGGCCGTGTTGGTCAGGTTGCCGTTGTGCGCCAGGGCAACCGTGCCGGTGCTGGTGGCGCCGAGGGTGGGCTGGGCGTTGGCCCAGTGGCTGGCTCCGGTGGTGGAATAGCGGCAGTGTCCCACCGCCAGGTGCCCGGTCAGGGTGTTCAGCGTGGTCTCGTCGAAGACCTGGGATACGAGGCCCATGTCCTTGTAGACGTTGATCCGCTTGCCGTCACTGGTAGCTATACCAGCCGACTCCTGACCGCGGTGCTGCAATGCATACAGCCCGTAATAGGTGAGTTTTGCTACTTCTTCACCTGGCGCCCAGACCCCGAAAACGCCACAAGCGTCCTGAGGTCCCTTTTCGCCAGGGAGAAGATCATGAGAAAGTTTTCCATCGCCGCGTGCCACTGGTCGATTATCTCACGAGATGCGGTACGACTTTTCCGCCGCCGGCATTGTGACTGTGCCCGGAGGCCGGACGACGGTGTTGGAACCTAGGGCTGCGCGCCGTCGTCGGGCTCTGAATCCGGGACGGCTTCCACGATGGCGCGTTTCTGCCGCTTGACGCTCCGCCGGTCCAGCAGCAGGGCCACCACCGCGCCCAGCACCGCGCCGCCGGCGCCGAACATCACCAGGAAGAAACCGAACACCGAGCCGCGCTCGAAGGATTCGTCACCGGGGAGACCGTATGCGACGGCGGCAGCCACCGCTGCGCCCACCAGGGCGCCGAGGATGAGGAACGGCACATATTTCGGTGCCCGGCGGACGGTGACCTCGCGGCGTTCAGCGGGGGTTTCTTCAAAAGCCATGCCCTCTAGCCTACTCATCATTGGCGTCAGGGCTGTGACGTCCGGGCCAGGATCCAAGTCTACTTCTAGAGTATTAGGGCCCGTGAAGCATGTCATAGGCCTGCCAACGAGGGTTGGAGGTCGGGTGCAGCACTCGGCATTCCTGGGCGGTGGGCCATTGACCGGCCTGGCGCGGCCCAGACTTGCCGGAATACTTGCCCGGCCTTGATGGGACCTTGAGGCTCCTTGGCCACACTCGAAGGACCAGCTTGAAGGAATTTGCGGATTGCCGGAGGACGGTGCAGGACCTATGGAACCAATTGAATCCGTCAGACTGCCCGGCAGGCTGGGGCGCTCGTGGCGGCGGCTCTTGAAGCAGGGCCGCCGCCCGCGCAGCACCGTCCACTACCTGAGCCATTCCTGGAAGCTCCGCTCGCTGTCCCGCTCGCTGGCCCAGGCCCTGGGGGAGTCCTGGGAGGCCTCGAGCTGGCCGGGGGACCGGCTGGCCGTCGGCGTGGAGCTCTCGGAAAAAGTCGAACAGCTCACCCGCCTCCTCAACCGCGAAACCGAAGTTCACGGCCGCCTGGCGGCACTCGCAAAGTAGCCGTTCCCTGCTGACCTTTTCCGTGCCACACTTTGAGGACAATCAAGTGGCTGGGGGATACCAGGTCAGGAGATTGCCGTGCATTGGTACACCGGGTGGGCTTATCTTTTAGCTGGTCTTCTGACCGTGGACGCACTGCTGCTGGCCTTGTGGTTCATTGACAACGACTGGCCGAGCAGCTGGCGGAAGAAACCCTGATTCAGCGCAGGTCCAGGCGCATCAGGACGCGCGGGAACCCGTTGAGCACCGAATCCGTATCAGCCGCCTTGACGAACCCGGCCTTCTCAAAGAGTTTGCGCGTGCCCACGTACGCCATGGTGAGGTCCACCTTGCTGTCGCCGTTGTCCACCGGGTACCCCTCAACGGCGGGCGCGCCGTATCCGCGGGCCAGCTCCACGGCACCTTTGAGCAGGTGATGGGAGATCCCTTTGCCGCGGTAACCGGGCCGGACCCGGATGCACCACACAGACCAAACATCGAGGTCGTCCACGTGCGGAATCCTGCGGTTGCGGGCGAAGCTGGTGTCGGCGCGCGGATGGACAGCTGCCCACCCGACTACTTCGCCGCCGTCGTACGCCAGAACCCCTGGCGGCGGATCCTGCGCCACCAGCTCCTTCACCAGGTCGCCGCGGGCCGTTCCGCGCAGCGCAAGGTTCTGCTTGGACGGGATGCGGTAGCTCAGGCACCAGCACACGTTCGCATCGGGCCGCTTGGGCCCAACCAGCGTTTTGACGTCTTCGAACAGCGTTCCCGGACGGACTTCGATCGCCATGCCTGACTCCCGATTGGTGGGCTACCTGTGCCCCGCCAGACTAGACCCCCAGGGACTCCCGGAGGGCTGCCACGTGGCCCTGCGCCTTGACCTGGTACTGGGCCAGCGACACGTTGCCGTCGGGGCCCACTACCACCGTGGAGCGCACGAGGCCTTCGACGATCTCGCCGTCGACCAGCTTCTCGCCCCACGCGCCGTAGGCCAGGGCAACTGCGTGGTCCTCGTCGGAGAGCAGCGGGAAGGTCAGGTTGAAGTCGCCGGTGAAGTCGGCCAGCTTCTGCGGGGCGTCGGGGGAAATGCCCAGGACTTCATAACCGGAGCCCTGCAGGGATGAGAGGCTGTCGCGGAAATCGCAGGCCTCGGTGGTGCACCCGGGGGTTGCCGCCTCCGGGTAGAAGTACACGATGACGTTCTTGCCGCGGTAGTTGGCCAGGGAGGTTTCCTTGCCCTCGGCATCCTGCAACGTGAACTCGGGGGCCTGGGTACCTGGCTGAAGTTTGATGGTCAGTTGGGGGCTCATGGCGTTCCTTCGGGAGACTCTGATGGCAAAAGACAGGAAACCAGTGAATCGACTTTCCAGTTTAAACATCAACTCCGGCGTCATTTGAAGTATTCCGGCTGGTCCGGGGCCGGGACCTGTGCAGGGCCCCTTTTTCGGCCCCGTGAATGTCCGGCGGTCCATTGACTTGAGGCGCCGGATGGATACGGTTAGAGATACGCACTTCTGGTCTCCGCAGTACGTGATCCGCACTACGTAGCCGCTAGCCGGCATCCACGCACAACCGCTTGGTCCCAGCCCTAAGCGTCCACCGCACATGATCCCAAGGCTGTTTCCCCATGACCGCAAATTTCATTAGAGCACTGGCCGTAAAATCCCTTGACGTCCCGGACAAGAAGAGGTGTCCGGACAAGGCCGAGTTCGATCTCGTCACCGTTGACGACTACTCGGTGGCCCGCCTCATCCTCGCTCCAGGCTGGCGCTGGTCCGAGTCCGCCAAGCCTACTGAACTGACAGACTTCTGCGAGCACAACCACCTCGGTTACTGTGTGTCCGGGAGCCTGGAGATTCAAACGTCCGACGGCGTGAGGTCCACCATCCGCGCCCATGACACCTATGCGTTGCCTCCCGGGCACGATGAGTGGGTGGTTGGCTCCGAGCCGTTCGTCGCCATTGAATTCCTGGGTACGGCGTCCTTCGGCCGGCCGCGGAGCAGGGGATCCCACGCGCTGATTTGAGCGCGCTGATTTGAGTCGGAGTTGGCCTGCCGGGGCTAGGGTGGGGGCCGCTATACAGCCACGGCAGGTTCAGCGCGCACGAGCCGCCTGTGCACGATCCGCTTGAGCCTGGCCACAACCTCGGCTGGCGGGCAGTCGGCGTCGAGCTGTAAGAAAGCCGCGTATTCAGGCATGGAGCGGTAGGCGTCGCGCAGGTCCACCAGGTCAGCCAACGTCTCCGAATCGGTGCCGCGGGCCATGATGCGCTCGTATGCCAACGCAGGCTCAACGTCCAGGTGCACCACGGCGTCAGGCTTCGGCAGGGACGAAATCAGCCAGGGGAGCAGGCGGCCACGCCGCAGTCCTTTGGCCGCACGCAGGGCCAGCTGGCAGTGGAGGTGCCGGTCCATCACCACCAGTCCGTCGACACGGCGGGCCCGGGCATGGGACACCAGCACGTTGGCCACGCGGAGGGTGGTTTCCACGGCATCGGCCAGGCGGCGCGGCCAGCGGATGCCCAGGCGTTCAGCCAGCACTGACATGCTCCGCCGGCCGGCATGGTTGCTGAGCAGTAGGGCGTTTTCGCCGTCAGCCTGGGCCGCATCTACCAAGGCGCGGGCGGCCGTGGATTTTCCCGAGCCGTCGATTCCGGTTAAGACAATAAGCACATGGCCTCCTTTCGCCAATGGTTTAACGGAAGGTACAGCGTGATCGTCCCATCATGAGGCAGAGGTCACATTAAGCTTACGTCCGGGCGGTGCCTGCAACAGGCCGGCAGCCAAACTCTCGCAGAAGGGGGATCTTCGATGCAGTTAGCCCAGCCAGCCGCGATTGTTGCGTGTGTACTTTTGGCCGCGCTCGCGGTTTTTCAGGCCGCCCTGATCGCGGGAGCGCCACTGGGACGGTTTGCATGGGGCGGCCAGCACAACGTCCTGCCCACCAAGCTGCGGATCGGAAGCGCCACCTCGATCATCCTTTACGTCCTCTTCGCCTATGTTGCCCTGGCCAAGGCCGGCATGGCGGCCCCGCTGGTGAACCAAGGCTTCACAGACGTCTTCTCGTGGGTGCTGACGGCCTATTTCGCGGTGGGCATCGTGCTGAACGGAATCTCCCGCAGCAAACCGGAGCGCCTGGTCATGACACCCACAGCGGCCGTCCTGACAGCCCTCTACCTGGCCCTGTCCCTGAACTAGCGTCAGTGCTGTGGTTCGAGGGCGAGCCGCAGCCCGAAACCGACCAGGACGGTGCCGGTGATGCGGTCGATGATCCTGAGGCTGCGGGCGCCTTTCAGCCATCTGGAGGCGAAACCTGCACCGAAAATCAGGAAGGTCAGCCAGGCAAGGCCCAGGACGCAGTGGACGCCGGCCAGCAAAATTCCCATCAGCAGCGGAGGTGTCCCCGGCGGGATGAACTGGGGAATCGTGGCGATGTAGAACACCCCCACCTTCGGGTTGAGCAGATTAGTGCCTGTCCCGGTCAGCCAGCCCTGGAACAGTTGATGGCGGGAGGCCGCGGGCACTCCAACCTCGGCAGCGGGCGAGGCGGACGACGGGTCATGGGTCCGGCTCTTCCACAGTAGGGAAGCGCCAAGCCAGACCATGTAGGCGGCGCCGGCGATGGTGAGCGCCCGGTAGGCCAGTTCAGATGCTGCCAGCAGTGCCGAAACGCCCACAGCGGCCGCGATTCCCCACACCATCAGTCCGGTGGAGATGCCCAGGGCCGTTGCGAAGGCGAAACCTCGCGTCCTGGCGAGGGCCGTACGGAGCACCAGCGCCGTGTCGATGCCCGGAACCAGCGTCAGGAGTCCAGCCACAAGGCCGAACGAGAGCAGTGACTGATAGAGATCCACGAGCCAAGGATAAGCCAGCGACGGCGGCCAACCGGCCGCCGTCGGACGTTAACGCAGGAGGCGCCTTAGCTGCAGTGTTTCGTGAAGGCGGCGCCGGCTTCACGGTACCTGGGCTCCAGTTCGGCGAGCTTGGCCTCGTCCGGGGCTTCCTTGGCGGACTCGTCCGTGTACTCGATGATGGATCGGAGCGCTGGCTTGAGGTCATCCGATGCCACAACTTCGGTGGGCCGGATCTGGTTGGCGAGACGCACCAGGCCGGTCTTGCCCACGTTGTTCGCGGGGTTCGCCAGGACGGCCTTGACGCGGTCGCAGGTTTCGGGGGTGGAAAGTCTGGTGGGCGTGGTGCACGCAGAAGCGGAAAGCACGAGGCCGGCAGCGATCAGGGCGGTGGCGAGTTTCTTCATGGGTCCCTCAGTAGTTGATTGAGGTTTCGATTGTAAGCAGAGACCGCGGCGCCTTGCCGCTCCGGGGGCTCCGGAGGCCGGAGTATGACCCGGCAGAGAGGGGGGCTCCGGACTCTGGCGGGCCGGTTCCCGGGGTGCATAAACTGGCAGGACAATCGTGCGGGCCTGCCGCAGGTTGGCCCGTGCGGATCACCCAAATTCAAGGAAGAATCATGGCCCGCACAACCCAGAATTCAGGAAAAGTACAGCGCCGTACCGCCATTGGGTTCATTGCACTCGTGGGGCTGCTGGTACCTGCTCTCCCGGCTTCAGCTGCGCCCCCATCAGACCCAGCCATTGTGCTCGAGGGCGCCACCTCCGCAGAGGGGATCGCCGCCGGCAAGGGAAGAACCTTCTACGCCGGGGACCTGGCACTTGGGGACATTTACCGCGGCGACATCCGTGACGGCACGGCGCGGTTGTTCATCGACGTATCCGAATTTGATACGCAGCCGAGGGCCGCCGTCGGGATGAAAGCCGATACCCGCCACGATCTGCTGTTTGTAGCGGGCGGCGGGACCGGCAAAGCCTTCGTGTACAACACTGAATCGGGCGAGCCGGTGGCTGACTTCACGCTCGCTCCGGGGTTCATCAACGACGTAGCCCTGACGCAGGACGGCGCCTGGTTCACGAACTCGGCCGCTGGCGAGCTCTACTTCCTCCCTGTGGGCAGGCACGGCGAGCTGGGCACTGTTGAGATCCTCCCGCTGAACGGGCCGGCTGCCGAGCTGACTCCGGGCTTCGACCTCAACGGCATTGCCGCCGCCAAGGGGGACCGGGTCCTGATCGTGGCTCATTCGACCAACAGGGCCCTCTACACCGTCGACCCGGAGACCGGCGACAGTGCCTTGATCGAGGGTGTGGATGTGCCGAATGCTGACGGCATCCTGGTCCGGGGCCATACCGTCTGGGTGGTGCAGAACTTCCTGAACCGGATCGTCCGGATTGACCTCTCCAACGATCTCTCCTCCGGCGAGATCGAGGACACCATCACCAGCGCCGCGTTCGATGTCCCGACCACGGTTGCGCGGTTCGGGAACACGCTGGCCGCCGTGAATGCGCAGTTCATGCGGCCGGCCAGTCCGCATGAAGTGGTGCTGGTGCCGGCCCGCGATTAGGCCGCTTACGACGACGGGCGGAACCCTGGGTTCAACTCCGCCAGTCAGCGACTCCGCCAGTCAGCGGTCGCCCAGCGTACCGCCGAGCGGCGGGAGGGTGCCGTCGTCGTCGTTCGGCTTACGGACCTTGCGTTGGGCCGCGCTGCGGATCTCGCCCTCCGCCGAACCGTCCGACTCGCCTTCAAGATCCACCAGGCCGCCAGTCTGGTCGAACGGGTGCGTGTACCGGTTGTACGCCGACGGCTCGCCCTTGGGGACGGATTCCCGCCAGGCGCCCGTGGCATGGCCCTCGTGTTCGATGAATTCCTTGAATTTCTTCAGGTCGTGCTCCGCCTGGCGGGCCACGACGTGGAGCAGGTCGCCCACCTTCTCCACCATGCCCTCCGGCTGGTACTCCAGCGTGAGGGAGAGCTCGGTCTTGCTGCCGCCGGCGTCGGAGAATTCCACGGCACCGGCGTTCGTAGCCCCTTCGGTGGACGCCCACTCGATCCTGCGGTCCGGGATCTGCTCCACGATGGTGGCTTCCCACTGACGGCGGACCCCGGCGATATGGGCCACCCACTTCAGGCGGTCGGCACTGAGCTGGGTCACGCTCTCCACGCCACCCATGAACTGCGGAAAATCCTCGAACTGGGTCCACTGGTTGTAGGCGGTGCTGACAGGCACATCAACCACAATCCGCTTCTCGACTTTGCTGCTCACGACGTCTCCTTTGACTGGAACGGGCTGATGACCAACTGAATAGAGTCAGTATGCTTACCTGTCGCCGCGGCGGGCAAGGCGTCAGGGGCAAGGCGTCAGGGGCCGAGGGGGCCAGAGCTGAGGGAGACGGCGGTTAGTCGTCGGTGTCGGCGCCTTCGGCGGGTTCCTGGGAGTGCACGCGGATGTCGGTGGGGTCCGCCAGCTCGTCCCCTTCGGCCGGAGCCTCGCTGTGGATGCGCTGCGCCACGACTGGTTTTTCCTTCATCTCAACCGCTTCCATGGTGTGTGGAATGTGCCTCAACCATCATTCAGCGCCTCCCGAAGCGGGGTGTCAAGAACTCTTCCAGAGCTCCGGCCGCAGCACGTGTTCTGTGCTGGACTGGGGACTGTTAGGAAGGAACTCCATCAACCGCACACTCGCCAAGGCCCTCATCAAGCTGGCCCCGGCGGACCTTGAATTCACCGAGATCCCCATTAAGGACCTGCCCCTCTACAGCTACGACTACGACGCCGATTTCCCGCCGGCAGGCCGCGCCCTCAAGGCGCGCGCAAGCCCACAGGCATCATCGGCGCCTCGCCGGGCAGTATCGGCACGGCGGTGATGCAGTCCTCCATGCGGAGTGTGCTGAGCTTCCCGGACGCCCCCCAATTGAACGCCCCGGAAGTGTACATCCACTTCAAGCCCGGGGTTTTCGGGGAAGACGGCGAGATACTGGATGAATCGACTGCCACGTTCCTCCGGCACTACATGGAGGAATACAGCGCGTTCGTCCAGCGGGTACTGGCCGCCAATGCGCCGGGCCACATCGGCGATCCCGAGCCGGATCCGGACAAGCTTTCACGGTAGTCCAGCCTTCCCAAGCCCGCCGGCTCAGTCCAGGGGGAGTGTGACCGTCACAGTGGTGCCCTGCCCCGGCTTCGAACAGACGTTGACGGTGCCGCCGGCCTCATGTACTGCCACGGACATCAGCCGCAGCCCGTAGCCGTGGTTCTTGCCGCTTAACGCGAGGTCGCAGTCAAAGCCTGTGCCGTCGTCGGACACTACAAGACGGATGCCGTGGTCAACGGCGGACAACTGGACGGTGAGCTCGGCGGCGTCGGAGTACTTGAAGGCGTTACTCAGCGCTTCGCGGGCCGATTGGTAGAGGAGGTACGCGCAGTCCGCCGGGATCTCGATGCCCCAGTGCGGAGTATCCCAGCGGACTGCCGTTCCATGCTGACGGAGAGGTCCGGTCAGCCGGTCAATGCAACCGGCCAGCCCCAAGGTGTGGAAGTCGAGCGGGTGGTGATCAGTGATCAGTCCTCCCACTGCGACGACCTCGTCCAGAGCTGATTCCTTCCCCATGAATCTTCCTGCTTCCCCGCCGTATTCTTGTGGTGATAAATCCAGCGTGGACCGCCAACTGCATGAGTTGCCAAGGGTTGGCTCAAGGTTGGATCAATTTTTCGGGGAAGATTCCGTGTTGTTTACAGGTGTCGCCCCAGGGCCGGCAGCCGGACGAGTTTCAACGCCACCTCGACGTCGGGGCGGAGGTCGCGGTCCTGGCTGGCAGCCGGCAGCGTGAATCCGGTTTCGAGGGCTCTCCTGAGCAGCGGATTGGCGACGTCGGACGGTTGCCGTCCCTGCATCCGCAGTGCCCGCGCTGAACACACCAATTCAACGGCCGTCATGGTCGCCAACGCCTGGACGGTGGAGTCCAGCCGGGATGCCGCCAGGCTGGCGAAGCTGGCGTCTTCCTCGGCGCCGAGGGACAGGACCACTGTCTGCAGGCTCGCGGGCTGGGCGTTGGCACGTACAAGCCCCGCGGCGGCTGCAGCCACGTATTCGAGCATCATGACGCCGGATTGGCCGGAATCGTCGGCTGCCAGGAACCTGTTGAGACCCGTGAACGCGGGGTCGCAGAGCAGGTCGATCCGGCGGAGGTTGGTGGCGCAGGCCGTCCCCAGGGCCAGGTGCAGTGCGTCTATCCGCCTGGCAAGGGTTGTCATCTGGAAGAGTCCGTGATGGGCCACTCCGTTGGTCCCGTCGGTCTCAGAGCCGAAGACCATCGGGTTCTCGTGGCCGGCAACAACAAGCCGGTTCAGGAGCGATTCAAGCGAGGCAAGCTCCTCCGTGACCGCCCCGAGGACCTGCGGCAAAGTGCGCAGACAGTACGGATCCTGGATCCGGGCGGCCACGCCGGTCCCCGCCACCAGCCCGTGAAGTGTCGTCGCCATTTCCCCCACAGCAGCCGAATCGGACGCACTGGCCACCTCGGGGCTGAACGCCTCCGGATTGCCTGACATCGCGGTGAAGGACAGAGCACTCACCAGCGTGAGGTTCTCCACGAGGACGGCAAGTTTCTGATGGCCCAGTACAGCCTGGGCAATGGTGAGCGCGCTGGAACTGATGAATGGCAGGGCGTCCTCCGTGGCCCAGCCGTTGAGCGACTCGGGGATGATGCCGCCGTCCATGGTTGGCCGCTCGCCCAGGAGCGTGAGTGCGGTCCCGGCTAAGGCTGGCAGGTCGGCCGTCCCGATCCCGCCGAATTCCCGAACCTCCGGCAGGGCATCCCGGTTCAACATCTCCACGAGCGCTTCGGCAATGGCCGGGTTGATGCCGGAGGCACCTGCCGCCAGCTGGGAGAGCCGGATCACCAGCATCGCCCGCACCGTTTCACGGTCGAGGGCCCGCCCGGCGTCCACCGCATGGCTGCGCAGGAGATTCAGCCCATGCATGTCCGTATCCGTCGGATCCAGCATGACCGAGCGGTTGGCCCCGACCCCGGTGGAACGCCCGTAAACGGGCCGGACACGGGCGGTTGCCCGCGCCGACCGCTGGGATGCCGCCATCCGTTCGGCGGCCGACGGCGTCAGTGTCACCCCGGTGCCCCCGGCAGCCACCGTGGTGATGTCCGCCAAAGCCAGTTCGTGCCCGTCGATGTGGATCACAGAATGTCCCTTCCAATGTTGGTTGAGTCTGTCGAACCTGCCCTCCCCAACTAGGTAGCAGTAGATGTCGCTTTCGCGTCCCATAACAACACCTGCTGCTACCTAGTTGGGGGTTGGGACCTTGGTTACCGGGTTTCTTGCATGGGGATGCGGACGCCGCGTTCTTTGGCGACGTCGGTGGCGCGGTCGTAGCCGGCGTCGGCGTGGCGGATGACGCCCATGCCGGGGTCGTTGGTGAGGAGGCGTTCGAGTTTCTGGGCGGCGAGGTCGGTGCCGTCGGCGACGGAGACCTGGCCGGCGTGGATGGACCGGCCGATCCCGACGCCGCCGCCGTGGTGGATCGAGACCCAGGTGGCGCCGGAGGCGGTGTTGAGCAGGGCGTTCAGCAGCGGCCAGTCCGCGATCGCGTCGGAGCCGTCCGCCATGGCCTCGGTCTCCCGGTAGGGGGAGGCGACGGAGCCGGAGTCGAGGTGGTCGCGGCCGATCACGATGGGCGCTTTGACCTTGCCGTCCTTCACGAGCTGGTTGAACAGCAGCCCGGCCTTGGCACGGTCGCCGTAGCCGAGCCAGCAGATCCGGGCCGGCAGGCCCTCGAACTCCACCCGTTCCTGCGCCGCGTTG
>NZ_JANCLV010000009.1:0-154283 GCF_024294965.1 Pseudarthrobacter humi
CGCGCGGGCGTACATGCCGGGGGAGGCGTGGCCCTGGAAGAAGACCTGGTCACCGCCGCCGGGGTGGTCCTTGCCGCGGAAGAAGTGGTTGAAGCCCACCTCGTACAGGGTGGCGGCACCGGCGTACGTGGAGATGTGCCCGCCCACCCCGATGTTCGGCCGCTGCGCCCGGTGGACCATGATGGCGGCGTTCCAGCGCATGTACGCCCGGTACCGGCGCTCGAACTCTTCATTGCCGGGGAACGGAGCTTCCTGGTCCACCGGGATGGTGTTCACGTAGTCCGTAGTGGTCACCATCGGCACGCCGACGCTCTGCGCGCCCGCGCGCTGCAGCAGGCTCCGCATGATGTATTGGGCACGTTCCGTGCCCTGTTCCCTGATCAGTGCGTCCAGGGACTCAGCCCATTCGGCGGTCTCTTCCGGATCACGATCAGGCAGCTGGTTTGTCAACCCGCTGAGGATATGGGAGGTATCTTCTCCTGCAGCCACGTCCAACCTCTCTTTGCGCGCATGCATCGGCGCCCACATGCCGGGCAGGGTGACTGTCCGGCATGAATGCGACGTGTGCGACGTATCGGTTACAACAGCCCGGTCATGTGCGCCGGGCAGGGTCCTATCACGCCTATGTCTGCCATTGAGTTACAGGCGGTCGCCCCGCAGGCATAGTTGTCACCAGTCACTCTAGCTGTGACTCCAGCGCGATGCGTAGCCGCGTCCATGGCGTCCCTGTTGTATTTCGCCGTCATACTGGTTGTGTGACGAAAGCCGCTGCAACGCAGGCTGACGGTACCGGATGTGACGCAGAATATGGCGGATCGCGGTGGTGGCAGCTTGAAGCGCAGGCACAAAGGGTGTTGGCTGGGAGTAATGGAAATCACTATGCGAATTGCATGTATTAGGCATTGGAGGAACACGTGAGCGAGGCCGACGCCGCCACTTCGGTAAATGTGGCGGAAAAATTGGGTTTCAAAAACGGGGATCTGATTCAGGAGTTCGGTTACGACGGCGACGTCGATTTCGACTTACGTGATGATATTGAGGACCTGACAGGGTCCGAGCTCCTGGACGAGGACGACCACGACGTTGTTGACGCCGTCATTTTTTGGTGGCGGGACGGCGACGGGGATCTGGTCGACAGCCTCATGGACTCCCTGACCACCCTGAGTGAAACCGGGGTTGTTTGGGTGTTGACGCCAAAGTCCGGGCGCACCGGGTACGTGTCGCCGGCGGAAATCCAGGAAGCGGCGCCCACTGCGGGCCTGCACCTCACCACCTCGGCAGGTGTGTCAAAGGACTGGAGTGCCACCCGCCTGGTCAGCAGGAAGAACAAGTGACGGCAACTCTTGCCGTAGCCGGGCAGACTGTTCCGGCGGTGGGGGAGCTTGCCCCGGACTTTGAGCTCGTAAACCAGTTCGGAGAACCTGTCCGGCTATCCACTTTGCGCGGGCAAAACGTTGTGCTGGTATTTTATCCGTTTGCTTTTTCGGGTGTCTGCACCGGCGAGCTCTGCGAAATCCGGGACAACCTGGCCGCGTTCGAGGATGCCAGGGCCACCGTCCTGGCCGTGTCCGTGGACAGCAAGTTCAGCCTGAGGGCTTATGCCGAGAAGGAAAGCTACGGCTTTGACCTTCTGGCCGACTTCTGGCCGCACGGCGCTGTCGCTTCCGCCTATGGAGTCTTCGACCCGGAGAGCGGTATGGCTGGGCGCGGGACCTTCATCATCGATGCAGCAGGAACAATCCGCTATGTCGTGGTGAATCCGCGCGGGCAGGCCCGCGAGCTCGCCGAGTACCAGGATGCTCTGGCAGGTCTGGAACAAGCCTGAGGCCGCATGGACCGGCAGCGGCACGGCATCGGCCTGACAGGCTTCGCCAGCCTGCCGGCCGCTGACCCTGCCGCGCTGTCCAGTGCGGACCTTCAGGGGCTTGAACGCGTCCGGGAGCTTTTGTCCGGCAAGCGGCTGGCGTTACTGACCGGCGCAGGGCTGAGCACCGATTCGGGCATCCCGGATTACCGCGGGCCGGACGCCGTGCCACGTTCGCCCATGACGTACCAGGAGTTTGTGCGCGACCGCGCCAACCGCCAGCGCTATTGGGCGCGGAACCATATCGGCTGGTCCCACCTGCGGCACGCAGATCCAAACCCTGGGCACACTGCGGCCGCAGAACTTGAGCGGCGGGGCCTGCTCACCGGGTTGATCACCCAGAACGTCGACCGGCTGCATGAAGACGCCGGCAGCCGGAATGTCATTGACCTCCACGGCCGTTATGACCGGGTGGTCTGCCTCGATTGCAGGCGCAGCTACACGCGCCGCCTGCTGGCCGGGGTGCTCGAAGAACTCAATCCCGGCTTCCTGGCGCGCGCCACAACTTCCGGCCTGGTGGAAATGGCGCCCGACGCCGACGCCTCTGTTGAGGACATTGCTCTTATCAGCAGTTTTGTGGTCGCTGGCTGCCCCGCCTGCGGCGGAATTCTCAAGCCCGACTTTGTCTATTTCGGCGAGAACGTGCCCAAAGAACGCGCAGAAGCCGCCTACGCGATGGTGGACAGTGCAGAGGCATTGCTGGTTGCCGGTTCATCGCTGACCGTCATGAGCGGACTGCGGTTCGTCCGGCACGCGGCGAAAGACGGTAAGCCTGTGGTGATCATCAACAGGGGCGGTACCCGGGGCGACCAGCACGCCACCATCAAGCTCGACGCCGGCGTCAGCGAGGCACTGACCTGGCTCGCCGCCGAACTCCCCGATCTTTGACGTTCGGGGCGGCCGTGTCGATTGGCTTTTCGTCCCGCCCGTCAGGTAGAGTTTATGTTCGTTGGTTGACGCGCTGAGGTGCGAAAAACCGGCGGTTTGGGTCTTTAGCTCAGCTGGTAGAGCGCCACGTTTACACCGTGGATGTCATCGGTTCGATCCCGGTAGGACCCACCACCAACCCCGTTGTTCCTGGCCCGAGTGGCCGGAAACAACGGGGTTTTTTTGTTGCCCGTACAGGGCCGCGCTGGCTCAGTTCCGCTGAGGCGCCATATTGTCGGTGGCTGTCCCTAGTGTTCCCGCTATGGAATATGTGGTGGTGAAGACGGCCAAGGACGGCAGCCCGACGACGGTGGTCAGCAACGGCAGGGAATGGGCCGTCGGTGCCGAGGCAGTGAGGTGGTTTGAGCGTGTGAGCTGGTGGGAGGCGCAGCGGCGCATGCCCAAAGGTCTGGGCCGCGTGGACGTTGAGGTCTTGCAGGTCCAGGTGCGGCTGGGCCGCAATCCCCGGTCCGCGCTGACCACCATGGTGCTGGAGCGCGACGGCCTTGGTGGCGGCTGGAGGCTGAGGGAATCCATGGTGGACGTTGCCTGAACCCGGCGGGCCAGGCCGCGGCAACATTCAGGCATTGGAAAACCCTCCACCGCGACTATTGGGGGATGCCGCGGTGGAGGGTCTGAAATGAATATACCGTGAACTTCCTGAAACAAACAAATGCCACGCGGACCAGGCGTGCATGGCGCGGTGAATGGCGCCTTGGCCGGGCCCTGAATCGCGCCTAAGCCATTATGATGGTTAGTGTTCAGCAGAATGAACGCATCTACGCGAAGCGCCCCGGCGTGCCGATCGAAGGAGAATCATGGCCGATTCCCGCACCTCCCGCTCCTCCGAGGGTTTGGGGAGCACATCGCCGGCGCCGGCGGTCACGCGTGCCGCCGCCGTCATGGACGCCTTGTCAGCCTCGGCGACGGGGCGGCTGACGCTGAGCGACCTGGCCCGCGAGCTTGGTATCCCCAAGTCGTCCACCTCCAACCTGTTGCTGGCGTTGGAAGAAGCCCGGCTGATCAGCCGCCAGGGCGCCGAATTCACGCTGGGCCGCAAGCTCGTGGAACTCGGTGCCGCCTATCTCAGCCGGCTCGACGAAGTACAGGAGTTCTACCGGTTCTGCGAGCAGGCGCCGACCCTTTCCGGGGAGACGGTACGCATAGCCATGCTGGACGGAACCAACGTGATCTATTTGGCCCGCTACGAGGGACATCCGGCGGTCCGCCTGACGTCCAACATCGGCGACAAGATGCCGGTGTCCCTGTGTGCCGTGGGCAAGGCCCTGATTGCCCGCCTTCATGACCACGACGTCGACGCAATGTTTTCCGATGACGCCCAACTTCCGGTGCTGACCCCGAAGTCCCTCCGCACCGGGGCCGAACTGAAAGCGCAGCTCACAACCATCCGTGAACAGGGCTATGCGTTCGAAGATGAGGAATCCACCACCGGAGTGGTCTGCCTGGCTGTGGCCGTGCCCACGCGCGGTGCCCACGGCCCGAGCCTTGGGTTGTCAGTCACGGCCCTCAAGGCCACCTACACCGCGGAGCAGGGTTCCCGGATGGTCAAGGAACTGAACGAGCTGGCGCGGTCCCTGGGCAACCCCATGGGCTGAGTGCCCCCGTTTTGGCGGCCCTATTTAACGTTCACACCCCGGTTGTGAACAAAATATCCGTCAACCACTTGCTGCGTGTTCAACTTGCTGTACTCTGTTCAATATAGTGATCGACACCACGGAGTGTCCTCGCTATCCCACCAGGCCAACGGGGGCCTGGAGTGTTTTTGAGGGAGTTCTTGTGACAACTCGTACTAAATCACCGCAGACTGACATGGACGGCGCCGCCGTCGATCCGGAGCAGCTGCGAAGGGCAACTCTTGCCAGCTCAGTAGGCTCCGCACTGGAGTACTACGACTTCTACATCTACGGCCTCGCCTCGGCCTTGATCTTTGGGCCGCTCTTCTTCTCACCGCTGGGGGAAAGCGGCGCCGTGATCGCGTCGTTCGCCACCTACGGTGTGGGCTTCGCAGCCCGGCCGTTCGGCGGCATCGTCTTTGGCTACATCGGTGACCGGTTCGGCCGGAAGATGGTCCTGATCCTGACCATCGGCCTGATGGGCATGGCCAGCTTCGCCATCGGGCTCCTGCCCACCTTTGAACAGGCGGGAATGGTCGGCGCAGTGCTCCTGGTGGCCCTTCGGATCCTTCAGGGCCTGGGCGCCGGCGCCGAGCAGGCAGGCGCCACTACCCTGATCTCAGAAGTGGCCCCGCGCCGCCGTCGTGGATTCTTCGCCGCACTGCCGTTCGTCGGCATCCAGCTGGGCACCCTGCTCGGCGCAGGCACCTTCGCCCTGATGGCACTGGCCGACAAGGAAGTGCTGCAGGGATGGCTGTGGCGTGTTCCGTTCCTGGCGAGCGTCATCCTGATTGCCATCGCGGTCTTTATCCGGCTCCGGCTTAAGGAAACTCCGGTCTTCCAGGAACTGGAAAAGCACAAGGCCGTGGTTAAGAACCCCGTCGTACAGATCTGGAAGCATTCGAAGAAGAACGTGCTCATCGGCATCGGCCTGCGCATGGGAGAAAACGGAAACTCCTCCATTTACTCCGCCCTCCTGGTGTCCTTCATCAGCCTGCCCGCCGGGGTCTTCGCCGGCGACAAGTTCATCGGCCCCACCGGCCTCCTCATTGCCGCCGGTTTCGCAGCGGTCATGGTGGTCACCTTCGGCGCCCTTTCCGACCGCTTCGGACGCGTTCCGGTATACCGCTACGGCGCCCTCTTCCAGGCCGTCATCGCCCTGCCGGCCTTCTACCTGGTCACGCTCGGCAACGTCACCCTCGTCTGGGTGGTCATGGTGGTGGGCATTTCACTCGGCGTGCAGTCCATGCTCGGTCCGCAGTGCGCCCTGTTGCCGGAACTCTTCGGCTCCCAGCATCGCTTCACCGGCGTGGCGCTGAGCCGTGAACTCTCCGCCGTCCTGGCCGGCGGATTCGCACCCATGATCGGTGTGGCCCTCCTGGCCGCGACCGGCCATTCCTGGCTGGTTCCCGCCATCTACTCCCTGGTCCTGGCGCTGATCTCCTTCGGCACCACCTTCTTCACCCCAGAAACCAACGGCAGGGACCTGCTCCTGGTGGAGGATGCACGCTAGGCACTTCACCGACGCAATGGGCGGCTTCCCCTGGATGGGGAGGCCGCCTTCGCGCGTTATGCCCGCACCGCCTGATGTACCTTCCGGCACCATGCGGCAGGCTGTTCCCGCGGACAGAACGCGGATGCAACCGTCGACGCGACACTGACACAACCGCTGACACAAAAGAGCCCCTGCTGCGGATCCCTGTTTCCAGGATCCACGGCAGGGGCTCTGACGTGCCGGGGCCTGCGCCTTAGTAGAAGTGGACCGGGTCCACCAGGTGGGGGAGGTCGCCGCCGTCGAGGAACGTGCGCAGGTTGCTGCAGAAGCGCTCCGCGATCAGGCGGTTCTCCGCGGCACTGAGCGCCGACGTATGTGGCGACACCATGACCCTGGGGTGGTTCCACAGCGGGCTGTCCTGGGGGAGCGGTTCCACGGCAAAGACATCAAGGCACGCGTAGGAGACCTGGCCGTTGTCCAGGGCCTCCAGCAGGGCGTCCTCGTCCACCACAGTGCCGCGGCCCACGTTCACAAACACCGTTCCCGGCTTCATTGCGGCAAACGCCGCACGGTTGAAGAGCTTCTCCGTGTACGGCGTGCCGGGCAGCGTATTGACGACGGCGTCTGCCGAGGCGAGCAGTCCGGCCAGTCCGTCATTGCCGGCAACCTGCTCGATTCCTTCGATGGGCTCAACATTCCGCTTGGTGCCGCTGACCGTCATGCCCAGGGCCCGGGCGATCCGGGCGGTCTCCAGACCGATTTCTCCCAGGCCGGTCACTACCAGCGTGGAACCGCTGACCAGGCGGGTGGGGGTCCGAAGCTCGGGCCACACCTTGGCGGCCTGGTCCTGGGCCAGCTCGGCGCTGCGCTTGAAGCCGTTGAGGATTCCCAGTGCAGCGAATTCTGCCAGCGGCAGGGCATGGACGCCGGCGGAGGTGGTCACCTTGAACTTGAGGAGGGTTTCCTGGTCCAGCCCGGATGCCTTGACAGCGCCGCCGGCGCCGGCGGCCATGGCGTGGACCCACTGGAGCCGTGGATTTTCACGCGCGATGCGGGCCAGGCCCGCGGGGCTCTCATTGGGCAGGCCGTACAGAACCTGCGCCTTGTTGAGCATGGCCCAGTACTGCTCCTCCTGCGCGGGAGTTCGTTTGAAGTCCGGATCCCCTGAGTGGTCGGCCGGAAAACGCTCGGGCGGAAGCAGGTCCGGCTCATAGAGGACAGTTACGGAGGGGTCTACGGCGCGGATGCGGTCCACCAGCTCTGCTTCGAGCGGGACGGCGATCGCGACGGTGGTTAGAGTCGTCATAGTGTTCATCATACTGAATAGCGGCTAGGATATTGGACAGATGTCCCTTCATTAACCACACAACGATGTGAGTCGAGGCCTAGATATGGAAGACAGAACAGCGGGCTTTGTAGGCCTGGGGCTGATGGGGCTGCCCATGGCAGCGAATCTGGTCCGCGCCGGCTGGGTGGTCACCGCCTGGAACAGATCCGATGCTCCCCTCCAGGAATTCGTGGCGCAGGGTGGCCATTCCGCGCCCGACATTGCATCCCTGCGGGACCAGCCAATCATCGCCTTTATGCTCCCGGACCTTTCCTTCATCGAGGAGGCCTCGGCGGGGCTGCTGGCGAGCTGGCATGCGAATCCGCCGCAGGCCGGCACTGCCGTAGTGGTCGCAAGCTCAGTCTCACCGGCTAAGGTCCAGGACTTCGGGCGACGGGTCCACGCGGCAAGCCACGGCCGCGCCAGCGTCGTGGACGCCCCGGTCAGCGGCGGAACCAAGGGCGCCACCGACGGCACCCTGGCGATTATGGCCGGCGGTACCGCGGACGACTTCCGGCGGCTCGAGCCGTTCTTCAGCGCCATGGGGACAACCGTCAGACACATGGGCCCACTGGGCGCGGGGTCGCTCGCCAAGGCCTGCAACCAGCTCATTGTTGGAACCACGACGGCGGCGCTCGCCGAAGCGGCCGAGCTCGCCGAGCGCTCCGGGATGGATCCGGCGGCGCTGTTCGACGTCCTGGCCGGCGGCCTTGCGGGCAGCCGTGTTCTGGAGAACGCGGGGCCGCGCCTGGCCCGGAAGGACTACACACCAACGGGCCCGGCGAAGTTTATGCATAAGGACCTGTCCTTTGTGCTCGAGTCGGCCCGGGCGGCCGGCGCTGCCGTGCCGATGGCGGCGGCCGCCGTCGAGCTTTACGCCGAACTCAAGCGCCAGGGCCTTGGCGATCAGGACCTTGCCGTGGTCCGCCAGGCCATTTCGAATCTGAGCGACAACACCAATAGCGCGGAACCAGTGGAAGCCGCAACGAAAGGGACAGCTGCGCCATGAGTGGACTTTTTGATTTGACGGGGCGGGTTGCCCTGGTGACAGGTTCGAGCCGGGGGATTGGTCATGCGTTGGCGCGGGCGTTGGCGGATGCCGGAGCGACGGTGGTGCTGAACGGGATTAATGCGGAGCGGTTGAAGGCGGCTGAGGCGGCGATGGCCGCGGACTTCGCGCCGGGGCGGGTCCATAGTGTCGCGTTTGATGTCACCAGTGATGCCGAGGCTGCCCGGGGCGTTTCGTGGGTGGAGGAAAACGTAGGTCCGTTGGAGATCCTGGTGAACAATGCCGGGATCCAGCACCGGGTGCCGATGCTGGAGCTCGATGTCGCGGACTGGGAGCGGGTGATCGCCACGGATCTGACGAGCGCGTTCCTGGTGGGGCGGGAGGCCGCCCGGCACATGATCCCGCGGGGCAGGGGCAAGATCATCAATATCTGTTCGGTGCAGACAGACCTGGCCCGGCCCACGATCGCCCCGTATGTGGCGGCGAAGGGCGGGCTGCGGAACCTGACCCGGGCGATGACGGCGGAGTGGGCGGGGTCCGGGCTGCAGATCAACGGGATCGCCCCGGGCTACATCCACACCGAGATGACGCAGAACCTGGTGGACGATGAGCAGTTCAACGCCTGGATCCTGGGCCGGACCCCGGCGCGCCGGTGGGGCACGGTCCAGGACCTGGCCGGGCCGGCGGTGTGGCTGGCCTCGGACGGGTCGGACTTTGTGAACGGGCAGACGATCTTTATCGACGGCGGAATGACGGTGGTGGTCTGATGGGCGCTTCAGCAGTGGCCCGGGGGACCGAAGCAACATCCCTGCCGGTTTCCCTGCCGGTGTCGGGTGTGGCGGTGGTGGCGCATGCGGCCGGGGACCTGCGGATCGAGGAGGTCCCGCTGGCCGCCCCGGCCGCGGACGAGGCCGTGGTCGAGGTTGCGTACGGCGGGATCTGCGGGTCGGACCTGCATTACTGGCTGCACGGGGCGGCGGGCGAATCGATCCTGAGGGCGCCGCTGGTGCTGGGGCATGAGATTTCCGGTGTTGTGGTCCGGGCGGCGGCGGACGGGACCGGCCCGTCCGCGGGCGCCCCGGTCGCGGTCCACCCGGCTACCCCGGGTCCGGGGGCGGGGGAGGTGCGGTGGCCGGCGGACCGGCCCAACCTCTCCCCGGGATGTACGTATCTGGGCAGCGCGGCCCGGTTCCCGCACACCGACGGCGCTTTCGCCCGCTACGTGAACCTGCCCACCCGGATGCTGCGGGCACTCCCGGCCGGGGTGGACCTGCGGACCGCGGCGCTGATCGAACCCGCGTCGGTGGCCTGGCACGCCGTCGCCCGTGCCGGGGACGTCGCGGGCAGGAGCGTGCTGGTGATCGGGTCCGGCCCGATCGGTGCGCTGGCCGTCGCGGTCCTCAAACGTGCCGGCGCGGGCCGGATCACCGCCGTCGATGTCCATGCCAAACCGCTGGAGATCGCCGCCGCCGTCGGAGCGGACCAGACCCTGCAGGCCGGGGACGCGGACGCGATCGCCGCGGTGCAGGCCGACGTCGTCATCGAATCCTCCGGCAGCCACCACGGCCTGGCCTCGGCCATCCACGGCGCGGGGCGCGGCGGGACGGTGGTCATGGTCGGGCTGCTGCCCACCGGGCCCCAGCCGGTCCTGATCTCCCTGGCCATCACCCGGGAACTGGACCTGCGCGGATCCTTCCGCTTCAACAACGAGATCGACGACGTCATCACCGCCCTCGCCGACCGCACCCTGAACATCGGCCCCGTCATCACCCACGAATACCCCCTCAGCCAAGGACTCGAAGCCTTCGAAACCGCCAAAAACTCCGCCGCATCAGGAAAAGTCCTCCTCAACTTCCAACCCGAGTAACGCCATAAGGGACGGGCGGGGCCGGGGCGTTGTCAGGTCCGGCGGACCGGGATAAACACCCGGGGCTGGTCCGTCCACGTTCCGGACAGCCGGGACGTGGTGCGGCGCATGATCTGTTCGGATGCGGCCCGGGCCGTGGCGGCGTCCCCGGCGGCGACCGCCTCGGCGAGATCGACGTGCCATTGGAGCGCTCCCTCGTGGGGGTGGTCCGGCATGAGTCCGTGGACCGTGCGCCCCGTCAGGGTCTCCGCCACTTGCCCCATCAGGTTGGCGAACATTTCGTTGCCCGATCCGGAAAGCAGGACCGAGTGAAAGGCGATGTCCAGCTCCAGGAACTTCTGCGCGTCCCCGGAGTGGCCGGCGTCGCGCAGGGCATGGGCGATGTCCACCAGCTCACGCCGGAGCTGTGCCGGGGCATTGTTCGCGGCCAGCTCGGCAGCTGCGGGCTCGACGGCGGAACGCAGTTCGATCAGTGAACGCAGCTGGGCGCCGCGGGCGTCGCTGGACAGCCGCCAGCGGATGACCTGCGAATCGAAAGGGTTCCAGCGGCTCGGCGGCAGCACCCGGATCCCCACCCGCTTGGTGGTTTCCACGAGGCCCAGGGACTGAAGGACCCGTACAGCCTCGCGGACCACGGAACGCGAAACCTGCAGTTCTTCCTCAAGATGCTCGGCCAGCATGATGTGTCCGGTGGGCAGCTCGCCCGTGATGATCCGGGTGCCAAGGTTCTCAATGGCACGGTGGTGCAGGCTCGTCGACATGGACTCAAGCCTAAACTGGGATGGACTGGCCCCGTTCCACAAAGTGGGCACCGCTTCCCTCAAGCCGATTGAATATATATGCTTTATTAGGATCCATCGGTTCGTGACAGCGTGCTTCGCAGCGAACGCGGAGCCATCTGCACATCCATTGCACAACGAAATTGGAGTTTTGATGTCTGCACACATCGGTGTCACCGGCCTTGCGGTGATGGGCGCCAACCTGGCCCGCAACCTGGCCCGCAACGGCTTCACCGTTGCCCTGCACAACAGGTCCGTCGAAAAGACCGACGCGCTGCTCGAAAAGCACGGCACGGACGGCGACTTCGTCCGCACCGAGACGCTGCAGGACCTTGTTGACTCCCTGGAGAAGCCCCGCCGTGTCCTGATCATGGTCAAGGCCGGCAAGCCGGTTGACTCGGTCATCGAGCAGCTTGAACCCCTCCTGGAAGCCGGCGACATCATCATCGACGCCGGAAACTCCCACTACGAGGACACCCGCCGCCGCGAAGCCGCGCTGGCGAAGAAGGACCTGCACTTCGTCGGCATCGGCGTCTCCGGCGGTGAGGAAGGTGCCCTGAACGGCCCGTCCATCATGCCCGGTGGTTCCAAGGAGTCCTACGACGCCCTCGGCCCTCTGCTCGAAAAGATCTCCGCGCACGTCGACGGCAAGCCCTGCTGCGCCTGGATCGGCACCGACGGCGCCGGCCACTTCGTCAAGATGGTCCACAACGGCATCGAATACGCCGACATGCAGGTCATCGGCGAAGCCTTCGACCTCCTCCGCTCCGGCGCCGGCATCGAACCCGCCGACCAGGCCAAGATCTTCGAAGAGTGGAACAAGGGCGAACTCGCCTCCTTCCTGATCGAAATCTCCGCCGAGGTCCTGGGCCACGTTGACACCCGCACCGGCAAGCCGTTCGTCGACGTTGTGGTGGATGCCGCAGGCCAGAAGGGCACCGGACGCTGGACGGTCATTTCGGCGCTGGAGCTTGGTTCCCCGACGTCGGGCATCGCCGAGTCGGTCTTCGCCCGCGCCCTGTCATCGCAGTCCGAGCAGCGCAAGATCGCCCAGGAGCTCCTCGCCGGTGAGGAAATCGCCGTCGACGTTCCCGACACCTTTGTTGAGGACGTCCGCCAGGCGCTGTACGCGTCCAAGCTGGTTTCCTACGCCCAGGGCCTGGACATGCTGACCTCAGCAGCCAAGGAATACGGCTGGGACCTCAAGTTGGACGAGATCGCTTCGCTGTGGCGCGGTGGCTGCATCATTCGTGCAGAGCTCCTCAAGGAAATCACCAACGCCTACGCCGCCGAAGACAAGCCGGCCAACCTGTTGTTCGCCCCGGCGTTCACCAAGGCCATCGCCGATGTCCTGCCGGCCTGGCGCCGCGTGGTCTCCACCGCCGTCCAGCTTGGCATCCCCGTGCCGGTCTTCTCCTCATCACTGGCCTACTACGACGGCCTGCGCCGCAAGCGCCTGCCGGCCGCCGTGATCCAGGGCCAGCGTGACCTCTTCGGCGCGCACACCTACGGCCGCGTCGACGCCGAGGGCACGTTCCACACCCTGTGGGGCGAGGACAAGTCCGAAATCGAAGCAGTGGACACGCACTAATCCCCATGCTCTGATTGCATCAAGCTGCAAACCCTGCGGCCGGCACTTCCCGGATATTCTGGGAGCTGCCGGCCGTTGGCGTCTCTGGCAGCAGGCGCGGTGTCCGTCCATCCAAGGAGTCAGAATGCCCAAGCCAGTCGCATTTGTTACGGGAGCCTCCACGGGTATCGGCTTCGAGGCGGCGAAGAAGCTCGGCAGCCATGGCTTCATCGTCTACGCCGGCGCCCGTCGCGTGGACAGGATGGAGCCGCTGAAAGCGCTTGGCGTCCAAGTCCTGGCACTGGACGTAACGGACGACGACTCGATGCGTGCCGCCGTCGGCCGTGTCCTGGAAGAACGCGGGCGGATAGACGTTCTGGTCAACAACGCCGGCTACGGGTCCTACGGGGCGCTGGAGAAGGTGGACCTGGCCGAAGGCCGCCGCCAATTTGAGGTGAACGTCTTTGGCCTTGCCAGGATGACCCAGCTGGTCCTGCCGGCCATGCGGAGTGCGGGCCGGGGCAGGATCATCAACATCTCGTCCATCGGCGGAAAATTCTACGAGCCCCTCGGCGCCTGGTACCACGCCACGAAGTTCGCCGTGGAGGGCATGAGCGATGCGCTGCGGCTGGAACTCAAGCCGCACGGCATCGACGTAGCCATCATCGAACCGGCAAGTACGCTCAGCGAATGGGGCCGGATTTCCGCTGACGGGCTGTTGGCCAGCAGCGGTGAGGGGCCGTACGCTGCCCAGGCAAAGCACATGGCGAATGTCCTGGCGTCCACGGACAGGCCTGAGACGTCAACGCAGCCAGCAGTGATTGCTGCTGCTGTACTGCACGCGGCCACCGCTGCGCGTCCCCGGACCCGGTATCCGGTGGGCAGGGGAGCGGCAGTAATCCTTGGCCTGCGGCGCGTCCTGCCCGACCGGCTCTATGACGCGGTGGTCATGGCAGTCCTGAAGCGCGTTGCGGGGCAGGGACTGCAGTAACGGATCAGATCCGGTATTCGATGTCGTACTCGGCCGGATCCACTGCGGGTTTGGTTTCGCGCTGGGCGTCGCGGTGGCGCCACTTGGCAGGCACCCCGGTGACAATCGATTCCGGCGGCGCGTCCTTGACCACCACGGCGTTGGCGCCCACGGCGCTGTCCCGGCCGATGGTGATGGGTCCCAGGATCTTGGCCCCGGCACCGATGGTGACCCGGTCCTCAATGGTGGGGTGGCGCTTGACCTTGGCCAGGGAGCGGCCGCCCAGCGTGACGCCGTGATAGATCATCACGTCTTCGCCGATTTCGGCGGTCTCGCCGATGACCACACCCATGCCGTGGTCGATGAAGAAGCGCCGGCCGATCGTGGCGCCGGGGTGGATCTCGATTCCGGTCAGGAAGCGGCCCAGCTGCGACACCAGCCGCGCCGGGAACCGCAGCCCCGGGCTCTGCCACATGCGGTGCGTCAGCCGGTGGATCCAGATGGCGTGCAGCCCCGAATAGGCGAAAAAATTCTCAAAAGAACCTCGCGCCGCCGGGTCGTGTGACCGGGCGGCGTCGAGGTCTTCCTTCAGTCTTGCGAAAAAGCCCACAAAGTTCTTTCTACAGTAAACGGGGCGACAACGGACTGATCAGCCGCGGATGTCGTCATAGAGCACGGTGGAGATGTAACGCTCACCGAAGTCGCAGACAACCGCCACGATCAGCTTGCCGGCATTCTCCGGACGCTTGGCCAGTTCCAGGGCACCCCAGACGATGGCGCCGGAGGAGATGCCGCCGAGGATGCCTTCCTTGACGCCGAGTTCACGGGCGACGCGGACGGAATCCTCCAGGGTGGCGTCCAGTACTTCGTCGTAAACGTTGGTGTCCAGGATTTCCGGGATGAAGTTCGCACCGATGCCCTGGATCTTATGCGGCCCGGGAGCGCCGCCGTTCAGGATTGCGGAGTCCTTCGGCTCGATGGCCACAATCTGGACGTCAGGATTGCGTTCCTTCAGGACCTGGCCGACGCCGGTGACGGTTCCGCCAGTGCCGATTCCGGCGACGAAGATGTCCACCTTGCCGTCGGTGTCGGACCAGATTTCCTCGGCGGTGGTGGTGCGGTGGATCTCAGGGTTGGCCTCGTTGGCGAACTGCTGGGCCCAGATGGAGTTCTCCGTGTTGGCCACGATTTCCTGGGCCTTTTCCACGGCGCCGCGCATGCCCTCGGAACCCGGGGTCAGCACAATCTCGGCACCGAACGCACGCAGCATAACGCGGCGCTCGGTGGACATGGTCTCGGGCATGGTCAGGATGACCTTGTAGCCGCGGGCAGCGCCCACCATGGCCAGGGCGATGCCGGTGTTGCCGGAAGTACCTTCGACGATGGTGCCGCCGGGCTTGAGGGCGCCGGACTTCTCGGCGGCGTCAACGATGGCCACGCCGATGCGGTCCTTGACGCTGTTGGCCGGGTTGTAGAACTCCAGCTTGACGGCCACAGTGGCGCCCAGGCCCTCGGTGAGCCGGTTCAGGCGGACCAGCGGAGTGCCGCCGACCAGCTGCGTTACATCGTCATAGATCCGTGCCATGTAGATATGCCTATCTCTCAAGAGTGAATGCTGAGGTCAGCCTAACGATGGCTGAGCAGCCGCTGCTAAGCATTAAGCCATGCAGAGTAATATTTCCTGGCCTTCGCGAGCTTCGGATTGATGATTACCTGGCAGTAGCCCTGCTCGGGGTACTTGGCGTAATAGTCCTGGTGGACGTCCTCCGCCACATGGAACCGTGACAGCCGGCTGACCTCGGTCACAATCGGGTGCGACCACAGCGCCTGGTTCCGTTCAATGGCTTCCTCGAAGAGAATCTTCTCCTCGGTGGTCTCATAGAACATGGACGAACGGTACTGGGTGCCCACGTCGTAGCCCTGGCGGTTGAGCGTGGTGGGATCGTGCAGCGCGAAGAACATGTCCAGGATGACCTCGGCCGGGATGACGGACTCGTCGAAGGTGACCGCCACGACCTCAGCGTGGCCCGTGGTTCCGCCGCAGACGGAGTAGTAGTCCGGCCGGGGGTCATGGCCGCCTGTGTAGCCGGAAATCACCGAGGAGACTCCCTTGGTTTTCTGGTAGACAGCATCAAGGCACCAGAAGCAGCCCCCGCCAAGAACAAAAGTTTTCATGACCTCTTCAATGGTTGAGCGCGCCGGATGATTCCCTGACCACCCTACGAGACTTTGAATGATGCCGGGCAAACGGCCGGATGGGGTAAAACTGAGACTATGGAATCTGCAGACACCGGCGTGACAGATGCGGGCAAGCACGACGACGGCTCCCGTACGGGGGAGGACGCTGCAGCGGCTGGTCCGGCTGCTCCCACGCTGGGCCAGGTGCTGCTGGCGGTAGAGGAACTCTGGCCCGAGTCACTGGCCGAAAACTGGGACGAAGTAGGGCTCGTGGCCGGCCACCCCTCAGCGCCCGTGAGCCGGGTGATGTTCGCCGTTGATCCCACGCTTACGGTAATCGAGGAAGCGGTGGAATGGGGTGCCGAGCTCCTGATCACCCACCACCCCTTGCTCCTCAAGGGCGTCACGTCGGTAGCCGCCACCACTGCCAAAGGGCAGGCCATCCACCGTCTCATCGAGTCCGGCACCGCACTCCTGACCGTCCACACCAACGGTGATTCCGCCGTCGGGGGCGTTTCCGACGTCCTGGCTGATGCGCTGGGACTGGAGGGCGTTGTCCCGCTGACGGTTGCCGCGAACGGCCTGCCGGAGGAAGGCATCGGACGCGTGGGTGATCTGGCGGACGTGATGAGCCTGGGCGACTTCGCGGCCAGGGTGTTCGGCATCCTGCCGTCGGTGGCCGGGGGAGTCCGCGTGTCCGGGGATAAGGATGGGCTGGTGCGGCGTATTGCGGTTTGCGGCGGGGCGGGGGATTCCCTGTTCAACGAGGTGCGGGCCAACAACGCCGACGTCTATGTCACCGCCGACCTCCGGCACCACCCGGCGTCCGAAGCCCGCGAAGCGGCAGTGAACGGCCGGCCGTACCTGATTGACGTCTCGCACTTCGCCAGCGAATGGCTCTGGCTGCCTGCAGCTGCGTCCGCACTGGGCAATGTGCTCGCCGACCAGGGCCACGACGTCGAGATCCAGGTAAGCACCACCAACAGCGATCCGTGGGACTTCATTCTGACTCCGGGCTGAGCCTGGCGTGCGAGGGGCCCTGGGTGAGCGGAGCGAGGCAGGGGAGCACGCCAGGCGCTAGAGTCTATACAGCGCCGATACGGTGCCCGGCTTCGGCCGGATTGGATTTAGCGGAGGTAAATAGTGGCCAAGGCAGCACCGGCGGAACAGTTGAAGTTGCTCGAACTGCAGGGGCTGGACGCAAAGCTCAAGTCCCTCTCCAACCGCCGTCGCGCCCTGGAAACCGATCCCCGGATCGAGGACCTGCAATCAGCATTGTCCGTCGCCAACGGTGAACTCGGCTCCGCCAAGATGGCCGTCCATGACGCCGAAGCCGAGCTGAAGCGGGCCGAGGCCGACGTCGAACAGGTAGCCTCCCGCATCGCACGCGACGAAGCCCGGCTCAACAGCGGCACGGGGCTGTCAAAGGACCTCGTGGCACTGCAGAAGGACATCGCCTCCCTCAACAAACGCCGCTCCGACCTTGAGGACGTGGAGCTGGAAGTCCTGGAACGCCTGGATTCCTTGCGCGAACGGCAGGCGGCCCAGCAGCTCATCGTGGACAACGTCCAGGGCTCTTTCGGCGGCATCCGGGCCGAACTCGATGAGGCCCTGGCCGAGGTGGCCGCCGAAGCCGCCGTTGTCCGCGGCAAGCGCGCCGAATTCGCTGAAGGACTCGACGCCGGGATGCTGGCAATTTACGAAAAGACGCTCGCTAAGCGTGGAGTGGGCGCCGCACGGTTGTTCCACGGAACCTCCGAGGCCTCAGGAATGAAGCTGAGCCCTGGAGACCTCGCCGAGATCAAGGCCGCCTCCGACGACGACATCGTGTTCTGCCCGGATTCCGGCGCCATCCTGGTGCGCTCCGCCGAGTGGAACACCCCCGCCCCAACTGCCTAGCAGCCCATGTAGGTCGCAGCAGATGTCGCTATGGGCGCCCATACCGACATCTGCTGCGACTCAGTTGGGAAGGATAATGTTCAGGGCGTGCGGCTTCCGCGCTGAACCGTCAACCAACTCCGCGTCCCATTTCTCGCGCGCGGCCTTCAGCAGCTGTACCGGGGTCTGCGGGGCGTTGCCGCGGCGGGCCAGCAGGTGCCGTGCGAGCTCGCCGCGCGTGTGCTTCGCGAAGTGGCTGACCACCTTGCGCGCCCCGTTGACCTCGGTGAACACGTTGACGGCCACCGTCTGAGCCGGCGGTGGTGCCCATGCCACGGCATACGTGCTGGACCGGCAGTCCACGAGCAGATGCCCGGACACGAACTCCGTGAGGGCTTCCGAAAGCTGCGGCTTCCAGAACGAGGCGAGGCGGCCGACGTCGGGCAGTGCCGTTCCCATCGACAGCCGGTATGCGGGCACCCGGTCGGCGAAGCGGATGGCACCCCACAGGGCCGAGATCACCAGCACGGAACCATCGGCCTTACGGCGCTGCGCCGGGGTCAGCGTTTTGTAGCCGAGGGCGTCGTACAGAACGCCCGAATAGATCTGGTGCGCAGGGGCCGCCGGTTCGGCGTCGAGCCGGGTGTTGCGTTCGACGTCGTCCTGCAGCGAGGCACCGACGCCCAGCAACGCGAGGGCATCCTCATGCGCACTCACCGTCCCCAGCGACTCCAGGACCTTGGCCCGGTAGGTGTTGAGTTCCGGAAAGCTCAGTGACGGCCAGTCGACGGCGGACCCGCGGACTGCGGGGGTCTTGCCTTCGGAGGGGGGAAGCAGAATCAGCACCGTACGATCCTACCGGCGACGGCGGTGCCCTCCACCGGCGGTAGACTGGGCTGCGGATGGGTTGACCAGGCGGCCGCGCGTCACGCAAGTGGCTCGAGGAACGTCCGGGCTCCGCAGGGCAGGGTGGTGGGTAACGCCCACTCGGGGTAACCCGCAGGCCAGTGCCACAGAGAACAGACCGCCTGTGTCTTCCGGCAACGGAGGCTCAGCAGGTAAGGGTGAAACGGTGGTGTAAGAGACCACCAGCTTCCCGGGTGACCGGGAAGGCTAGGTAAACCCCACCCGGAGCAAGGCCAGACAGGACACGTTTGAGGGCTGCCCGCCCGAGTGTCCGGGTAGGCCGCTGGAGGGCGTCGGCAACGGCGTCCGTAGATGGATGGCCGCTACTCCCGCGCTGGTAACGGCACGGGAGCACAGAACCCGGCGTATCGGTCAACCCATCCAACACCACCCGCCGGGCACCGACCCTCCCCGCATGTGAGTGATTTCACGCCGGTTGCGGCGGTCCGCGGTGTCGCTCCAGCCTAGAATAGAGAGCGAACGTAGAAGTTCTGCCGCCGGGTCTGCGTTCGCAGCCGGTGGCTTTTCTTTACGCTTCTCCACGGCACCCGGGATGGACCGCATCCTGCCGGTGCCAGAGCCCCTGGACAACATCAGGTGGCCGCCAACCGCGTACGACGACGTATGCGGCTGAACCGAGGAAGGTAGTTCTGTGAGCCAGACGTCAGATTCTTGTCTTGATACGTGGATGGGCCGGGAGGCTCTCGCCGAGGCCATGATTCCGGTGATTGGCCGGCTGTACCGCGAAAACAACGTGGTGACCAGCATTCACGGCCGCAGCCTGATCAACAAGTCCACCATGAACATCCTCAAGGCGCACCGTTTCGCCCGCCGCATGAGCAACACCGAGCTGCTGCTCGAAGAGACCGCACCGCTGCTGAACATCCTGGCTCAGCTGGAGCTGGGTGCAGCGGCGATCGACGTCGCCCGCCTCGCAGAGAAGTTCAAGGCAGAAGGCGACGGCGCCACCCTGGAAGAGTTCCTCCGCGCCGAGCTTGCCGAGGTAGTCGGCAAGCGTGGCGGCGATGACCGCACCAGCACCGACGTCGTACTGTACGGCTTTGGCCGGATCGGCCGCCTCCTGGCCCGCCTCCTCATCGAAAAGGCCGGCGGCGGCCACGGCCTGCGCCTGCGCGCCATCGTGGTTCGCCGCGGCTCGGACAAGGACCTCACCAAGCGCGCCAGCCTCCTCCGCCGCGACTCGGTCCACGGCTCCTTCGAGGGAACCATCCGCGTGGACGAGGACGCCAACACCATCACCGCCAACGGCGTCCAGGTCCAGGTCATCTACTCGGACAACCCCTCCACGATCGACTACACCGCCTACGGCATCCACGACGCCCTGGTGGTGGACAACACGGGCCGCTGGCGCGACGCCGAGGGCCTGTCGCAGCACCTGCAGAGCAAGGGTGTTGCCCGCGTTCTCCTCACCGCCCCGGGCAAGGGCAATCTGAAGAACATCGTGCACGGCATCAACCACGGCACGATCGAGGATACGGACCAGATCGTTTCCGCAGCCTCATGCACCACCAACGCCATCACCCCGGTCCTGAAGGCCATCAACGACAAGTTCGGTGTGATCCACGGCCACGTGGAAACCGTCCACTCCTTCACCAACGACCAGAACCTCATCGACAACTTCCATAAGGGCGACCGCCGCGGCCGCTCCGCAGCGCTGAACATGGTCATCACGGAAACCGGTGCGGCCACCGCTGTGGCGAAAGCGCTGCCCGAGCTGTTGGGCAAGCTCACGGGAAGTTCCATCCGCGTCCCCACGCCGGACGTTTCGCTGGCCATCCTGAACCTGAGCCTGGAGAACGGCACCACGAAGGATGAGGTGAACGACTACCTGCGCCAGATGTCCCTGCATTCGGACCTGCGCAAGCAGATCGACTACATCGATTCGCCGGAGGTTGTTTCCACCGATTTCGTCGGGTCGCGCCGTGCCGGCATCGTGGACGGCCTCGCCACGATCTCCAATGACAAGAACGTCATCCTCTACGTCTGGTACGACAACGAGTTCGGCTACAGCTGCCAGGTAGTCCGGGTCATGGAAGAGATGGCCGGGGTCAACCCGCCGTCCTTCCCCGCCAAGGAAGCCGCTGCTGCCTTGGCCGCAATCGCCGTCTAGGCAGTTTGCGGGCTGGCTGCCCTACATTCCCGGCTGATTCGCTGGAATCAGCCGGGAATCGGGACCACACTGGTGGCATGGATAACGAAACTCTCCACGAGACCACCCTTGAACACGCCCTCGACGTTGCCAGGGCCAACCACAAAGAAGCCATCAGGCTCCTGGAGCAGGCCCGCGCCTCCCGGGCTTCCGGCGACGTCGGCGACGACCGTGTGCGCCAGCTCGAAGGGCTCCTCCAAGTTGCCGAAGAAGACCTGCGCCGGGTAGCCCGGGAGCAGTAGCCGGCCATAGCAGTCGGCGGATCACCCGGGCCACTCGTCCTCCCCATTGTGGATAACCGCATGGGTGTCAGGGGGGGGTGGCCTAGGCTCGTCTGGTGCATTACATTTCCGGAAGAGCCGGTTGCCCATGACCGTCAGCTGGCGTGCCTACCGCCGTTCCCGCCGCCGCTCGAGGCAGGCCTGGGCCCTCCTGGCCGTGCTGGCACTGTCCGCAGCGGGCGCCGTGGTGTGGTTTTTCACCGCGGGCCAGTTCGCAGCGGCAGAACCGGCAATCGCCGGGCCCCGCGAGGCGCCTGTTTACGATGGGACCTGGATGAAACCCGTGGTCCCTGTGCATGCTGTACCGCAGGGGAGTGCCCTGGACGCCCTCGAGCGGCTTGCCGTCAAGGGACGGGCCCCCAAGGACAACTACCAGCGGGAGGCCTTCGGGCAGGCTTGGCTGGACGTGGACCGGAACGGCTGCGACACCCGCAACGACATCCTCCGCAGGGACCTCACCGCTGTGGGCTTCACGGAGGGGTCTAAATGCAAGGTAGTGTCAGGGTCCATCCATGAGCCGTACACGGGCAAAGCCGTGGAGTTCCGGCGTGGCCCGGAAAGCAGCAAGGAAATCCAGATCGATCACGTCGTGGCGCTCGGTGACGCGTGGCAGAAAGGCGCACAGGGGCTGACCGCGCAGCAGCGCCAGAGCCTGGCCAACGATCCGATAAACCTCATCGCCGCGGACGGTCCTGCAAATCAGCAGAAGAGCGCAAGCGACGCCGCCACCTGGCTGCCGAAGAACAAGAACATCCGCTGCCACTACGTGGCCCGCCAGATCTCGGTGAAGGTGTCCTATGGGCTGTGGGTCACGCAGCCGGAGAAGGATGCGATGAAGCGCGTCCTGGACTCCTGCCCGGACCAGCCAACGATTACCGCGAGGTAATGCGTCGGCTCAGTGGCCGAACGGGTCCGGATCCACGCCGGGCATCCACGTCAGGCCGGGCACACCCCAGCCGCTCTTCTTGGCCAGTTTCATGGCCTTTCGTGCATAGCGGTCAATCAGCCGGTTGACGTAGAGCTTTCCGTCGAGGTGGTCGTATTCGTGCTGGATAACCCGTGCGAACCATCCGGTCGCTTCAAACTCCACCGGGTGCCCATAGCCGTCAAATCCTTCCACCCGCGCCCACTCCGCACGCTTGAGCGGGTATGCGCCGCCGGGGAAGGAGAGGCAGCCCTCTTCCTCTTCCTCAGGGTCCGGCAGCGCGCCGGAGATCTTGGACAGGGTCAGTACCGGGTTTACCAGGACCCCGACGGGCGGAGCGCCGTCGTCATTGGCGTACTTGTACACAAAGATTCTTTTGCCCACACCGACCTGCGGCGCCGCCAGGCCCACGCCGTTGGCCGCCTCGTTGGTTTCAAACATGTCCGCGATCAGGGTGCGCAGTTCGTCGTCGAAAACCTCCACCTCGGCGGCGCGGCGGTGCAGCACCGGTTCACCCCAGACGGTGATTGGCAGAACTGTCATGTCAGGCGGCCCTTCGTGCGTGCGGCGTGGCGCCGGCGGTTATGCAAAAAAATGGAGGCCGTACCGGATATCCGGTACGGCCTCCAAATGGGCGGCTTTTACTGCCGCCCTATGAGGGTGAGCTACGGGGGTTGAACCCGCGACCTCCTGGACCACAACCAGGCGCTCTGCCAACTGAGCTAAGCCCACCATGTGCCCCACAGATTTCCCGGTGGTCCGGTGCTCTGGAAAGGCAACTCAAATAGCTTACCTGCTGTTTGAGGGTGCGTGCGCCACTTTTGGGGTTTTTGCGAAAATTTCCGCCAAACGTGGCGCAGATTACTCTTTCGGAATGCCTGCTGTGCCCGGCGAGGCAGTGATGCGCTGGGCGACTTCGCGGGCGGTGGCGCTGTCAGGCCCAGGAGCCGGAACGAAAACCGCCTCGCGGTAGTAGCGGAGCTCGTCGATGGAATCCTGGATGTCACCCAGGGCGCGGTGGCCGCCCTTCTTGGCGGGGGACTGGAAGTAGGCCCGGGCGAACCAGCGGCGGGAGAGTTCCTTAATGGTGCTCACGTCGATCACGCGGTAATGCAGGTGCTCCACAACGGCCGGCATGTCGCGGGATAGGAAGACGCGGTCGGTCCCCACGGAGTTGCCGCCCAGCGGTGCCTTGCGCGGGTCCGGCACCCACTTTTCGATGTATTCCATCACGGCGGCTTCGGCCTCGGCCATGGTCTTGCCGTGCGGCAGTTCCTTGAGCAGCCCGGACCGGGTGTGCATGTCCCTCACGAAGTCGTTCATCTGGGCGAGGGCAGCATCCTCAGGCTTGATCACCACGTCCACGCCGTCGCCGAGAATGTTGAGCTCTGAGTCCGTCACCAGCGCCGCCACCTCGATCAGGGCGTCGGTTTTGATGTCCAGGCCGGTCATTTCGCAGTCGATCCAGACGATGCGTTCGTTAGATATAGGCACCGGACCAGCCTACCGTTTAGCTCCGGCGCAACCGTCCGATGCTAGGATTTCGGGTACATGGGGGCGAGGATTTTGCCGCTGTGCTGTGCCTGCGCGCCCCGGCGGCCACCTCCGCCCGCGGGACTGAAGCGCCGAGTGTAAAGAGATTGGACGATCCTGAGATGACGGCGCCTGTGCCTGCAACGGGGGAGATGGCGGCCAGCGTGATCCCGGAGCCCGGTGCGGCAGAAGTGGATAACGCCAGGTCCCCCATCCTTGCCGGTCTTGTCGGCTCGGTCCTTATGGTGTTCGGATCCCTCGGCGTCGGCTGGCTGGCCCCCGTTTCCGAACTCCGCCGCGTACCGATCTTTATCTGGATGCGGACGGAGGCCATCGGCGTTGCCCTGGCCATCGTGCTGGTTGCGGTAGGCGGCATGCTCCTGGTCCGCTCCTGGCTGAGGCTCGGCCAGCGGGTCCGCGTATGGGGGCCGGCGGCGCGAAAGGCAACACTGCAGGCCATCGCAGCATGGGGCCTGCCGTTGATGTTCACCGTCCCGCTCTTCAGCCGCGACGTGTATGCCTACATTGGTCAGGGCAGGCTGATGGTGGAGGGGTTCAACCCCTACGAGAACGGCATCTCGGCGTTGTCCAACTATTTCCAGCTTGGCGCCGACAAACAGTGGACTGAAGCTCCCGTGCCGTACGGCCAGCTGTTTCTGTGGATCGAGCAGTTTGTGGTCTGGTCCACCAACGTCCAGCCCGAGGCCAGCGTGATGCTTTTCAGGCTCGTGGCGCTGTTTGGTGTGGTCCTCTGTGTCATCTACGTCCCCAAGCTGGCCGAGCTTCACGGCGTCAATCCGCACCGCGCCTTGTGGCTCACCGCGGCCAACCCCCTGTTCCTCACCAACTTCATCGCCAGCGTCCACAACGATGCCCTCATGATCGGGTTGGCCCTTGCCGGGCTGTACTACGCGGCCACCAGGCGCGTGGTGCTGGGCATAGTCCTCGTCACCCTTTCCATCGCCGTCAAGCCCATCACCATCGTTTTCCTGCCGTTCATCGGCCTGATCTGGGCAGGCAAGAACGCCGGCTGGCCGCGGAAATTCCTGTTCTGGGGACTGACCGGAGGGCTGAGCCTGGCCATTCTGTACGGACTGAGCCTCGTCAACGGGTTCGGCTTCGGCTGGATCAATGGGCTGTCCGCCCCTGGCAGCCTCTTCATTTGGTACGCGCCGGTGGGCTTGGTGGGGCTGGTGGTCGCTTCCGTTTCGAACGCCTTCGGCCTTGACGGGTGGACGCTCGCCGACTGGGTGTTCGACGCCGGAAAACTGCTTGCGGTTGGCATCGTCGCCTTCCAGATCTTCAGGGGCGAGCATGAACGGCTGATCCGCCGTCTCACCTTGGGTTTTGCGGCCATCGTGGTGCTGGCGCCGATGATCCAGGCCTGGTACGTGGTGTGGCTCATCCCGTTGTTCGCGGTGACAGGCATCCGCAATGACTGGCAGGTCAAGGCCCTGTATTTCATCGTGTCGTTCTTCATGATTTACGCCATTTCTGACCAGCTGGAGGTATTTCCCTACCTCCAGACCGAGGACCTGGGACTTGCCCTGGTGCTGGCCCGCTTCGCGGCGGCGATTACCGGCCTGCTTTTTGCCATGTACCTGATCTTCATGGATCCGGACACCAAGAGGCTGTTCCGGAAGTCGGCCGAACCGGTGACCGAACGCCCTGTTATCTAGTCTCCGCAGGCGCGGTTATCCGGCGCCGGTGATTCCCGCCGTCGTGCCCTGTTCCAGGTGCCGCAAGGCTTCCTTCCGGGACAGCGGACTCAACCGCGTGCCCTTTTCCACCACGAAATCGTGTACCCACTCCGGATCCGTTTTGGCGTATTCACGAAGCGCCCAGCCAATGGCCTTCCGGATAAAGAACTCCGGGTCCGCCAGGTTCGGCTCAATGACAGCCCGCAGCAGGTCCTGATCGGTGCTTGCCTTGGCCTTCAACTGCGAGGTGATGGCCGACCGCCTGATCCAGAAGTCCTGGTCTGTACTCCATGCCAGCAGGAGTTCGGTCATCATGGGCCGGTGGGCCTGAAGAAGCCCTCCGATACGCTGCGACACCCCATCCGCGTAATCCCACCACGCGCCGGTGCGGATGATCTCCTCATAGACAGGGAGCATCAGCTGGTCACGGGCCACCAACCGGAGGCTGGTCAGGTCAATGGCCGCATAGCGTTCCTCGCGTACTGTGGAGCCGCGCCAGAGTTCGAGCACCGTGGCCCGGAGCTCGCCTGCCGACGTCACGGGATGGACGGAAGCAGCGGCCAGCGCCAGCCGCCTGACTTCCGGGACCCTGACACCCAGCGACGGCAGAGTGGACTTCATATACGCCTGCGCGCCAGTGGCCCGCAGCGGGTCCGTCCGCTCCCGCAGCGCCGCGCGCACGGCATCCAGCAACTCGCGGTTCGGAGTCTCCGTGGCCGGAGCTTCCGTGACCGTTGCCTCCGTGTCCAGCGATTCGTCATTCGGCGACATTCGGTCCATGGTGCAACTTTAGCGAGGTGCCGGCGGCGTGTATGTCGGCGGGTCCATCCTCAGCCGGACGGCTCTAGAGTGGGACCAGACAAACTGCACGTTCCCGTGAACCGTGCCACCCGACGTCGGAGGTTCCCTGCATGTCCATGATCAAGACTCCCGAGCAGATTGCGCTCATGCGCGAAGCCGGGCGGGTGGTGGCCAATACGCTGGCGGCGGTGCGTGAGGCCGCCGGAGTGGGTGTCACCCTGCGTGACCTCGATGCGCTGGCCGCCGAGACGATTGCCACGGCGGGAGCCACACCGGCCTTCCTGGACTATCACCCGCGCTGGGCCGCAGTTCCGTTTCCCGGCGTGATCTGCACAAGTGTGAACGACGCCGTGGTCCACGGAATCCCCGACGGCTACAAACTCCAGGACGGTGACCTGCTCAGCGTGGATTGCGGGGCATTCCTGGAGGGCTGGTGCGGCGATGCCGCCGTCAGTTTCATTGTGGGAACACCCGATCCTGTGGACCAGGCCCTCATTGATGCTACGGATGCCGCCTTGGCCCGTGGGATCGAGGCAGCCCGGATCGGCAACAAAATGGGCGATCTTGCCTACGCGATCGGCGGCGCCGCGCGGCGGGCGGGCTACGGTCTGCTGGCTGACCACGGCGGCCACGGGATCGGCAGCACCATGCACGCCGAACCGCCGGTGCCCAACGATGGCAGGCCGGGGCGGGGGATCAAGCTCACCGAGGGGCTGGTCATCGCCATCGAGCCCATGCTGATCCTGGGCCGCAAGGACGACTACTACCAGGATGACGACGGATGGACGCTGCGTTCCGCCAACGGCCGCCGGGCTGCCCACAGCGAACACACAGTGGCCATCACTGCCGATGGCCCGCTGATCCTTACGCTCCCTTAGGTCCGGTGAGGCTCAGGCGCACCACGGCCCGCCCCGGGACGGCGCTGCTGACCACGGTGAACCCGGCGCGCAGGAAGAGGTTCAGCGTGCCGTGGTAAAGGTCCGCGGGTCCTGCTTTGGGCCGCTGCTCGCGGTCCACCGGGTAGCCTTCCACAACGTCGGCACCATTGAGCCGGGCATGCTCGACGGCGGCGCGCAGCAGCGCGGCTGCCACACCGCTCCGGCGGTGGCGGGCGGCGACCACAAAGCAGGTCACTGACCACACCCCGCCGGCCGCATCCGGTGAAGCTGTTTCGGAATCGGGCGGCCCTGGTTCCTCCGCTTGCCGAAGCATGCGGGAGCGAAGCACTCGGGGATAACAGGTCCGTGGCTCCACGGCACACCAGCCTGCGGGCTGACCGTCGACAAAGGCGAGGACGCCGGGGGCCGGGGAGCCGCCGTCGAACCTTTCCTTCAACTGTGCCTTGCGGGCGGCCGGCCCCAGCGCGGAGTACTCCGGACCGGTGAGGGCAAAGAAGCGGCACCAGCAGCGGGACGGCTCGCCGGGGCGGCTGAACAAGCGCTCGACGCCGTTCCACTGCGCCGCGGCCGTCGTCAGGCCGGGGGCGGGCCCATCCGTCATGCTGGTCAGGCCACCGACTCGGTGCTGCTCGGGTGTGCCACTTCGGTGCTGCGCCGGAGTATGACCTGGCCGGTTATCGGGGGCGATCCGGCATCATCGGCGGACGGGCCGGCTGCGCTGCTGGCGGCCTGCCGTCCGATCTCCTCCAGGGGAAGGTGCACCGTGGAGAGGGCCGGCCGGAAATCCCGCAGGGTCTCAATATCGTCGAAACCGGCAACGGCGGCGTCGCGCGGGATCCGCAGTCCCTGGGAGCGCAGCGCGGCAGCGGCCCCGATGGCCATAACATCGTTGACGGCAAAGATGCAGAGACGTTTTGCCTCGGTCCCGGGTTGGGACGCTGCGATCCGTGCAGCCAGGGCGAGGCCGGCCTCGAAGCCGCCCGCACGGGTGAAGTGCGTGCGGATGACGTCCGCGGCGGGCAGGCCGGCGCTGGCAAGGCCGCGCTGGAACCCGCGGATCCGGTCGTCGGAGGTGAACAGCCCTTCCGGGCCGCCGACGATCACGAAGTCTTCTTCCCGCGACGCGGCCAGTTCAGTTGCGAGCTGCGCGGCCAGCTCCTCATTGGGCACCCTCACCACGTGGTAGCCGTCCGCTGCCGCGGCGCCCACAATCCCGTGGCCGATCACGCCCACGTGGCCGCCGTTGCGGCAGTACCGGTCCAGTTCCGCAGCGAGTTCGGTGTTGCCGCCCAGGTCCTCGGCGCGGGAGGTCCGTGATCCTGCGATCACGATGGAATCGGCGCGGCGTGCGGCAAAGGCAGCCACGGCTTCCTTCTCACTGTCCGGAGCGCCCTCGGTGGTGGCCAGCAGCACCATCTTGTGCTGTTCCCTCGCGGCATCCTGGACGCCGCGGGCAATGGCTGCGAAGTACGGATCGGCAATGTCATGCACGATCAGCCCGATCAGCCCCGAACTGGACTTGGCCAGCCCCTGCGCCTGGGCGTTGGGAATGTAGCCGAGGGATTCGGCGGCCTGGCGCACCCGTTCCGCAATATCCTTCCCGGGTATCCGGGCGGAGCCGTTCAGCACGCGGGAGGCGGTGGCCGGCGACACGCCCGCCAGCCGGGCCACTTCGGTGAGGGTACTTGCAGCCACAACTTCTCCTGTTCGTCCAGACTTTCAGCGCCGTTAGCGCCGCTTTCAGTATGGCAGTTTGGGGATACTTTGGGAAAGCGCTTGCCAATCCGAAGGCGAGCAGTGCATGATGGAGGCAGTGGGAATGCGCTTTCCCAATATCCCTTGAGTAACACTGCTCACTCACCGTGGAGGACACATGGGCTTCGAAACAAAGACGATCCGTATCGCCATGAACGGCATTACCGGTCGGATGGGCTACCGCCAGCACCTGCTGCGTTCCATCCTTCCCATCCGCGACGCCGGGGGCTTCACGCTGGAGGACGGCACCAAGGTCCAGGTGGAGCCGATCCTGGTGGGCCGCAATGAAGCCAAGATCCGTGAGCTCGCCGAGCTCCACAAGGTGGCCGAATGGACCACGGACCTCGACTCCGTGATCAATGATCCTTCGGTGGACATCATCTTTGATGCCTCCATGACCAGCCTGCGTGCCGCCACGCTGAAGAAGGCCATGCTGGCCGGCAAGCACATCTTCACGGAGAAGCCCACGGCCGAATCTCTGCAGGAAGCCATCGAGCTGGCCCGCATCGGCAAGGAAGCCGGTGTCACGGCCGGCGTTGTGCACGACAAGCTGTACCTCCCCGGCCTGGTCAAGCTCCGCCGCCTGGTGGACGAAGGCTTCTTCGGCCGCATCCTCTCCATCCGCGGCGAATTCGGCTACTGGGTCTTCGAAGGCGACGTCCAGGCAGCACAGCGCCCGTCCTGGAACTACCGCAAGGAAGACGGCGGCGGCATGACCACGGACATGTTCTGCCACTGGAACTATGTCCTCGAAGGCATCATCGGGAAGGTCAAGAGCGTCAACGCCAAGACCGCCACCCACATCCCGGCCCGTTGGGACGAGGCGGGCAAGGAATACAAGGCCACCGCTGACGACGCCTCCTACGGCATCTTCGAACTCGAAACCCCGGCGGGCGAGCCGGTCATCGGCCAGATCAACTCCTCCTGGGCTGTCCGCGTCTACCGCGACGAGCTTGTGGAATTCCAGATCGACGGCACGCACGGTTCGGCCGTTGCCGGACTCAACAAGTGCGTCGCCCAGCAGCGTGCGCATACCCCCAAGCCCGTCTGGAACCCGGACCTGCCCGTCTCGGAATCCTTCCGCAGCCAGTGGCAGGAAGTCCCTGCCAACGCCGAGCTGGATAACGGCTTCAAGCTGCAGTGGGAAGAGTTCCTGCGCGATGTCGTAGCCGGCCGCGAGCACCGCTTCGGCCTGCTGTCCGCCGCCCGCGGCGTCCAGCTCGCCGAGCTTGGCCTGCAGTCCAACGACGAACGCCGCACCATCGACATCCCGGAGATCACGCTCTGATGACTTCCCTGATCCTTCCCACCCACGACGGCGGCACCCGCGAGTACCGCCTCCAGGGCGGCGTGTCGTGGGCCCGCCCTACCGCCCCGCTCACGTCGCGGCGTGCCTACGCGGCCGCGCACGTCGTTCCCGAGGTCCTGGCGGACAACACGCCAGGTGCCCCGGCAAGCCTCGACTGGGACGCCACCATGGCGTACCGGCACGAACTCTGGTCTTACGGGCTCGGTGTCGCCGATGCCATGGATACCGCACAGCGCGGCATGGGCCTGGACTGGGCCGCAACCCAGCAGCTCATCAAGCGCACCGGTGTGGAGGCCGCTTCGGTGGTCGGCGCCGGTGGCCCCGCCACCGCCGGCAAGACTGTGCGCGATCTCGTCTCGTGCGGCGCCGGCACCGACCAGCTGGACCTCGCCACACTGCCCACCGGCCACGCAGGACTCGCCGCCGTCCTGGACGCCTACCGCGAGCAGATCGCCGTCGTCAGTGAAGCCGGACCCAAGATCATCCTGATGGCTTCACGGGCGCTGGCTCGCGTGGCCAGCGGTCCGGACGACTACCTGCGCGTCTATTCGACGCTGCTGCAGGAAGTGGACCAGCCCGTCATCCTGCACTGGCTCGGAACCATGTTCGATCCCGCGCTGGCCGGATACTGGGGTTCGGATGACGTCGCTGCCGCGACCGAGACGTTCCTCTCGCTGATCCGCGAGCACGCCGACAAGGTGGACGGCGTGAAGGTTTCGCTGCTGGACGCTTCGCATGAGGTTGCCCTGCGCGCCGCCCTTCCGGAGGGCGTCCGCCTCTACACCGGGGACGACTTCAACTATCCGGAACTGATCGACGGGGACGGCAGCCACCACTCGGACGCGCTGCTGGGCATCTTCGCTGCGATCTACCCTGCCGCATCGGTTGCGCTGCAGAAGTACGACGCCGGCCAAGGTGCTGAAGGGCGCGCCATCCTGGACTCCACCCGTGAGCTCGGAAAGCACATCTTCAGCGCCCCCACGTTCTACTACAAGACCGGGATCGCCTTTATGTCCTGGCTCAACGGCAGGCAGCCCGGCTTCCAGATGGTGGGCGGCCTGCACTCCGGCCGCTCCGTCTGCCACTTGGCCAAGACCTTCGAACTGGCCGACCAGGCAGGGCTGCTGAAGGACCCGGCCCTCGCCGCGTTCCGGATGTCCGACTACCTGCGCATCAACGGGGTGGGAGTATGACATCCAATTCAGAACCGTCCCCTTTTTCGCGGCTTTCGATCAACAGCGCCACCACCAAGAAGTGGACCCTCGCACAGGTCGTCGACGGCTGCGCCAATGCCGGCATCCCGTCGATCGGCCCGTGGCGTGACCGCGTTCAAGAAGCAGGGCTGGACAAAGCCGCCAAGCTGATCAAGGATGCCGGCCTCCGTGTCTCCTCCCTGTGCCGCGGCGGCTTCCTGACAGCGCCCGACGCCGAGGGCCAGGCCGCCGCCCTGGCGGACAACCGCGCCGCGATCCTCGAGGCAGCGGCGCTGGACACCCGGGAACTCTTCCTGGTGGTCGGCGGACTGGCGCCGGGGGAGAAGGACGTGGTGGCTGCCCGCCAGCGCGTCGCCGACCGCCTCGCCGACCTTGTTCCGTTCGCCTCCGAGAACGGGATCCGGCTGGTGCTCGAACCCCTGCACCCGATGTACGCCGCTGACCGTGCCCTGATCTCCACCCTGGGACAGGCCCTGGACCTCGCGGCCCCGTTCGATACGAAGGATGTTGGCGTCGCCGTCGACACCTTCCACGTCTGGTGGGATCCGGAGCTGAAGGCGCAGATTGAACGCGCCGGCAGGGAAGACCGCATCGCTTCCTACCAGGTGTGCGACTTCAACATGCCCATCGCCGCGGATCCGCTGCTGTCGCGCGGATACATGGGCGACGGCGTCATAGACTTCGCCACCATCGGCACCTGGGTCCGGGACGCCGGGTACACCGGCGACATCGAAGTCGAAATCTTCAACCAGGAGATATGGGACACGGATGGCGATGTCGTCCTGTCCACGGTCAAGGAGCGCTACGCGGAACTCGTCCTGCCTTACGCCTGAGAAACGGTAATTTCACACAAGCCACAGTGAAAAACACCCCGGTCTGCTGACCGGGGTGTTTTTTGCTGACCGGGCGCATCTGTCAAGGACGTGCCAACTCATCATCTTGTGCCCCAGGAGGGAATCGAACCCCCGACCGGCGGATTAGAAGGCCGCTGCTCTATCCCCTGAGCTACTGGGGCACGTGGCGCCACGACCAGAGATCCGGCGCATCAAAAGTTTACATGGCCCCACGGTGCGGCGGCGTCACCTTGGCGCGCGGCCAGCACTTCTCCTCAACAGGACGGCTTCAGGCAGGGTTGTGCACATACGCGAAGTTGTCCCTCGCGGCGCGGGGCCGTCCCGCGCGAAGCTGGTTCTGCCGCTAAGGCGCTACCTTTCGAGACAGGACAAGATGATGACTGACTACCAAACGTTCCGAGGCTTCGTTGCTACGGATATCAAGACCTCCACAACTCCGGGCGGCGTTGGCACCGCCTCGTTCCGCCTCGGTTCAACGGCGCGGCGTTTTGACCGGGCCACCAGCACCTGGGTGGACAGCCACACCAACTGGTTCAACGTCCAGGGCTACCGTCAGCTGGCCGGGAACATGGCCTGCAGCATCAAAAAGGGCCAGTGCGTCATCGTCGTTGGCCGGCTCAAGCTGCGCAGCTGGGAGAAAGACGGCCGGGTCTACCATTCGGCCGAAATCGATGCGGATTCCGTAGGTCACGACCTCAAGCGTGGTTCGGCCAACTACATCCGTACCAGCGACACCGGACTGCACCTCGTCTCAGGCAACGGCGCGGCAGGGCAGGTGGCGTCAGCGGAAGGCAGCGGCGTCGGCCCCGCTGATCCTGACGAGGACGGCGGAGACCCGGAAGAAGGGGAGCATCCGGATGACGACGCTGCAGCGTTGGGGGTCTTCCACGAGGATGCTGACGGCAATCACATTCCGGTGGACGCTGAAACCGGCGAGCTCGCCGGAGCCACCGTCTGAAAGTGCTGGCGTTGGATACCGCACGGGACCCGGGCGGTCCCGGTGCCGGCAGTCCGCCCGCGCCGGGACCGTTCCGTCCCAGGCTGGGCCGCGTGGCAGAATGGCGGCATGAATCGCGCGACGGACAACCGGCAGGCAACCCCCATCACCAGCCGGACCACCCGTTCCCGTCGGCATGGGCCCTCTGCCGGACGGGCGCCCGCGGCGCTCGCCGGAAGCCTCCTGATGGTTCTTGCGCTTGCAGCCTGCGCCGGCGGCTCCTCAACAGGAGCGGGACAGGGCGCTGCCACCCCCGGCGAAATGGCCGCCCCCTCGGCAGTGGCCGCTCCGACGGAACTGGCCACGGCGGGCTCCACCCGGCCGGCCGCCACGTCCCCGGCGGAGGATCCGGCCATCGTCGCGATGAAACAGACTGTGACGGATGCGCTGGGGAAGCTGGCGGCGGGGACACCAAAGCCAGCCACAGCCCAGGTGACCGATGCCCTGAGCGGCGCCGGGGTTTCCCCGCCGGCGCTCGAAGTATCGGCGAGCCGGACTCCTACCGGGCTGGAAGCTGATGCCATTGAGGCCGCTGTGTTGCAGGGCACCGACTGCGTGGTGGGACAGGTCCGCGACGGCAAGGTCACAGTTATCGTTCTGCCGGTCCTGGCCAGCGGCAGGTGTTTCGTGGGAGCAGCTGCCTGACGCCTCGAATGTGAGTTAAGCCCGCCAACCCACTAGATTTGGAACCATGGCGGAATTTATCTACACAATGACCAATGCCCGCAAGGCAGTTGGCGAAAAACTCATTCTTGACAACGTAAGCATGTCGTTCTTCCCGGGCGCCAAAATCGGTGTTGTTGGCCCGAACGGTGCCGGTAAGTCCACCATCCTGAAGATCATGGCCGGACTGGACATCCCCTCCAACGGTGAGGCCCGGCTCAGCCCTGGCTACACCGTGGGGATCCTGTTGCAGGAACCGCCACTGAACGAGGAAAAGACTGTCCTGGGCAACGTCCAGGAAGGCGTTGGCGAGATCTACGGCAAGATCCAGCGCTTCAACGAGATCTCCGAGGAAATGGCCAGCCCCGACGCTGACTTCGACGTCCTGCTCGAAGAAATGGGTCAGCTGCAGGAAGCCATTGACGCTGCTGAGGCCTGGGATCTCGACTCCCAGCTCGAGCAGGCCATGGACGCCCTCCGCTGCCCGCCCGCGGACGCCGACGTGACACTGCTCTCCGGCGGTGAGCGCCGCCGCGTGGCCCTCTGCAAGCTCCTGCTGCAGAAGCCCGACCTCCTGCTCCTGGACGAGCCCACCAACCACCTCGACGCCGAGAGCGTGCTGTGGCTGGAACAGCACCTCTCCAGCTACGCCGGCGCAGTCCTGGCCGTCACCCACGACCGGTACTTCCTTGACCACGTCGCGGAATGGATCGCCGAGGTTGACCGCGGCCACCTGTACCCCTACGAAGGCAACTACTCCACGTACCTGGAGAAAAAGCGCGCCCGCCTGGAAGTCCAGGGCAAAAAGGACGCCAAGCAGGCCAAGCGCCTCACCGAGGAACTCGAGTGGGTACGCTCCAACGCCAAGGGCCGCCAGACCAAGTCCAAAGCCCGTCTGGCCCGCTACGAGGAGATGGCAGCCGAGGCTGACCGTACGCGCAAGCTGGACTTCGAAGAGATCCAGATCCCGCCGGGCCCGCGCCTGGGCGGGCTGGTCCTGGAAGCCAGGAACCTGCAGAAGGGCTTCGACGACCGCACCCTGATCGACGGACTGTCCTTCACGCTTCCCCGCAACGGCATCGTCGGCGTCATCGGCCCCAACGGCGTGGGCAAGTCCACGCTGTTCAAAACCATCATTGGCCTGGAGCCGCTCGATGGCGGCGAGCTGAAGATCGGCGATTCGGTCAAGATCTCCTACGCGGACCAGAGCCGGGGCGGCATCGACCCGAACAAGACCCTGTGGGAAGTTGTTTCGGACGGCCTCGATTACATCCAGGTGGGCCAGGTCGAAATGCCGTCCCGCGCCTACGTTGCCGCGTTCGGCTTCAAGGGTCCGGACCAGCAGAAGAAGGCCGGGGTGCTCTCCGGTGGTGAGCGCAACCGGCTCAACCTTGCACTGACGCTCAAACAGGGCGGTAACCTGCTGCTCCTTGACGAACCCACTAACGACCTCGACGTCGAAACCCTCAGCAGCCTTGAAAACGCGCTGCTGGAGTTCCCCGGCTGCGCCGTGGTGGTATCGCACGACCGCTGGTTCCTGGACCGGGTGGCCACACACATCCTGGCCTACGAAGGCGACGAGGAAAACCCCGCCAAGTGGTACTGGTTCGAGGGCAACTTCGAATCCTACGAGGAGAACAAGGTCGAGCGGCTCGGACCCGATGCGGCCAAGCCGCACCGCGTGACGCACCGCCGCCTCACCCGCGACTGATCGCAAAGAAGGCCGGCACCCCCTCAGGGGTGCCGGCCTTTCTGCTGCCTGCCGGAAGCCAGCCAGCCAGCCAGCTCCGCCAGCCGGCTCAGCCTTAGTTCCGCCCGGCCTTGCGGATCTGGTGCTCCAGGATTTTGGACTGGAACGCGCCAACTACTTTGTTTTTCAGGTCGGTGGGAACCCGGACCATGCCCTCCTGCGCCACCGAGGCGACGTGCTGCCCGGCCCGGTTGAAGATTTTTCCCGTGGCGAGTCCGCGGGCTCCCTGGGCGCTGGGGGATTCCTGGACATAAAGCAGCCATTCGTCCACCCGGGCGGGACGGTGCCACCACATGGCGTGGTCGAGGCTGGCGACACTCATGCCGGGCGTGATCCAGCTCAGCCCGTGGCGGCGCAGGATGGATTCCAGCAGCGTGTAGTCGCTGGCGTAGGCCAGGGCGGCCCGGTGCAGGTTTGAATCATCGGGCATGGGCCCGAACGTCTTCATCCAGACGGCGTTCCGGGCCTCCTTCTTGCCTTTGGCTGAAACGTAGAGCGGCGGGTCGACGTGCCGGATATCAAAGGGCCGCTCGTAAGCCCAATGCTGGGCGATGGGGTGATCGAACTTGCCCAGCAGGTCGGCCGTGCTCGGCAGCGACTCAGGATCGGGAATGCCGGCGGGCATCTTGGATTCATGGTCGAGGCCTTCGTCCAGGTCCTGGAAAGACGCGATCATCGAAAGGATGGGCACGCCTTCCTGGTAGGCGTGAACCCGCCGGGCGGAAAAGGACCGGCCGTCACGCAGGCGCTGTACACCGAACGTGATGGGCTTGTTGGCGTCTCCAGGCCGGAGGAAGTAGCCATGCATGGAGTGGACAAACCGTTCCGGGTCCACCGTCCGCATGGAAGCGATCAGCGACTGGGCCAGCACCTGGCCGCCGAACACGCGCTGCCGGGGCTGCTGCTGTGATGGGCCGAGGAAAATGTCCTCATCGGTCCGGGCGCCTTCAAGCTCACCGAGGTTAAGGAGTTGGATGAGCGTTTCGGTGGGGTCGCCGCTGGGTGGCGCCAGCAGTCCGGTTTCGGCTTCAGTCATGGATCGACTCTAGACGCCGCCCCGTCGCTGCTCAACCAAGCTTCAGCCGGTAGTGTTCTTAGTGTGACTGACCTACTAACGAAGTCCTTCCGGTTCGCCGACCCGCGTGATCTCGCCGATCTGCGAACATTCACCACACGTGCCAGGACGGTCGACGACGGCGCCATCCGGCTTCAGGCCGCAGGTTCCGTTCTCGCGGCCTACGTGTGCATTCTGCGGCCCCGCCTGCTGGGCGAATCCACGCCCACCATCCTGGGCCTGCGGACCATGGCGCTGGCGGAACCTTCCGCGATTGACGTGACGGTGCCGCTCTCAGCCGTCCTTGACCGGCTTGCCAGGGCAGGGGAGGACGACGTCGAGCTGCCGGTGCCGCCGTCCACCGTCACCGAATCGTGGACAGGCGTCGGCGCGCCGCGCAGCGGCTGGGAGCTGGTGGGTGCGTTGCCGGATGCCGAACTCCGGCGCGCGGCCGAAGCCGGCATCACCGAAGTGGCGGGCATCATGCCTGCCCAGCCGGGGGCGCTGATCGTCAACAACGCACGCGCCGCTGTGTGGGGCCGGGCCCTTGATGACTCCGGCCTTCCGGCAGGAGCCGCCTTCGCGGCCCTCACCCTGGGATTCCTCGCAGACGCGGACCAGAAGCTGTACCGGGCCGGCCGTTGGTTCCGCCTCAGCGGTCCACGCGGCCACGTCCTGGCGCGCACCGGCAGCGGCCTCTAAGCCCGGCCAGCCGCCGTCGTACGCGCCCGTACGCTAAGCCCATGGGCCGCGTCAGGCCTCCGACGGGCTGTTCACCATGGACAGCGCGGCGCGTTCCATGTAGTCCCAGAGGGTTCCCTCGTACAAGGGTGGCAGTTCCAGGGCATCGACAGCGGTCCGCATGTGGAACAGCCAGCGGTCCTTGGCCTCCGGCGTGACCCGGAACGGTATGTGGCGCATCCGCAGGCGCGGGTGGCCGCGTTCCTCGCCGTACGTGGTGGGGCCGCCCCAGTACTGCTCCAGGAACATCAGGAACCGCCGCTTGGCCGGTTCGAGGTCCTCCTCCGGGTACATCGGGCGCAACAGCGGGTCCGTGGCGACGCCGTCGTAAAAGACATCGATCAGCTTGACGAACGTCCCGTGTCCGCCCACGGCGTCATAGAAGTTCTCCGTGTAGCCGGGCTGGCTGAAGGGATCGTTCTGCATAAGCTGGCGTGGCGGCTGCGGCTCGGCGGGTATGGTCATGTCTCTATTCTCCGGCTTTCTGGTCAGTCTTTTTAGTCTCGGTGTTGCTGGCCGGCTCGTGCAGTGCGGCTTCGGGGCCCGCAGCTGGTGCGTCCGGCACTGGCACGTAGTTGCCCTGCGAACGGTTGCCGACGCGAAGGATCTCGCCGTTACGGAGGTACCAGATGGCGCCATCCTCCGAGCGGACCCGGGTGATGCGCAGCCCCATGGACTCCACCACACCCACTACTTCACTGGTTTCGATGACGTCGCCGATCCCGTACTGGTCCTCGATGGTGATGAAGATCCCGGCGAGGAAGTCACGGATCAGCTGCTGGGCGCCAAAACCGATGGCGATACCCAGGATTCCCACGCTGGTCAGCAGCGGGGCGATGTTGATGTCCAGGTTCTGCAGCACATACATGATGGTGATCACGGCCACCAGCACGCCCACGATGCTGTTGAGCAGGGAACCGATGGTTTCCGCCCGCTGCACGCGGCGTTCATGGTCCAGTGCCCGCAGCGCCGGAGCGACCCACTTGAAATGCGGTTTTTTGAAGAAATTGGTACCCGCAGCCACGCGCTTGGTGATCCGCGAAATCACGAACGTCGCCACCAGCCACACGGCGATTCCGACGCCAAGGCTGATCGCGATGCCTGTGATGCTGACGCCGTTGGGCTGCGAGGTGAGGGGCGGCGGTGTAAGCGACATCGTGCTGAACATAGAGGCAAAACTCCTTGGGGGTCACCGGCGGCGGCCGGGGATGACGTCGGGCCCATGCACAGGTTCGCCCGCGGCATAAGGCTCTATTCTCTTTCAACCCTAGCGCCGTAGCGTGGCCCCATGCGCATCCTCATTCTGGGCGGAACCGCCTTTCTCTCGTCCGAAATCGCCCGGCAGGCCGTTTCCGCAGGTCACACTGTCACCTGTCTGGCCCGCGGATCCGTGACGAAACCGCCGGCCGGTGTCCGGTGGGTAAAAGCGGACCGTTCACTCGGCGCGAACAGCTACGCCCAGGTGGCAGGGGAGTGGGATGCGGTCATTGACGTGGCCCGAGATCCTGTCCTGGCCAAGGGGGCGCTGGCCGTCCTGGCCCACCGGACCGCCCACTGGACGTTTGTGTCCAGCTGCTCCGTCTATGCGGACGCTTCGACGCCGGGAGCGGCCGAGGACGCCGCACTCCTGCCCGCCTTGCCGGCCGGCACGGAATCCACCCCGGAGAACTACGGGGAATCCAAGTCAGCGATTGAACAGGCCACCCTGGAGGCGGCGGGGGACAGGGCCCACCTTTGCCGCGCCGGCCTGATCAGCGGCCCCGGCGACGGGACGGACCGGTATGGGTACTGGCCTGCAAGGTTTGCCCGGGACAACGGCCCGGCCGTGGTCCCGGCCATCTCCGGCCACGCCACGCAAGTGATTGACGTGCGGGACCTCGCGGCCTGGGTCCTCGATGCTGCCCAGCGCGGGGTTACAGGGCCGCTGAACGCAGTGGGGGAGCACGTGCCCTTTGGCGAGTACATCGAGGCGGCCAAAACTGTGGCTGGGTACGAAGGCAAGGCCCTCGATGCCCCGGAGGATTGGCTCCTGGAACAGGGAGTCGACTACTGGGCCGGACCGGACTCTGTCCCGCTGTGGCTGCCGCCGGGCCACGAGGGGTTCTGCAACCGCAGGAACCATGCTGCCAGGGCCGCCGGGTTGGCGATAAGGCCGTGGCAGGAAACGCTGGCCGCCACGCTTGAGGACGAACGCCGCCGCGGCCTGGACCGCCCCCGGAAGGCCGGGCTCACGCCAGCCACCGAAGCCCGGCTGGCAGAGGAGCTTGTTCGAAGCCGGTGAGTCCCGCCCCCACCCAACTAAGTGGCGCCGCACCGAAGTAGGTAGCGGCACATGTCGTTATGAGCGCTCATAACGACATGTGCCGCTACCCAGTTGGGAGTCTCAGGCCACCAAAGTCACGGGTGAATGATGCACCGGGAAGTTGACGCTCCGGGCGATGAAACAGACGGCGTTGGCTTCGCGGTGAAGCTGTTCAGCCAGATCCACGTGCGCCGCGTCCGCCACGGTCACCCGCGGGTTCAGCATGACGGACTCGAACTGTCCGCTGCCGTCGCGGTTCAGCCGCATCACACCGGTGGCGTCGTCCTGATAGTCGGTCACCACCACCCCGTGCTTCACCGCCACATGCAGGAACGACAGCATATGGCACTGCGCCAGCGCCGCCAGGAGCAGCTGCTCCGGGTTGTAGCGGTCACGATCCCCATGGAACGTCGGATCGGCCGAGCCGGGCAGGACCGGCAGTCCGGGGATCCGGACGTCGTGGTCCCGTGAGTAGCCCCGGTACGACGACGTGCCGTTACCCAGGTTGCCGGTCCACTGCACGGTCAGGGAATAGTGGTGCTCGCCGAGGCCCATCGCGCCGGCCTAGGCTTCGCCCGGCAGGACGTCGGCCGCGCGTGCCCGCAGGGCCCGGGCCACGCCGTCCCGGTTTTCCAGCATCATGCGGCGCAGTGCACTGCTGTCGGCCGGAAGACCGGCGAGGAAAGCATCCGTCCGGTCCACCGTTGCCTGCGTGGTCAGCAGCGCCGGGTAAAGCCCGACGACGATCTGCTGGGCGAGTGCGTGCGTGCGGTTTGCCACGATGCCGGGGACTGCCTCGAAGTACTTTTCCGCGTACGGCTCAAGCAGCGAACGGTCCAGCACCCGCATAAAGCCAGTAACCGCTGAACCCTGGAGCGCATTGGAGAGTTCTCCCGTGACCACGATCGAGTCCCACGCGGCGGCCTTGGCTTCGGCGGTGGGGATGGCGGCCGTGGCCAGCGCCGCGGCGTTCTGTCCGCTGGCAGTGTTGTCGCGTTCCAGTTCGGCGTCGATCTCAGCCTGGCCCAGCCGGCCACCGGCCACCAGCGACGCCAGCAGCTCCCAGCGGAGGTCCTGGTCCACGGCCAGCCCCTCCAGGGTGGCCGTGCCGTCCAGGAGCCCGGCGACAGTGCCCAGCTGGCCCGGGCTGCCGGCCAACAGGGCAAACGACTTCACAAACTGCAGCTGGGCGTCGGACCCGCCAAGTGCCGCGCGGGCCAGATCCCAGAGCGTGTCCACGGCGGCGACCGTTGTGTCCTCGCGGTGCCCGTCGGCCACATAGAAGTTCAGCGTGGTGGCCAGCTGGCGCAGCTGGACCAGGATCACCGACGAATCCGATTCCGCGGCCACGTTGGCCAGGATCAGCTCCACATACCGGCGCGCCGGGGACTCGCCATCGCGGGCGGCATCCCAGGCGGAGTTCCACACCAGGGTTCGCGGCAGGCTCTCGCTGAAGTCCTTCAGGTGCGCCGTTGCCGTGGCAAGGGACTTCTCGTCCAGCCGGACCTTGGCGTAGGCGAGGTCGTCGTCGTTGACCAGGATCAGGTCAGGCTGCGCCAGGCCGGCCAGCTCCGGCACCTCGGTGCGCTCACCGTCCACGTCGAGCTCCTCGCGGTGCACGCGCTCCAGCTTGCCCGCGCTGTTCAGGTTGTAGAACCCGACGGCGAGCCGGTGCGGACGGATGGTGGGCCACTCCTCGACGGCGGACTGCACGATGGTGAAGGACGTCAGCGTCCCGGAGCCGTCCACGGCGAGCTCCGGCTTGAGCGTATTGACGCCGGCGGTCTCCAACCAGAGGCGGCCCCACTGGTCCAGGTCGCGGCCGCTGGCCTTCTCGAGCTCCACCATGAGGTCGCTCAGCTCGGTGTTCTGCCAGGCGTGCTTCGCGAAATACTCCCGGACCCCGGCCATAAACTGTTCCGGACCCACCCAGGCCACCAGCTGGCGCAGGACCGAGGCGCCCTTGGCGTAGGTGATGCCGTCGAAGTTGACCTCCACGTCCTGCAGGTCGCTGATGTCCGCGAAGATCGGGTGAGTGGTGGGCAACTGGTCCTGGCGGTAGGCCCAGGACTTCTCCACCGAGGCGAAAGTTGTCCACGCGCTGGTGAAGGACGTGTTTTCCACGGCTGCGAGGTGGGACATGTATTCGGCGAAGGATTCGTTGAGCCAGAGGTCGTTCCACCAGCGCATCGTCACCAGGTCGCCGAACCACATGTGCGCGAGTTCGTGCAGCACGGTGATGGCCCGGCGCTCGATCTGCGCCCCGGTCACCTTGCTCCGGAATACGTAGCCTTCGAGAATGGTCACCGCGCCGGCATTCTCCATGGCGCCGGCGTTGAACTCGGGCACAAAGAGCTGGTCGTACTTCTCGAACGGGTACGGGAAGCCGAACTGCGCCTCGAAGAATTCGAAGCCCTGACGGGTCAGCTCGAAGATGTTGTCCGCGTCGAGATACTGCATCAGGGACTTCCGGGCAAAAACTCCCAGCGGGATCACGCGGCCGTCGGAACTGGCCACTTCGCTGCGGACCGACTGGTACGGGCCGGCGATCAGGGCGGTGACGTAGGAGGACAGGCGCGGTGTGGGGGCGAACGTCCAGACGGAGCGGGCGCCGCCGTCCTCCCCTGGTGTGGCTTCCACCGGGGCAGGGGTGGGGGAGTTGGAGATGACATCCCAGTGTGACGGCGCCGTGACCGTGAACCTGAAGGTGCCCTTGAGGTCGGGCTGCTCAAACACCGCAAACATCCGGCGCGAATCGGGAACCTCGAACTGCGTGTACAGGTACACCTCGTTGTCCACCGGATCCACAAAGCGGTGAAGGCCTTCGCCGGTGTTCATGTACGGCGCGTCGGCCACCACCGTGAGCTCGTTGGCCGCGGCCAGGTCCGGCAACTGGATCCGGATACCGTCGGAGACTGCCGCAGGGTCCAGGGCGCGCCCATTGAGCGTGACGCTGTGGACGGCATGCGTTACGGCGTCGATGAAAGTGGTGGAACCCGGCACTGCCGTGAACTTCACCGTGGTGGTGGTCCGGAAGACCTTCCCGCCCCTGGTCAGGTCGAGGATGACATCGTAGGAGTCAACGTTGATGAGTGCGGCACGCTCGCGGGCTTCGGCGCGAGTCAGGTTCATACCTGGCAAGTGGGGCCTCCAGAAGGGGTTGCGGTTGCCGGCGGGCGGTGGCCTGCACCGGCACAGTGAAGTCATTCTGTCACGGCCTCCGGCGGGAGTAGCGTTAATGCATGGGAAAGTTCCGGGATTCGGTGGACACCAAGGCACTGCGCTTCGCCGTCGGCTTTCCCATGGTCCTGGCGGCGGCATTTATGTTCTGCGCCTTCTTGCTGCGTCCCGATCTTCCGGACCCCGTAGCCATCAGCTGGACGGCCGACGGCGGCGCCTCCTTTGCCCCGTTCGGCGCCTATGCGGGCGGCGGCGCGCTGCTTATCATCGCCTCAGGCTGGCTGGTGATGTTCCAGGCGGCACCGCTGTCCCGGCCCGCTGTGATGCGCCGGATCATGATGGGGACGGGACTGTTCCTGAGCCTGTTCATCACCAGCGTCCTGGCGGCCGGGCTGGTGGGGCAGGCCGGCTTGGCGGACGCCCGGGAGTCCCGGGTGGATCTCACGGTCCTCGCCTTGGGCAGCGGGGCGGCGTTGTCGCTGGGTGTCATCATGGGCTTCGTGTTCAAGGCCGACCGGCAGTGGTCCCTTGACGATGACCGGGCCCTGGAGCGGGCACTCGCCCGCGAGCTTGACCCGGAGCTGGCGGGGGACACGTTCCGGATGTGGGTGCACGCCCGCAGTTCGGTCTTTGTGATGATCGCGGTGGCAAGCCTGTTCCCGGCCGCGCTGATCGCTGTGGCGCTGCCCTGGCTCGGGGCCCTGGTGGCTGCCCTCGCCGTGGTGGCCGCTGCTTTCCTCTGCGCCCGCGTCAAGGCCGATCGCCGTGGCCTGCGTGTCCTGGTGGCCGGAGTTCTACCGGTCATGGATGTGCCGGCGGCCGCGATCTCCAGCGCAAGTGCCGCGGACGTCCGCGCCGCCGACTACGGCGGGTGGGGCTACCGCAACCACAGCGGCACCGCCGCGATGCTGGTCAGCAGCGGCCCCGCCGTCGTCGTGCATCAAACCGATGGGCGCAACCTTGCGGTCAGCGGCGGCAGTCCGGCATCCGCGGCCCGGCTGGCGGAAGTCCTGACCCGGGTGGCTGCCAGGGCGCACGGGGGCACCCCTGGCGAACGCGCGCCGGAGCCTGAGTCCTAGTAACCTTGTCCCTGATGATCTGACCCTGGCCCGATCCAGCGCTGCTGGCCCCCCGGCGCCGAAACGAACGGATACTGCTGTGACTTCTTCCCCTGCCTTCCCGCGGGTACACATCGCCACCGACCACGCAGGCATGGAACTCAGCGCCCACCTGGTCAGCCACCTCACGGCCAAGGGCTACGACGTGGTGGACCACGGACCCAAGGAATACGACGCCCTGGACGACTACCCGTCCTTCTGCATCAACGCAGCGCTCGCCGTCGTCGCTGACCAGCAGGCAGGCATCCACGCCCTGGGCATCGTCCTGGGCGGCTCGGGCAACGGTGAGCAGATCGCCGCCAACAAGGTCAAGGGGGTCCGCGCAGCCCTCGCCTGGAACCACTCCACCGCAACGTTGGCACGCGAACACAACGACGCCAACGTGGTGGCCGTGGGCGGCCGCCAGCACACCGTCGAGGAAGCAACCGAACTGATCGAGGCGTTCCTGACTGAGCCCTTCAGCAACGACGAAAGGCACGTCCGCCGCATCGGCAAGATCGCGGCTTACGAAACCACCGGCGAGGTCATCGAGTAGTGCCCGAAGGGCATTCAGTCCGCCGCCTGGCGCAACAGTTCGGGGACGTCTTTACCGGGGAGCCGCTGTCCGTCAGCAGCCCGCAGGGCCGGTTCGTTGCCGGCGCAGCCCTGCTGGACGGCCAGATCCTGACGGATTCCTGCGCCCACGGCAAGCACCTCTTCCTGCACTTTGACCACGCCGTGGTGCTGCACGTCCACCTGGGGCTCTACGGGGCATGGGACTTCGGCGGCGACGCGACCTTCCGCGGGGCCTCCAGCATCGGCGCCCCGCGGAAGATCGGGGAGCGCGAGGTTTTCGAGGACCCCGAAATTACCGACGACGCCGGGATGGTTGAGTACGCGGGACCTCCCGAGCCCCGCGGCGCCGTGCGTGTCCGGCTGGTCAGCAAGCATGGTTGGGCGGACCTCCGGGGTGCCACCACCTGTGCGGCCATCACCGAGGCAGAAGCCCGGGCCGTCCTGGCCCGGCTGGGGCCGGATCCGCTGCACAACCATCCCGCGGACAGGACCCGCTTTGTGACGGGCCTTTTGTCCCGCAAGACGTCTATCGCAGCGCTGCTGATGGACCAGAAGGTGATTGCCGGCGTCGGGAATGTCTACCGGGCCGAAGTGCTGTTCCGGCAGCGGCTGGATCCGTGGCTGCCGGGTACCGGACTCTCCAGCGGCGCCGCCGGTCTGTTGTGGGATGACACAGCCGCAGTAATGGCCGACGGCGTCCGCGACGGGCGGATCATCACCACACCGCCGGTGTATTGGGAGCCGGATAACCGGGAACCAGGGGCGCTCCTGCCCGCGGGCGGCGATGCCCACTTTGTGTACAAGCGCGAAGGGCAGCCCTGCCGGGTCTGCGCCGTGCCGGTGGCCATCACCGAAATGGTGGGCCGCAAGCTCTACTGGTGCCCCGGCTGCCAGCAGTAGCCAACCCAGCCGGCCGAACAATAGAGCAGGGCCCCTCAGTGAGGGGCCCTGCTCTATGTGGAGGGGACGACGGGAATCGAACCCGCATCATCAGTTTGGAAGACTGAGGCTTTACCACTAAGCTACGTCCCCGGAAAAATGCGGCTCAGCTGTTGCATCAGGCTGTTCGGCGTTTCTTCGGGCTGGCTGTTGAAGCCGGATACAACTAAACCTAATTCATGCCCCACGTGTCAAATGTGCAAAGAAGGCCCGGATGAACGTAGACTTGCCTGTGCACTTACGGGGTGTAGCTCAGCTTGGCTAGAGCACCTGCTTTGGGAGCAGGAAGTCGCAGGTTCAAATCCTGTCACCCCGACTCTGCGGCTCGGTCCGTGCAAGCGGCCCGGGCAGAAAAATGCGTTTGCAGAAACCCAACCCACAAACCCAGGAGTACTTAGACCGTGAAGAGCGCTGTCGAGAACCTCACCCCCACGCGGGTCAAGCTCAATGTTGAGGTCCCTTTTGAGGAATTGAAGCCCAGCATCGACGAGGCATACAAGACTGTTGCTTCGCAGATCCAGGTCCCTGGCTTCCGTAAGGGCAAGGTCCCGTCCAAGCTGATCGACCAGCGCGTTGGCCGCGGCTACGTCCTGGAGACGGCCATCAACGAAGGCCTCAATGGCTGGTACCAGGCTGCAGTCCAGGAATCCGGCATCCGCCCCCTGAGCCGTCCCGAGGTTGAGATCACCGAAGTTCCGGACCCCACCTCCACGGACGGGGAACTGAAGTTCCACGCCGAGGTGGATATCCGTCCGGAGATCGAACTCCCGGACTATGCCGGCATCAAGGTCGAGGTAGCGGCAGCGGAATCCTCCGACGAAGACGTTGACAAGGCCCTGGACGAACTGCGCGGCCGCTTCGGCACGCTGAAGTCCGTGGACCGCCCGGCCGCCGATGGCGACTTCCTGACCATCGACATCACCGCCACCATTGACGGCGCCGACGTTGATTCCGCGTCCGGCCTGTCCTACCAGGTGGGCACGGAAACCATGCTCGAGGGTCTGGACGAGGCCGTGACCGGCCTCAGCGTTGACGAGGACGCAATCTTCGAAACCACCCTGGTGGGCGGTGACCACGCCGGTGAGTCCGCCCAGGTGAAGGTTGTTGTCAAGGCTGTCAAGGAGCGCGAGCTTCCCGAGGCCGACGACGACTTCGCCCAGCTGGCCTCCGAGTTCGATACCCTCGCCGAACTCCGCGAGGACCTGGCCAAGCAAGCCGCCGACTCCAAGGTTGTTGAGCAGGGCGTAGAGGCCCGCGACAAGGTCCTGGACAAGCTCGTTGAGCTCATTGCGGTTCCGGTTCCGGACTCCGTGGTCGACGAGCAGGTCGACGCCCACTTCAAGGAGGGCAACGGCCACGGTGAAGGCGAACACGACACCGAGGAGCACCGCGAAGAGGTCAAGGCCAACACCGCCCGCGCCTTCCAGAACGAAGTCATCCTTGACGCCATTGCCGAAAAGGAAGAAGTCAATGTCAGCCAGGCCGAGCTGATCGACTACATCGTCAGCGCCGCCAGCCAGTACGGCATGGACCCGAACCAGTTCGCCCAGATCATTGATCAGAGCGGCCAGGTTCCCATGATGGTTTCCGAGGTCCGCCGCAGGAAGGCACTGGCTGTTGTCCTGGGCCAGGCCACCGTGACCGACACCGACGGCAAGACCGTTGACCTCAGCGACTTCGTCCGCCCCGGCGGCGAAGAAGAGGCTCCCGCCGTTGAGGCTGGGGCTACTAAAGGCACCACCGCCGAGACCGAGGCCACTCCGAGTGACGACCCGGCAGCCGTGAAGTTCTAGCACGCCCCTGGCAGTGCGACTGAAGGCAGCCCCCGGACCTATTGGTCCGGGGGCTGCCTTGGTTAACGGGCGGTCGCGGGGATCGTGCGCCGTCAGCGAACAGCGCGATTCCCGCGAACAAATCGGCCACCAAACCGGTTAGTGTCCAAGTAGTGAAGTTCAGTGATGTCACCGTCACCAGCGAGAGGTAAGTACACATGTCACAGCACGCAGAGGCCCCCCGGATGGCGACTGTAGATCCGGCCGCCCAGGACAACTACATCTACAACCGCCTCCTGAAGGAACGCATCATCTGGCTGGGCTCCGAGGTGCGTGACGACAACGCCAACGCCATCTGCTCGCAGCTGCTGCTCCTGTCCGCCGAGAACCCGGAAAAGGACATCTACCTTTACATCAACTCTCCAGGCGGCTCCGTGACCGCGGGCATGGCCATCTATGACACCATGCAGTTCATCCCGAACGACGTCGTCACCGTCGCCACCGGCCTGGCAGCCTCCATGGGCCAGTTCCTGCTCTCCTCCGGCACCAAGGGCAAGCGCTACGCCACCCCCAACGCCCGCGTCCTGATGCACCAGCCCTCCGGCGGCATCGGCGGCACGGCCTCGGACATTAAGATCCAGGCCGAGCTGATCCTGCACATGAAGAAGGTCATGGCCGAATTGACCGCGGACCAGACCGGCCAGTCCGTGGAAACCATCCTCAAGGACAACGACCGCGACAAGTGGTTCACCGCGCCTGAAGCCCTCGAATACGGCTTCTTCGACAAGATTGCGGCCCACGCCGGTTCCGTCTCCGGCGGCGGCGGCACCGCCAACGGCACCTCCGGCGAGTCGGCAACCGAGAAGTAACCCGGCACTTTCGAACTTTTCAGATCAGGAGCAACAAAAATGACTTACAACTTCGGATCGACTGCCGGTAACCTTCCGACCAGCCGCTACGTACTTCCCCAGTTCGAAGAGCGCACGCCGTATGGCTTCAAGCGCCAGGACCCGTACACCAAACTGTTCGAGGACCGCATCATCTTCCTCGGTGTCCAGATCGACGACGCCTCGGCTGACGACGTGATGGCACAGCTGCTGGTTCTCGAGTCCACGGACCCGGACCGCGACATCACGCTCTACATCAACTCCCCGGGCGGGTCCTTCACCGCCATGACCGCGATCTACGACACCATGACGTACATCCGGCCCGAGATCCAGACCGTCTGCCTCGGCCAGGCCGCCAGCGCTGCCGCCGTGATCCTCGCAGCGGGCACGCCTGGCAAGCGCCTCGCCCTGCCCAACGCCCGTGTCCTGATCCACCAGCCGGCACTTTCCGGCGGCCAGGGCGGCCAGGCCTCGGACCTTGAGATCCAGGCTGCGGAAGTTATGCGGATGCGCTCGTGGCTTGAGGACACGCTGGCCCACCACTCGGGCCGCACCCCGGAGCAGGTCAACAACGATATTGAGCGTGACAAGATCCTGACCGCGGCCGAGGCGCTCGATTACGGCCTCATTGACCAGGTGCTTGATTCCCGCAAGATGAAGCCCCAGGCCATCACTCGGTAACAAGGCTCTTCAACGGCCGGTGCGGTCCAGTAATTTGGGCCGCACCGGCCTTCGCTTTCCACCCTTGGACGCAATTGTGACCTAGAGTGGAAGGTGTCACGGCCGGTCCTCCCAGGCCCGCCACGATTCCAGCAACGGTGCACAGCTGCCTGGCAGCAAGATACTAAAGGGGTTCACATATGGCTCGGATTGGCGAGAGCACGGATCTGCTGAAGTGTTCTTTCTGCGGAAAGAGCCAGAAGCAGGTGCGGAAGCTTATAGCCGGGCCCGGTGTCTACATCTGCGACGAATGCATTGAGCTCTGCAACGAGATCATTGAGGAAGAGCTCGCCGAAGTCGCCGATCTGGGAAGCTTCGAACTGCCCAAGCCCCGCGAAATCTTTGACTTCCTGCAGGAATACGTCATCGGCCAGGAACCTGCCAAGCGGTCCCTCGCCGTCGCCGTCTACAACCACTACAAGCGGATCCAGGCCGGCCACGCACCGAAGAGCGGCAGCCTCGCCGAGGGCGGCCACCACGACGACGTCGAAATCGCCAAGTCCAACATCCTCCTGATCGGCCCCACGGGCTGCGGCAAAACCTACCTGGCCCAGACACTGGCGCGGCGGTTGAATGTTCCGTTTGCTGTTGCCGACGCCACGGCACTCACCGAAGCCGGCTATGTGGGTGAGGACGTGGAGAACATCCTCCTCAAGCTTATCCAGTCAGCGGATTACGACGTCAAAAAGGCCGAACAGGGCATCATCTACATCGACGAAATCGACAAGATTTCGCGCAAGAGCGAGAATCCCTCCATTACCCGGGACGTCTCCGGTGAGGGCGTGCAGCAGGCCCTCCTGAAGATCCTCGAAGGAACCGTCGCCTCCGTTCCGCCCCAGGGCGGACGCAAGCACCCCCACCAGGAATTCATCCAGATCGACACCACCAACGTGCTGTTTATCGTGGCGGGCGCCTTTGCCGGGCTGGAGGAGATCATCGGTTCGCGTTCCGGACGCAAAGGCATTGGCTTCGGCGCCCCACTCAACGATGCCAGCAACAAGGTGGACTCCTACGGTGAAGTGATGCCCGAGGACCTCCTGAAGTTCGGTCTGATCCCGGAATTCATCGGCCGCCTTCCCGTGATCACCACGGTCTCCAGCCTGGACCGCGACGCGCTCATCCAGATCCTCTCCACGCCGAAGAACGCGCTGGTCAAGCAGTACCAGAAGATGTTCCAGATCGACGGCGTGGAACTCGTCTTCGATGACGACGCCCTCAATGCCATCGCCGACCAGGCCCTGGAGCGTGGCACCGGTGCCCGGGGCCTGCGCGCCATCATGGAGGAAGTGCTGCTCCCGGTCATGTTCGACCTCCCCAGCCGCGAAGACGTGGCCAGCGTGGTCATCACCGCCGACGTTGTCCTCAGCAAGGCCGAGCCAACCCTCATTCCGCACGTGACCAAGCGTCGCAAGTCCGCCTGACACGTCCGCCACGCCGCCTGACACATCCGCCTTCCGCCCCCGCATGCCCAGGAACAGAGGACTCACGCATGACTGAAAAAACCATCAACCAGGCCGACTTTTGGTTTGATCCGCTGTGCCCGTTCGCCTGGATCACCTCACGCTGGATCGGCGAGGTTGAGGCTGTCCGCGACATCAAAACCGTGTGGCATGTTATGAGCCTCTCTGTCCTGAACGAAGGCCGGGACCTGGAACCCGCGTACCGCGAAGCCATGGACACCGCATGGGGCCCGGTCCGGGTCATCATTGCGGCCCAGGAGCAGCACGGCGACCACGTGGTGAAGCCGCTCTACGATGCCATGGGCACCCTGATCCACCTTGGCGGGGAGAAGGACTTCGGCGTTGTCATCAGCAAGGCACTGGCGGAGTGCGGACTCCCGGCCGGCCTGGCAGACGTTGCCGCAATGGACGCTTTTGACACCCAGCTGAGGGCCAGCCATGAGGAGGGCATCTCGCTGGTGGGCCAGGACGTCGGCACGCCGGTTGTTGCCTTCAACGGAACTGCTTTCTTCGGCCCCGTGCTGACCCGCATCCCGCGCGGCGAGCAGGCGGGCCGGCTGTGGGATGCCACCGTCACACTCGCCTCGTACCCGCACTTCTTCGAGATTAAGCGCAGCCGCAGCGAACGTCCCGAATTCAACTGACGCAGACAGCAAAGAGCCCCGGACGAACTACTCTGATGTAGTTCGTCCGGGGCTCTTGCGTATCTAAACCGGCGGGACAACAATAGTTCTTACCCACTTCGAAAGAAGCGGGACGCAGGAACCAAAGATTCAGTGATATGTATCCGACGCAGCCATCGGCAAAGTCAGATACAAGCTACCAGTGACGAGGTAGGAAGACCTGAAGATCCAAGGATCCTGCCAGACCATCAAAGACGTCACCAGGATGGCCGAAAAGTCGAAGCCCCACCAACGGCAAAACGCTGATGGGGCTTCCCCTTTGCCCAAAAACAGGTCAGGCCCTGGGCTGTTCCTCCGGAGCGGCCAGCACGACATCGCTGACGGTCAGTTCGCCGTCGCCTGCCACGAGGGTCAGTTCGCGGGCGTTCGAGGCTGCCTTCAGATCGCCCAGTCCGGCCTTCAACTGCGTGGTCAGGGATTCCGACGCCGTGATGGTGGCGGAGAGGACCTCGGTGCGCTGCTTGACCTTGGCCTCGGACTTTGCCTTGCGGACACCGCTCAGCGCCGTGCCAACGGTGGCAAGCAGGGTAGTGTCGCCGTCCACGTCCACTGCCGTGGGCCACTGTGCACGGTGTACGGAGCCGTTGCGCCACCAGCCCCAGACCTCTTCCGTGGCGAAGGGCAGGAACGGGGCGAACAGGCGCAGCAGGGTGTCCAGGCTGGTGGCAAGAGCTGCCAGCACGGAGGCCTGCTCAGCGTCGCCGGCGGCACCGTAGGCGCGGTCCTTGATGAGCTCCACGTAATCGTCCGTGAACTGCCAGAAGAAGCTCTCAGTGATCTGCAGGGCCCGGGCGTAGTCATAATTCTCGAACGCCTTGGTGGACTGGCCCACCACCTCCGCCAGCTGGGCCAGCACCGCGCGGTCCAGCGGGTTGGTCAGCACCGAGAGATCGGTGGAGACCACGGAATTCTCCGTCGCGCCCAGGTTCAGGACGAACTTTGAGGCGTTCAGCAACTTGATGGCCAGGCGGCGGCCGATCTTCATCTGCGCGATCTCGTATGCCGTATCCGCGCCGAGCTTGGCGGACGTGGCCCAGTAGCGGACGGCGTCGGAGCCGAATTCGTCCAGCACATCGGTGGGAACCACCACGTTGCCCTTGGACTTGGACATCTTCTTCCGGTCCGGGTCCAGGATCCAGCCGGAGATGGCGGCATGCTTCCACGGCGCGGCGTGCTGCAGCGCATCAGCCTGGACTACCGAGGAGAACAGCCAGGTGCGGATGATGTCGTGGCCCTGGGGGCGCAGGTCAAACGGGAAGACCTTGGCGAAGAGGTCCTCGTCCCGGCTCCAGCCGCCCACAATCTGCGGCGTCAGGGACGACGTGGCCCACGTATCCAGGATGTCGGCGTCGCCGGCGAAGCCACCGGGAACACCGCGCTGGGCTTCGTCGTAACCCGGTGCGGCATCGGCCGCAGGGTCAACCGGCAGCTGCTCATCCAGGGGCACGATCGGGGCGTCGTACCGCGGGTTGCCGTCGGTGTCCAGCGGGTACCAGACGGGAATGGGCACACCGAAGAAGCGCTGGCGGGACACGAGCCAGTCCCCGTTCAGCCCGGAGATCCAGTTTTCGAAGCGGGACCGCATAAAGGCCGGGTGGAAGTCGATCTCCTGGCCGCGCGCGATCAGGCGGGCGCGGCGCTCTTCGTCGCGGCCGCCGTTGCGGTAGTACCACTGGCGTGAGGTGACAACCTCGAGGGGCTTGTCGCCCTTTTCGTAGAAGTTCACCGGGTGCATGATCTTCTTCGGTTCGCCGTCGATCAGATCTTCGGCGGCCAGGAGCTCCACCACTGCTTCCTTGGCGCTGAAGACGGTCTTGCCGGCAATGGCTTCGTAGGCGGTGCGCCCTGCATCGGTGGTGATCCAGTCCGGGGTTTCGCCGACGATCCGGCCGTCCCGGCCCACGATGGCACGGGTGGGCAGCTGGAGTTCCCGCCACCAGGTGACGTCGGTGAGGTCACCGAACGTGCACACCATGGCGATGCCGGAGCCCTTGTCCGCCTTGGCCAGCGGGTGGGCCTTGACCTCAACCTCAACACCGAAGACCGGGGACGTGACCATCTTGCCGAACAGCGGCTGGTACCGCTCGTCGTCGGGGTTTGCAACGAGGGCGGCGCAGGCTGCCAGCAGTTCGGGACGGGTGGTCTCGACATAGATCTTCTCGCCGTCTTCGGTGAAGAACGGATAGCGGTAGTACGCGCCGGCAACTTCGCGGTCTTCGAGTTCCGCCTGGGCCACGGCCGTGCGGAAGGTGATGTCCCAGAGAGTTGGCGCTTCGGCCATGTACGCATCGCCGGCTGCCAGGTTGGCCAGGAAGGCGCGCTGGGAGACTTCGCGGGAGGCGTCATCGATGGTCCGGTACGTCAGCTGCCAGTCCACGGAAAGACCGAGCTGCTGGAAGAGGCTTTCGAAGACCTTCTCGTCCTCCACGGCAAGTTCTTCACACAGCTCGATGAAGTTCCGGCGCGAGACGACGTCAAAATCGCGCTGGTTCTTGGCGGGCTCGGCCGGAGCGCGGTAGCCGGCGTCGTACGGGATGGCCGGGTCGCAGCGCACGCCGTAGTAGTTCTGGACGCGGCGCTCGGTGGGCAGGCCGTTGTCATCCCAACCCATCGGGTAGAACACGTTCTTGCCGGTCATGCGCTGGTAGCGGGCCAACACGTCCGTCTGCGTGAAGGAGAACATGTGCCCCACGTGCAGGGAGCCGGACGCCGTGGGTGGGGGAGTGTCGATCGAGTAGACCTGCTCCCGGGTGGTGTCCGGGTTGAACTTGTAGGTCCCTTCGGCAAGCCAGCGCTGCGTGAGGGCAGCTTCGAGCCCCTCAAGGGCGGGCTTGTCCGGAACGTTGATAGGGGCGGTGGAGGGCGTGTCTGTACCCTGAGTGTCTTCAGCCATCTGGCAATTGTTTCATGACCAGGACTTCATCCGGCGACATCGCTCCACGTATGCCACCGGCCGGGCCCGTTAGGGTGGTGCCATGACTGAAGATTCACTGAACAAGACAGCAGTAGTAACGGGCGCCAGCACCGGCATCGGCGAGGCGACCGTGCGGGCATTGCGGGCGGAAAACTGGACGGTATTCGCTGTGGCACGCCGCGCCGAACGCCTCGCCGCGCTGGAAGCGGAGACCGGCGCCGTCGGAATTCCCGCTGACATCACCGAGGACGACGACGTCGCCCGGCTCCTTGCCCGCGTCACCGAAGCCGGCGGCGTGGGGACGCTCATCAACATCGCCGGCGGGGCCCGGGGTGCTGACCTGGTGGGCGAGGCCAACACCGAGGACTGGGAGTGGATGTTCCGGGTCAACGTCCTCGGCACCGTGAAGCTCACCCGGGCGTTCCTGCCGATGCTCCGTGCCACCGGCGAAGGAACTGTCCTGAACCTGACGTCGACCGCCGGACTGGTGGCCTACGAGGGCGGCGGCGGCTACAACGCCGCCAAGTTTGCCCAGCACGCACTGACCGGTGCCCTCCGGCTGGAAGAGGCGGAACACAACATCCGCGTCATCGAGGTAGCCCCGGGCCTTGTCCGCACCGAAGAGTTCGCGCTCAACCGCTTTGGTGACCAGGACGCCGCGGAGAAGGTTTACGAGGGCGTGGAGAAGCCCCTGACCGCAGCCGACGTCGCCGACGTGGTGCGCTACGCCGTCAGCGCGCCGCACCATGTCAACCTGGACCAGATCGTGATCCGGCCCGTTGCGCAGGCGGCCACGCACAAGCTGATCCGCAAGCGTTAGGGAAGGCGGATCTCCAGGGTAGCGATCACTGCAGCGTGGTCGGTACCGTTGACCGGGTGGACCGAGTACCCCGAACCTGAAACGTCAGGGCTGGTCACCACATGGTCCAGAGTCACTCCGGGAAGGCTGTAATCCCGCATCGGCCAGGTGGGGATGAGCCGGCTGCCCAACGCGGTTGCAACATCCACCAGTTTCAGGCCGCCGCCGGCCCCCTCCAGCATCGCGCGGAATTCCCAGTGGTCATATGTCGCGTTGAAATCGCCGGCCAGAAGCGTAGGACCGGCTCCGCTGCCTGCCCGGGCCACCGCTGCAAGGTCACTTCGCCATTGATGAACGGCACTGTCCACGGGCGCGTGCGTGTGCACATTGATGACCGTCAGGCCGGCGCCGGCGCCCGGGTCGCCGGTCTCAAGCCGGACAACCGGCATACTGAACGCTGTGTCAGGGACCAGTCCCACCTCCTTGAGCGGGAAAGACGAGTAGACGGCGCTGCCGGCCGCTCCGTTCCGGGGATGGGATACGCGGTGGGGAAGCACGCTGCCCAGGTCCGCACGCGCCAGCCGCTTCTCCAGCTCCAGGCTGTGCTCCTGGACGGTCAGCAGGCCAACATGGTGGTCCTTGACCAGCCGGACGATGGCGGCGCTATCAGCACCTCCGAGCCGGGCATTGAGGTTCATGACTGTCAGCTTCGCCGCGGCCGGGGCATCCGGCCCCCGGACCTGGGGGTACCCTCCCTGCCGGGCCAGGAACACCTCCGGCGGGAACAGCCAGATAAGCTGTGCGGTCAGCAGGATTGCCGCCGGCAGGATAGCCCAGGCACGCCGGCTGGGCAGTGCCAACAACACCGCGGCCGCGGCGAGGAATGCCAGCCACGGCGTAAAGGCCACCACCTGTACCACAAGCGGCGGCCACGGCGCCGGGACGGTGCGGAACCAGGACACCACCACAACAGGTGCCGCAACCAGGCCAGCAGACCACAGCCAGCCGCGGTGTGCACGATGGCCCATCAGGGACCGGAACAAGTCGCCCGGGAGTCTGTCATGGCACGAGTCTAAAGAGTCGCCGCCCTGGCGTCTCCCGTTGATTGGATCGGCTGTGCCATGAAGCCCAACGTTTACCGTCCGGACGCACTCCGGCCAGCCCGCTGTGGCTCGGCGTTGTCCGCAGGACGGCACTGTAGCAGGCGCAAACTGCACACCACCAGAGTGGAGATTCCTTCCTATGCGCACCCCGATGAAGCTTGGCGCTGCCGTACTCAGCGCAGCCCTGCTCCTCACTACTTCGGTCCAGGCCCAAGCCGCTGACACGAACCCCAACGGCACGGACAACCATTTTGATCTACAGGCCCACCGGGGCGGACTCGGCCTGACTGTCGAATCCACTCTGGCGTCGTTCGCCAAGGGCCTCGAGACCGGCGTGTCCACCCTGGAACTTGACCTCCAGATCACCAAGGACGGCCGCGAAGTCATCACGCACGACCGCAAGATCAGCAACAAGAAGTGCCTGGATACCGCGCCGGTCACGCCGAACGATCCGCAGTTCCCCTATGTGGGCAAGTACGTCAAGGACCTGACCTTCGAACAGGTCCGAAGCCTGGACTGCGGTTCGCTCACCCAGCCGCAGTTCCCGGGCCAGACTGCGTCTCCCGGCGCCAAGATGCCGACTCTGGCCGAGGTTTTTGAGCTCGCCGACGCCCACCGCGCCAGCCAGGTGAAGTTCAACATTGAAACGAAGGTCGAGGCCGGCGCTCCGGCGGAAACCGCCCCGCGCGAGCAGTTCATCGACGTCGCCCTCCGGGAAATCAACGACGCCCAGATGCAGAGCCGCGTCTCCATCCAGAGCTTCGACTGGGGCTCCCTGCGCCTCGTCCAGCAGCGCGACCCGCAGATCCGCACCGTGGCCCTGACCAACAAGGACTTCCTCCAGGCCGGGCAGCCGGGCGGCTCGCCGTGGCTTGGCGGGATTGACGCCGACGACTTTGGCGGCGACCTCATCGCTGCAGCGTCCTCCCTCGGCTTCGACGCCGTCTCTCCCGTGCACGGCACCCCGCAGAACGGCAAAGTGACCGATCCGGGCTACGTCCCCTACGTCACCACGGACATGGTGGAACGTGCGCACGCTGCCGGGATGCAGGTCATCCCGTGGACCGTCGATGACCAGCCCACCATGCGGGCGCTGATCGACACCGGCGTTGACGGGATCATCACCGACTACCCGGACCGGCTCCGTGATGTCATGGCTGCTGCCGGGATGAAACTGCCCCGCGGCTTCTAGTACCGGCCCGGGCGGCCCGGCCGCCGTCACTGCGTTTCGCTGCCCGGCGGACCGCGCTGTGCTTTCAAAGCAGTGTGCAGTGAAACGCAGTGACTTCTCCGGTAACATCGTCGTATCAGCTTTGACCCGGCCATCACCGGTGAGCTTCCGGAAGAACGCCCCGGCGCAAGGATCAGCACGCGACAGGGCCGGTAGAACCGGACGGGTAAGCCCGTCACAGCAGTAATGAGCGGCCGGCGCACCAACAAGCCCCCCCCGGGAGCATGGTGGAGTGCCGGTAAGTGAGGTGGTACCGCGGTAACTGTGCAGTCCCAGGACAGCACACAAGCCGTCCTCGCATCCTGAACGGAACCATCCAGCAACGGCTGAGTGGTTCACCAGCTCAACCCAGGATGTCGAGAATGACGTATTACCCCAAAGCCTCAGCTTCCGCTTCGGCTGCAGTTTCGAGCGGCGCTGCCGCCGGTGTCTCCGCCTCCGTGAAGTTCCCGGAGATTGAAGAGCGCATCCTGAAGTACTGGGACCAGGACGGCACTTTCCAGGCCAGCATCGACCAGCGAAGCGCCGACGCCCCCGGCGGACAGCCCGGCAGCAACGAATTCGTCTTCTACGACGGCCCTCCCTTCGCCAACGGCCTGCCGCACTACGGCCACCTCCTGACCGGGTACGCCAAGGACCTCGTGGGCCGCTACCAGACACAGCGCGGCCGCCGCGTTGAACGCCGCTTCGGCTGGGACACCCACGGACTGCCGGCTGAACTGGAAGCCATGAAGCAGCTGGGCATGACGGACAAGACCCAGATCGAGGCCATGGGCATCGATAAGTTCAACGACGCCTGCCGTGCCTCCGTGATGAAGTACGCCGACGAGTGGAAGAGCTACGTCACCCGCCAGGCCCGCTGGGTGGACTTCGACAACGATTACAAGACGCTCAACGTCGAATACATGGAATCGGTCCTGTGGGCGTTCAAGCAGCTGCACGAAAAAGGCCTGACGTACAACGGCTACCGTGTGCTGCCGTATTGCTGGAAGGACGAGACGCCGCTGTCCAACCATGAGCTCCGCATGGACGACGACGTCTACAAGAACCGCCAGGACCAGACTGTCACGGTGACGTTCCCCATCACGGCAGGGGAATCGGCGCTGTCGAAGCAGCTCGCCGGCGTCCAGGCGCTCGCCTGGACCACCACGCCCTGGACGCTGCCCACCAACCTGGCGCTCGCCGTCGGGCCTTCCATCACCTACGCAGTGCTCCCCGCCGGACCTAACGGCGTCAAGGCCGCTTCGCCGGACGCGCCCGTCTCCGGCAGTTTTCTCCTGGCCGCGGACCTGCTGGCCGCGTACGCCAAGGACCTGGGCTATGAGGACGCGGACTCCGCCGAGGCCGCCGTGACGTCAACCCACACCGGCGCCGACCTTGAGGGCCTGGCGTACCAGCCGCTGTGGAACGACTTCAGCGACGACGAAAAGTACGGGACGCAGAACGCCTGGCGCTTCCTCGTGGCCGACTACGTCACCACCACCGACGGCACTGGCATCGTCCACCAGGCGCCCGCCTACGGTGAAGACGACCAGAAGGTCTGTGAAGAGGCCGGCATTCCGGTGGTCCTGTCCGTGGACGAAGGTGCCAAATTCCTTCCCCTGTTCAAGCATGGCGACCTGCATGACATCGCGGGCCTCCAGGTCTTCGAGGCGAACAAGCCCATCACCCAGGTGCTGCGCGCCCAGGGCCGGCTGGTCCGCCAGGCCAGCTACGAGCACAGCTACCCGCACTGCTGGCGCTGCCGCAACCCCCTGATCTACCGCGCGGTGTCCTCCTGGTACGTCGAGGTCACCAAGTTCAAGGACCGCATGTCCGAGCTGAACCAGGACATCAACTGGATCCCCGGCAACGTCAAGGACGGCCAGTTCGGCAAGTGGCTCGCCAACGCCCGCGACTGGTCCATCAGCCGCAACCGCTACTGGGGCAGCCCCATCCCCGTGTGGCAGTCCAGCGACCCGGAGTACCCGCGCACCGACGTCTACGGCTCCCTGGCCGAGATCGAGGCCGATTTCGGCCGCCTGCCGCTGAACAAGGCCGGCCAGGTTGACCTGCACCGGCCGTTCATCGACGAACTGACCCGCCCCAACCCGGACGATCCCCGGACCCCCGCAGAGGGCCAGTCCGTGATGCGCCGCGTCGAGGACGTCCTGGACGTCTGGTTCGACTCCGGCTCCATGCCCTACGGCCAGGTCCATTACCCGTTCCAGAACGAAGCCTGGTTCGACACTCACAACCCCGCGGACTTCATTGTGGAGTACATCGGCCAGACCCGTGGCTGGTTCTACATGCTGCACATCCTGTCCACGGCGCTGTTCGACCGGCCCGCCTTCCGGAACGTCATCAGCCACGGCATCGTGCTGGGCTCGGACGGGCAGAAGATGTCCAAGAGCCTGCGCAACTACCCGGATGTCTCCGAGGTCCTGGACCGTGACGGCTCCGACGCCATGCGCTGGTTCCTGATGTCCAGCCCCATTCTGCGCGGCGGCAACCTGGTGGTCACCGAACAGGGAATCCGCGACGGCGTCCGCCAGGTCATCCTGCCGCTGTGGAACGTTTACAGCTTCTTCACCCTGTACACGAACGCCGCGAACGCTGGGCGTGGTTACGACGCGAAGCTCCGCTACGACGGGTATGCCGACACCCTGGACCAGTACCTGCTGGCCAACACCGGCGATCTGGTCCGCAACATGACCGCCCAGCTGGACAGCTACGACATCTCCGGCGCGTGCGATGAACTGCGCAGCTACCTCGACATGCTCACCAACTGGTACGTCCGCCGCAGCCGCCAGCGCTTCTTTGACGAGAGCGCTGACGCCTTCGACGCGCTGTACACCGCGCTGGAGACCGTGTCCCGCGTGGCCGCCTCGCTGCTGCCGCTGGTCTCCGAGGAGATCTGGCGGGGCCTCACCGGCGGACGCTCCGTGCACCTGGCCGACTGGCCGGACGCGGACCTGTTCCCGGCCGACGCGTCGCTGGTGGAAGCGATGGACCGCGTGCAGCAGATCTGCTCCACCGGATCCTCGCTGCGCAAGGCCGCCAACCTGCGCGTGCGGCTGCCGCTGCAGGAACTGACGGTTGTGGCACCCGGCGCGGATGCGCTGGGAGGCTTCGCCGCCGTCGTCGCCGATGAACTGAACCTGCGCTCCGTGCGCCTGCTGGACGCCGAGAGCGCCTCCCCGGAGGAGTTTGGCATCGAGCAGAAGCTTGTGGTCAACGCACGCGCCGCGGGACCGCGCCTGGGCAAGAACGTCCAGCAGGCCATCAAGGGCGCCAAGTCCGGCGACTGGTCGGTTTCCGACGCCGGAGTGGTCATCGCCGGAGGCCTGGAGCTGGAATCCCAGGAGTACACGCTGGAGACTGTAGTGGCAGGGGCAGAGGGCGGTACTGCTGCTGCATCGTCTGCTGTCGCAGTATTGCCCGGAGGCGGCTTTGTGGTGCTCAACACCGAGGTCACGCCCGAACTTGAGGCAGAAGGGCTTGCACGTGACGTCATTCGTGCCATCCAGCAGGCACGGAAGGAAGAGAAGTTGAATGTGAGCGATCGCATTAAGACCGTCGTTCGCTCAACACCCGAAGCAACGGCACAACTAGAAATGCATCGTGACTTGATTTCTAAGGAGACCCTCTCAGTGAGCTTGGTGTTCAAATCCGAGATTACGTCTCTAAACAACTCGCAGGTGGTGCTGGTCGCCGCAGGTGTGGACAGTGTGTTCGTCGAAAAAGCAGAGGCCTGAGCAATGACTGACGAATTCTCCGTGGAAAGTGTCTACGCCGAGCTGCTGGGGCGTGCGCCGGAAAACAAGATGGAGCCGCGTCTTGCGCCGCTGTTCCGGGCCATGGACGTGCTGGGGGAGCCCAACAAGGCGTTCCCGATCATCCACGTGACGGGCACCAACGGGAAGACCTCGACGGCGCGGATGATCGAGGCCGGGCTGCGCGCGCACGGCCTGAGTACCGGCCGCTACACCAGCCCGCACCTGTCCAAGGTCACCGAGCGGATCAGCATCGACGGCCACCCTGTCTCTGACGAAACGTTTGTCCGTATCTGGGACGAGATCCGCCCGTACCTGCAGATCGTCGACGACGAACTTACCGCTGCGGGGGAGCCCCGGCTCACGTACTTCGAGTGCCTGACCATCCTGGGCTTCGCGATCTTCGCGGACCAGCCGGTCAACGTGGCCGTGATCGAGGTGGGCCTGGGCGGCATCACCGATGCCACCAACGTGGGCGACGGCCTGGTTTCTGTGGTCACCCCCATTTCCCTGGACCACACCGACCTGCTGGGCGATACCACCGAGGAGATTGCGTACGAGAAGGCCGGCATCATCAAGCCCGGTGGTTACCTCATCAGTGCCTCGCAGCCGGTTGATGCCGCGCAGGTGCTGCTCGAAAAAGCCAAGGACGTGGGAGTCCCGTTCCGGTTTGAAGGCGTGGAGTTCGGCGTCGAATCCCGGACGGTTGCCGTGGGCGGCCAGGTGGTGAGCATCCAGGGCATCGCCGGACGGTACCCGGAACTGCTGCTGCCGCTGCACGGCGCGCACCAGGCCCAGAACGCGGCCGTGGCCGTGGCAGCCCTCGAGGCCTTCTTCGGCGGCGAGAAGGAACTTGACGCCGAGGTGCTCCAGGAGGCGTTCGCATCCGTCACGTCCCCGGGCCGCCTTGAGGTTGTCCGCACGGCGCCCACCATCATTGTTGACGCGGCCCACAACCCGGACGGCATCAGGGTCTCGGCCGAGGCTATCCAGGAGGCCTTCAGCTTCACCCGGCTGGTGCCGGTAGTGGGAGTCCTGAAGGAGAAGGACGCCGAAGAGATCCTGCGCCAGCTCAAGGAATCCCTGGGCGAGATCGCCCAGGAATACTGCTTCACCCAGTCCAACTCTCCACGGGCGGTACCCGCGGCGGAACTGGCTGAACTGGCGGTGGAAATGGGCTTCGGCGAAGACAACATCCACGTTGCTGAGAAGCTCGACGACGCCCTCGAATGGGCCGTGGAACGCGCCGAAGCCAGCGACGACCTCTCCGGCGGCGTGCTGGTGACGGGGTCCATTACGCTGGTGGCGGAAGCCCGGATCCTGCTCGGAAAGACGGAGGCCTAGCCGTGGCGAAGCTGACCAAAGCGCAGCGCGAATGGCGCCCGGGAATGCCCAAGAAGCGCCGGTCCACCAAGGTGATGTTTGCCTCCACCGTCCTGCTGCTTGAAGCGTTTGTGGTCTTTTTCGCAACGCTGGCCGTCTTTGGCCTCAGGCGCGGCGAGTTTCCGCCGGCGCTGATCCTCGGCATCGGCATCGCGCTGAGCGTCGTGATGATCCTGGCCTGCGCGGTGGTGTCCAAGCCCTGGGGCGTGGGACTGGGCTGGATCCTGCAGATTGTGCTGATCCTGACCGGCATCGTTGAGCCCATGATGTTCCTGGTTGGCGCGCTGTTCGGCCTGGCCTGGTGGTATGGAATCCGCACCGGCATCCGGATCGATTCCGAGGCCGCAAAGCGCGAACGCGACCAGGCCGCGTGGAACGCGTCGCACGGGGCGGAGGGTGGCCAAACGGACTAGAAGAGGCCGTTGCCGTGGGGCAATGACTCCGGAATGTCCGCCACGACATCCCAGTGCTCGACGATCTTGCCTCCGTCGACCCGGAACAGATCGTAGAACGCGGTGGGTTTGCCGCCCAGCCGCCCCTCGGACTGGGTCAGCACGAACTCGCCCTCGGCGACTGAACGGTGCAAGGTGTCGTACTGCATCGTGATGCCCTGTTCACCCCACGACTTCAACGCCGCACGCAGCCCGTCCAGGCCGTCAGCGACGCCGGGGTTGTGCTGGTCGTACTGCTCCGTGCTGATGAACTCCGTGATCCGGTCGACTTGCCCGCCTTTAAGGACCGTTTCGACGAAACCCACGACGACGGCGCGGCTCGCCTCAGTCTGTTCCGGTGCGGTGACTTCGGCCGGACCGTCGATCTGGCTCCGGCCGCTGGCGGTGCTGGCCACCGCCGGCTGGAGCGCGTCCCAGTGCTCGGCGATCCGGCCGTCCGCGACACGGAACAGGTCGAACGCCACAAGCGGATCCGGCCCGAAGCCGTGGTAGACACAGTGCACTGCCACCAGATCACCGTCGGCAAGCATCCTGGCCGGCTCAAAGCGGAACCCTTCGGGCAGGCCGGCCACCAGACCGCGCAACGCCTCCGGTCCGTCGGCGGCCATGGCGCTGTGTTGGCGGTAGTCCGCTGCCCACCATCGATCCACCGCCCCCAAATCGCGGTCAATGAAAAGCTCGCTCCCCGCTTTCATGACAAGCTGCTTGTTGTCCATTGTCGGCGTCCTCTCTGTTGCATCCGGCCGTAGGCGGCTGTTGGCGCGGCCACCTTTCAGTGTGTCTAGTTGCGTGCGGGAAGACAAGGGGGCATCCGGATGGGACCGTCAACGGTCGCAACCCGTCCCATGGTGCTTTTCAAACGCCGTAAACTGGTGGGAAACCACCATTACGCATTGGAGCAGCTATGAGCATTGAGCGCACCCTGGTACTGATCAAGCCCGACGGCGTTGCCCGCAACCTCAGCGGCGCCATCCTGGGCCGCATTGAGGCCAAAGGCTACGCCCTCGCCGAACTGAAGAAGGTTGACGCCAGCCGGGAACTGCTGGAGCAGCACTACGAAGAACACCTGGGCAAGCCGTTCTACGAGCCCCTCGTTGAATTCATGCTCAGCGGACCGGTAGTGGCCGCGATCTTTGAAGGACACCGCGTCATTGAAGGCTTCCGGTCACTGGCCGGCACTACGGATCCCACCACTGCGGCTCCGGGCACCATCCGTGGCGACTTCGGCCGCGACTGGGGCCTGAAGGTCCAGCAGAACCTGGTCCACGGCTCCGACTCCGTGGACTCGGCCGAGCGCGAAATCAAGATCTGGTTCCAGGACTAACGTCCACCCGCGAAACACAGGCGCGAACTGGCACGTAATACCCTCAATTCCAAGATTTGAGCGTATTTCGTGCCGGTTCGCGCCTTTTGTGCGATTGTGCGGGGGGCGCGTTAGAAACCCGAGGTTCCGGCAAACACCTGGATGAACGCGAAGAAGATGCTGGCGATGACCGCCACGTACAGCAACGCCGTGATGATCCAGCCTGATTCGCCCAGCACGCGTGCTGCACCGGACGGTACGGGGATGATGCCATGGACGACGTTGCGGATGGTCACCCAGACGAAAAGCGGGATCATCGCGGCCCAGACAATCATGCAGAACGGGCAGAGGATATGGATGTCGTAGAGCGCCTGGGACCAGAGCCACACCACAAACGCGAAGCCGAGCGTCACGCCGGCCTGGAGTCCTGCCCAGTACCAGCGGGCGAACGTGGCGCCGGAGAGCAGGGCCATGCCCACTGTGATGATGACGGCGAACGCCACGATGCCAATAAACATGTTGGGGAACCCGAACGCCGAGCTCTGCCACGTCTGCATGACCTGGCCGCAGGAGATCCACGGATTAACGTCGCAGGCCGTTACGTGATTCGGATCCTCGAGGACGGCGAGCTTTTCCAGGACCAGCGTTCCGGAGGCCAGCCAGCCGATGGCGCCGGTGACGACCAGTAGCCACCCGAAGGGCCGGTTGCGTGCCATCGGCGGCACGCTCCCGGGCGTGGCGGCTAACGGCCCCGTCGGAGGGGAGGCAGCCGGCGTGTCGGTGCCGTGGGAGGAAATGCTGGGCATGGTGTGTGGCGTCCTTTGCGTCGGGTGCTCCTTGCCCCGATTGTAACGCCGGTGACTGGAAGCAGCATTCAGCCAGCGCACTCAGCCACCGATCCGTTGCCCGTGGTTCCGCCGCCTTTCAGCCCGGGTGTGAGAGAATGAACATGGCTGGAGGCCGACCCACATTCGGACTCCGGTCCGGTGGCTTGTTTCAAGACCGCCAATGATGAGCAGGGCAGGCTTCGGATTCTCTGATCCGGCTTCCCGCAATTCCATTGGTCGGCACCTGGTTGTGGCGTGTAGAACAACGGGTTTCAGGACACAGCCGACGGCTCCCACGGGCTGCCGCACCCCTCTGCCGGTGCGAACCTGGGAGTATCCACTTGACTTCTGTCAACGCCTGCGGGTTTTGACAATATGTGCCCCAATGGGTGCCGGATGTGGCGGTACGTCAGGGGCAGGAGTGTTGCCACATATGGAAAACGAACAAGCATCAGCCGTTAACGATGAAGCCGTCGCCGAGGCCACGGAAGCGCCCAAGAAGGCCACCCGGACACGCCGGAAGGCAGTGCCGAAGACCGCAGAGGCCGCACCGGTGGAGGCCGCCGAGGCTGAGCCTGCGACGGACGCCGCACCGGAGCCTAAGGCGCCGGTCCGCCGCACCCGCGCACGCAAGAAGGTGGAGACCGCCGAACCGTTGCCGGCGTTCGCTGCTGAGGTTCTGGAGGCACCTGCCGCCGTTGTTACCGAGACTGTCGTAGAGCCCGCCGCCGTCGAAACCGAGGCCGGAGCTGCAGCCCCCGAGGCTGCAGCGGAGACCAAGCCTGTCCGCCGCCGCCGCGTGGCCACGCGCAAAACCTCTGCCCCCGACGTCGCTCCCGCGGCCGTGGAACAGGCAAGTGCAGAGCAGGCAGCCCCTAAAACTGCAGCGACGCCGGCCCTGGAAGCAGAGGAAGTCGCGGCTGCGGAGGCCGCCGCGCCCGCAGCAGCCGCCGCGCCCGCAGCAGCCGACGCCGTTGCCCCCGTCAACGCTGCCCAGGTCAACGCTGCTGCCGCGCCGGCGAAAGAGCCGGCTGCTGCTGGGACTGCCAGCCCGTTCAGTTCGCTGTTCCTTGAGCCGGCGTCCACCACATCGGTGCTTTTCCAGGCCCCCGACCTCAGCACCGTGGTCCGCCCCGCGCCGGTTGCTGCCGTCGTTGAAGAGCCGGAAGAGGACGACGCCGAAGACGGCGAAGCGGACGACGCCAACGGCCGCCGCAGGCGCCGCAGCCGTGGTCGCCGTGGACGCAGCCGTACCGGCGAAAGCGATGCTGACGTTGACAACGAAGGCGACGAAGGCGCAGCCGAAGAAACCGATGAGGATTCCGCCGGACAGACCGATGAGGGCGTGACGTCCCGCCGTCGTCGGCGCCGCCGCCGTGGCGACCAGGATCTGGAACTGACCGGAGGCGAAGGCGACGACCCGCCCAACACGGTGACCCGTGTCCGCGCGCCGCGCGCCGCGGCCGAAGCGCCGGTCAACAACCGCGTCACGTCTGTCAAGGGTTCCACCCGCCTCGAAGCCAAGAAGCAGCGCCGACGCGAATCCCGCGACACCGGCCGCCGCCGTACCGTCATCACCGAGGCCGAGTTCCTGGCCCGCCGCGAATCAGTTGACCGCCAGATGATCGTCCGGCAGCGCGACGACAGAATCCAGATCGCCGTCCTGGAAGACGGCGTCCTGGCCGAGCACTTTGTGTCCAAGACGCAGCAGGATTCCTTGATCGGCAACGTCTACCTGGGCAAGGTCCAGAACGTCCTGCCGTCCATGGAAGCGGCGTTCGTTGACATCGGACGCGGCCGCAACGCCGTGCTGTACGCCGGTGAGGTGAACTGGGAAGCCGTCAACCTCGAAGGCAAGCAGCGCCGGATCGAAAACGCGCTCAAGTCCGGCGACACCGTCCTGGTCCAGGTCACCAAGGACCCCGTGGGCCACAAGGGCGCACGCCTGACCAGCCAGATCTCCCTGCCCGGCCGCTACCTGGTCTACGTGCCCGGCGGCTCCATGACCGGCATCTCCCGCAAACTGCCCGACGTCGAGCGCAACCGCCTCAAGCGCATCCTCAAGGACCGCCTCCCGGAGCACGCCGGCGTCATCGTCCGCACCGCTGCCGAAGGCGCCTCCGAAGAGGAGCTCACGCACGACATCAACCGGCTGCGCGCGCAGTGGGAAGGCATCGAAAGCCAGTCCACGTCCACCAAGATCCTCGCGCCGGAGCTGCTCTACGGCGAACCTGACCTCACCATCAAGGTGGTCCGTGATGTCTTCAACGAGGACTTCTCCAAGCTGATCGTCTCCGGTGAAGAGGCCTGGGACACTATCGAGGCGTACGTCACCTACGTGGCCCCGGACCTCGTGGGCCGCCTGGAAAAGTGGACCAAGGACCAGGACATCTTCGCTGCGTGGCGGATCGATGAGCAGATCCACAAGGCCCTGGAACGCAAGGTCTTCCTGCCTTCGGGCGGCTCGCTGGTCATTGACCGCACCGAAGCCATGACAGTGGTGGACGTCAATACCGGCAAGTTCACCGGCAGCGGCGGCAACCTCGAGGAAACCGTCACCAAGAACAACCTCGAGGCAGCTGAAGAAGTGGTCCGGCAGCTCCGGCTCCGCGACATCGGCGGCATCATCGTCATCGACTTCATCGATATGGTCCTCGAATCCAACCGCGACCTGGTCCTGCGCCGCATGGTGGAATGCCTGGGCCGCGACCGGACCAAGCACCAGGTGGCCGAAGTGACCTCGCTGGGCCTCGTGCAGATGACGCGTAAGCGCATGGGCACCGGGCTCCTGGAAGTCTTCGGCGAGCAGTGTGAAACCTGTGCAGGCCGCGGAATCGTCACCCACGACGACCCCGTGGAGCACCGCCGCGCCAACACGGTAGCCGCGGAGCACCACGTGCAGCGGGTTGACAGCCGTCCGGAAGCCCAGCGCACCGACAGCGTGCGGACTGACAGCCAGCGCCCGGACAGCCAGCCGGGTGGCCGCACTGACCGGAAGCGCCGCCGCGGACGGGGCGGCCAGCCGTTGGAAACGGCGCCGGCAGCTCCGGTGCAGATCCACACGGTCCATCCGGAAGCCAGCGATGCCGAGCGCCATGCGAAGGCGGAGGCCACTCGGGCAGCGCTTGCGAACATTGCGGCCGCAGCCCACGCTGCGCACCTGCACGACGACGAGGTGGCTCAGGCATCAGCTGCCGCGGGCCGGCAGCCTGCGGCTCCGGTGCCGGCTCCGGCTGGGCAGTCCGAAACGGACTCCAACGGCCGCCCGGCCGCTGTGCTGACCTTCGGCGGCGAGCAGGTAGTGCTGCCGTTCGTGGCGCACCACGAGGACCAGCCGCACGCACCTGCCCTGACGCTTGACCGCCTCGCGGAGGCCTTCGCCCACCTTGGTGAGCCGGCTCCTGTAGCGGAAAGCACGCCGCCGGCAGTCCAGGCAGCTGAACGCCGGGCGGCCGAACCTGCCCGCCAGCAGCAGCCAGCGGCGGAGAAGGATTACTCCGACCACACTGAAGAGCCCCGTGCCCGCCGTCCCCGGCGGAACCGGAGTGCCAGCCGTGCCCAGGGCGCAGCCAACGCCACGTCCGTAGAACATCACGAAGCTGCTGCGGCGGCTGCTGCCGGACACACCCACGCCGCCAAGGCCCCGGAACCCCTCAAGGCTCCTGTGGCCGACAAACCGGTTGCCGCCAACGCGCCCATCATCCTGGGCGTAGGCGTTCCGGCCTCGGAGCTCTGACCAAACAGTAGGGCAAGCCAATACAACGGCGCCCGGACGTGCCTGTGAATCACAGGCTGCGTCCGGGCGTCCGGCGTTAAGTCGCGAGGAACGCTAGGCTGGTGACTGACACGGGGTGCCGCGCAGAGAGCCGGCTGAGATCCACACCCGTTGAACCTGTCCGGTTAGCACCGGCGAAGGGATGTCTCCTTTGGCTTCAACTTCTGTTCTTCCTCCTGCAACGCCCGCGGCGGCTCTGCCGAAAACCCCAGCAACCCGGGCTGAGGTCCGGGTGCTGCGTGACGTCCCGCGGGTGCTGTCCATTGCCGGATCGGACCCTTCAGGGGGCGCGGGCGTCCAGGCCGACCTCAAAAGCATTGCAGCCCTTGGCGGCTACGGCATGGCGGCGATCACCGCGCTGACGGTCCAAAACACCCAGGGGGTCCAGGCGGTTCACGTCCCGCCGGCGTCCTTCCTGGGCCAGCAGCTCGCTGCCATCAGCGATGACATCACCATCGACGCGGTCAAGATCGGCATGCTGGGCGACGCTGCGGTGATAGGCGTGGTCCGCGACTGGCTGGAAAAGGTACGTCCCGCCGTCGTCGTTCTTGATCCGGTGATGGTGGCCACAAGCGGCGACCGGCTGCTGCAGGAGTCTGCCGAGGCGGCCCTGCGGGAGCTGCTCCCGCTCGCGGACCTGATCACCCCCAACCTGGCGGAACTGGCCATCCTGGTGGCGGAGCCGCAGGCGAGGGAATGGCACGACGCGCTCGGGCAGGGGCAGCGGTTGTCCGCCGCGACCGGCGCCACCGTCCTGGTCAAGGGCGGCCATCTCGACGGCGGTGCGTGCCCTGATGCCCTGGTCAACGCCGGCGGGCTGCTCGCCCAAGAGGTAGTGGAAGTGAGCGGGGACAGGATCCCCACCCGCAACAGCCACGGCACCGGCTGCTCGCTGTCATCGGCCATGGCCACGGCCCAGGCCCGGCTGGGTGACTGGGAAGCCGCGTTGCGGCAAGTGAAGCCCTGGCTGGTGGGCGCGCTGCGGGCCGCTGACCAACTGAAGGTGGGCGCGGGCAACGGCCCCATCAACCACTTTCACCACATGCAACAGATTCCGGCGGCCGGCGAATTCGCGGAGACGCTGCGCCGGGCGTCGGCGCCGGATCTCGCGGCCATCTACGGGCTGGACTTCATCCGCGACCTGGCGGCCGGAACATTGGCTGAGGAACAATTCGCCTATTACCTCGCCCAGGACGCCATCTACCTCAACGGGTATTCACGGGTCCTCGCCCGAGCCAGTGCGCTGGCGCCCACGGAAGCCGCGCAGCTGTTCTGGGCGAAGTCGGCCCGGCAATGCCTTGAGGTCGAATCCGAACTGCACCGCACGTGGCTGAGCACCAGGACCGTGGACTCCGTCCTTGGGCCTGTCACCAAGTCCTACGTGGACCACCTGGTGGCGGCCTCGGCCTCCGGCAGCTATGCGGTCCTCGTGGCGGCGGTGCTGCCGTGCTTCTGGCTGTACGCCGAAGTGGGACAGACCCTCCACGCGGAGTTCCTGGCCGCCGGTGCTTCGCCGGCGCATCCCTATGCCGACTGGCTGCGGGCCTATGCTGACGAGGATTTCGCCCAGGCCACGCGCGACGCCATCGCCTTGGCTGACGACGCCGGCCGGAGTGCTTCCGCGGATGAACGGGCGGCGATGCTGGTGGCCTTCAGGCAGTCGTGCCGGTTCGAGGCGGAATTCTTCGACGCGCCGCGAATTCATTCCTGACAGGCTGCGGCCTGTGCGGCCTGTACGATAGTCAGGCACGGTTTTGGATTGTCAGTGCAGTACCTGCTTGTGGGTACTATCACAGACAACCTGCCGTAACCAGCCTCATTTGCGGCCGAAGGCAAAATTAGCGTATTCTAGATCTTCGGTGCTTACGCCAACACTTGGGTTACGACCCCACGGCGTTGAGGCACAGCGAGAACCCAGCCAAATACGGAACAGGGTTCAGCACGCAAATTTAGTAATAAACGTCGAGAGAAGTGAGTTCCCAAGTGGTGTACGCGATTGTCCGCGCAGGCGGCCGCCAAGAGAAGGTTTCCGTTGGAGACTTCGTTACCCTGAACCGCGTCCCCGGTGGAGCCGGCAGCACCTTTGAGTTGCCCGCACTGCTCCTGGTAGACGGTGACAAAGTCACCTCTGCTGCTGCGGACCTGGCCAAGGTAACGGTTACGGCTGAGATCCTCGAAGACCTCCGTGGTCCGAAGATCGTCATCCAGAAGTTCAAGAACAAGACCGGTTACAAGAAGCGCCAGGGTCACCGTCAGGAATTGACCAAGGTCAAGATCACGGGTATCAAGTAACTCTTCGTTACTGTTCAGGTTCTTCAGCAGATTCCCCAGAATTTAAAGGCAGGCATTTCAAATGGCACATAAAAAAGGCGCGAGTTCCACTCGCAACGGTCGTGACTCCAACGCCCAGTACCTCGGCGTCAAGCGCTTCGGCGGCCAGGTAGTTTCCGCAGGCGAGATCATCGTCCGCCAGCGTGGCACCCACTTCCACCCGGGCGCCGGCGTTGGACGTGGCGGCGACGACACACTGTTCGCACTGGCCCCGGGAGCCGTCCAGTTCGGCACCCGCCGCGGTCGCCGCGTTGTTAACATCGTTGCTGCTGCAGCTGCAGAGTAACAAATAGTTCTGAAGCGGTGGAGCGGGCCATTTTGGTCCGCTCCACTGTTCTTTTAACCGCATTACAATCGTCTTGTCGCCTTTGGGCGTACAGGAAAACAGCACTGAGGAGATCCACGTGGCGAGCTTTGTAGACCGGGTAGTACTGCACGTATCCGGCGGTACCGGCGGCCACGGGTGTGTCTCTGTCCACCGGGAGAAGTTCAAGCCCCTGGGCGGTCCCGACGGCGGCAACGGCGGCGACGGCGGCGACGTCATCCTGCGCGTTGATCACCAGACCACCACGCTGCTTGACTACCACCACGCCCCCCACCGCCATGCCACCAACGGTGGACCCGGCATGGGTGACTGGCGCGGTGGCAAGAGCGGCGAGACACTCATCCTGCCCGTGCCGGACGGCACCGTGGTCAAGTCCAAGGACGGCACCGTCCTGGCGGACCTGGTCGGCGAAGGCGCCGAGTATGTGGCGGCCGCCGGCGGCCTGGGCGGCCTGGGCAACGCCTCGCTGTCCTCGCAGAAGCGCCGTGCCCCGGGCTTCGCCCTGCTGGGCATCGAGGGTGACGCCCGTGACATCGTGCTGGAACTGAAGTCCATCGCCGACATCGCGCTGGTCGGTTTCCCCTCTGCCGGCAAATCCAGCCTGATCGCGGCCATGTCCGCCGCGCGGCCCAAGATCGCCGATTACCCCTTTACCACGCTGATCCCGAACCTGGGTGTTGTCCAGTCCGGAGATGTCCGCTTCACCATTGCCGACGTCCCGGGCCTCATCGAAGGCGCCAGCGAAGGCAAGGGCCTTGGCCACCACTTCCTGCGCCACGTGGAGCGCTGCGCCGCCCTGGTGCACGTGCTGGACTGCGGCACGCTCGAATCGGACCGTGACCCTTTGGCGGACCTGGCCATCATCGAGGCCGAGCTGGAAAAATACTCCGTGGACATGAGCTACGCCGGTGCCGACGGCGAAGTGGTTCCGCTGAACCACCGTCCGCGCCTGGTGGCCCTGAACAAGGTGGACCTCCCGGACGGCAAGGACATGGCTGAATTTGTCCGCCCGGAACTGGAGTCACGCGGCTACCGGGTCTTCGAAATCTCGGCTACCAGCCACGAGGGTCTCCGCCAGCTCGGCTTCGCCATGGCGGAAATCGTCCAGGCTGCCCGTGCCGCCCTCGCGGCCGCCCCGCCCAAGGTCCAGCCTCCCGTTCTGCGGCCCCGCGCCGTCAACGAATCCGGCTTCAAGATCCGCCGCGAGGAAAAGAACCTCGAGCCGCTCTTCCGCGTCCTGGGCGACAAGCCCGTCCGCTGGGTCAAGCAGACCGACTTCACCAACGAGGAAGCCATCGGCTACCTCGCCGACCGCCTGGCGAAGCTCGGCGTCGAAAACGAACTGTTCAAGCAGGGCGCCGTGCCAGGTGACACCGTGGTGATCGGCGAGGACGACGGCGTTGTCTTCGACTGGGAGCCCACCATGATGGCCGGCGCAGAACTGCTGGCGGCACCGCGTGGCACCGACGTCCGCTTCGCCGACATCGGCGACCGGCCCACCCGCGGGCAGAAGCGCGACGAGCAGGTGGAACGCCGTGAGGCCAAGGCCGCCGCCCGCGCCGAGCTTGAGGCGGAGCGCAAGGCCGGGATCTGGACCGAATCGGTCAGCGGCCGCCGTGCTGCCAAGCCGGTCACTGAGAGTGGACTGGGCGTTGAAGATGACGAGTGAGGCCGCCGAAATGACTGAAAAGTCCGCAGTAATCATCGAAGAACCCAAAGACGACCGCAGTGTGCTCGCCCGGGCCCGCCGGATCGTTGTCAAAGTAGGGTCGTCGTCGCTGACCAGCATCAAGGGCGGCATCTCGGAAGAGTCCCTGACCGCCCTCTCAGATGTCTTGGCCGCCAAACATAACGCCGGCGCGGAAATTATCCTGGTTTCCTCGGGAGCCATTTCCGCAGGGCTTGCGCCCCTCGGCCTGGTGAAGCGTCCGCGTGACCTCGCGACCCAGCAGGCCGCCGCCAGCGTGGGCCAGGGCCTGCTCATGGCGCGCTACACGCACGCGTTCGGCGCCCACGGCGTCACGGTCAGCCAGGTGCTGCTGACCGCAGATGACCTTATGCGTCGCAGCCACCACGCGAACGCGTTCCGTGCACTGAACCGCCTCCTTAACCTCGGCGTTGTGCCGGTGGTCAATGAAAACGACACGGTCGCCACGCACAAGATCCGTTTCGGCGACAACGACAGGCTCTCAGCGCTCGTGGCCCATCTGGTCCGTGCTGACGCCCTGATCCTGCTGTCCGACGTCGACTCGATATACGACGGCCCGCCCGCCAAGGGCGCCAAGCGCATTTCCCAGGTGGACGGCCCCGGAGATCTTGAGGCAATTACCATCGGGAAGCCGGGCAAGGCAGGCGTAGGCACCGGCGGCATGCAGACAAAGGTCGAGGCTGCGATCATGGCCGCCGATTCCGGCATCCCGGCGCTGGTCACGTCCACAGCCAACGCCGCAGCCGCCCTGGCCGGTGAGGACGTGGGGACCTGGTTCACCGTCAACAGCGGCCGGAAGTCCGTGCGGATGATGTGGCTGGCCCATCTGGCGCACGTCCAGGGCAGGCTCTTCCTTGACGACGGCGCCGTGCACGCTGTGCGGGACAATCGCTACTCGCTGCTCCCCGCAGGAATTTCATCGGTGGACGGCACCTTCGAAGCGGGCGACGCCGTCGAGATGGTGGCCGGCGACGGTACCGTCATCGCGCGCGGTTTGGTGAATTACTCTTCCGACGAGCTTCCGCAGATGCTGGGCCGCTCCACCGTGGAACTGGGCGAGTCCCTGGGCCGCGGATTCGACCGTGAAGTTGTCCATATCGACGACCTGGTTCTGGTCTGAGCGGTCCGCTCGCCTAGACTTGAAGGATGACTGAGGCACTGATTTCCCAAGCCACTGGCACGTCCGACGATTCAACCGTGGTTCCTCCCGGGCAGGAACAGGGGAGTACCCCCACTCCGGCGGAGGTCGAGGCGGCCGTCCACGCCATCGCTGACCGCTCGCGGCAGGCAGCCCGCCAGATGGCCGCGGCCAACCGGGCCCGGAAGGACAGTGGCCTCCGGGCCATCGGTGCCGCATTGCTGACGCGGAAGGACTTCATCCTGTCCGCAAACGCCAAGGATGTTGCGGCCGGCAAAGCCAACGGCACGTCTGCGGCCCTGTTGGACCGCCTCACCCTGACCGAAAGCCGGATCGATGGGCTCGTGGCGTCCCTGGAAAACCTGGCCAGCCTGCCGGATCCGGTAGGAAACGTGGTCCGTGGCCAGACCCTTCCCAATGGGCTGCGCCTGCGCCAGATCAATGTGCCCATGGGAGTTGTGGCTGCCATTTACGAGGCCCGTCCCAACGTCACCGTGGACATTGCCGGTCTTGGCCTCAAGAGCGGGAACGCCGTCATCCTCCGCGGTGGTACCGCTGCCGCCTTCACCAACGAAGCACTGGTGCAGATCCTCCGCGAAGCCCTTGACTCCGTCGGGCTGCCGGCCGATGCCGTGCAGACAGTGGACCAGTACGGCCGTGAAGGTGCGAACGCGCTGATGCGTGCGCGCGGGCGCGTTGATGTCCTGATTCCGCGCGGCGGCCGGGACCTGATCCAGTCCGTGGTGCTGAACGCTGCCGTGCCGGTCATCGAGACCGGCGAGGGCAACGTGCATATTTTCATCGACGAATCTGCCAGCGAGGACATGGCGGTGGAGATCCTGCTGAACGCCAAGACCCAGCGGCCGAGTGTCTGCAACACCGTGGAGACGCTGCTGGTCCATTCGCGGTCCACAGTGCTGCCCGCCGTCGCCGCCGCGCTGCGCGGCGCCGGCGTCACGCTCCATGCCGACGAGCGCATCCGTGCTGCACTGCCGTCCTCTATTGAGACGGAGCCGGCGACGGACGAGGACTGGGGCACCGAGTACATGGACCTGGACCTGGCCGTGGCCATGGTGGACAGCCTGGATGACGCCGTCAAGCACATCCGGACGTGGACCACCGGCCACACCGAAGCGATCCTCACCAACGACCTGGCCAACGCGGAGCGGTTCATCGCCGAGGTTGACTCTGCCGCGGTCATCGTCAACGCGTCCACGCGGTTTACCGACGGCGGCGAGCTGGGCCTCGGTGCCGAGGTTGGCATCTCGACGCAGAAGCTGCACGCCCGCGGCCCGATGGGACTGACAGAGCTCACCACCACTAAGTGGATCGTGCAGGGCGAGGGCCAGGTCCGCGGGTAGCAACGCGGTAATATAGACAGAAGTCCGGAACGGCGGGACAATCCGCTGCCACATCCTTGAACCTTAGGGGAGAAAATGCTGCTCCAGCAGATCGCCATGACCGTTGCCGAAGGCGGAGAACACGCACCCGCTCCGATCTGGGCTGAGCCGTGGGTGTTCGGCGTATCCATTTTCGCCATCCTGCTGGTGCTTATGTTCGTTACGCTCTCCTACTCGAACCTGGGCAACCGGCACACCGTAACGGATGAGCACGCCGATCCGCACCGCCAGCACCCCAACAAGCACGACCACGGCCAAGGCCACTGAAATTTCCCGTGTTCTGCACCGTGACGGTGCGCAAGGGCGGCTGCGGCTGGGCGTGATGGGCGGGACGTTTGATCCCATCCACCACGGCCACCTTGTTGCAGCCAGCGAAGTGGCCGCCAAGTTCGGCCTGGATGAAGTGGTCTTTGTCCCCACCGGGCAGCCGTGGCAAAAGTCGCACAAGCAGGTCAGCGAGCCTGAGCACCGCTACCTCATGACGGTGATCGCCACGGCATCGAACCCCCGCTTCACCGTCAGCAGGGTGGATATTGACCGGCCCGGTCGCACGTATACCATTGATACCTTGCGGGATCTCCGGACTCAACGCCCGGACGCTGATCTGTTCTTCATCACCGGTGCGGATGCGCTGGCGCAGATTCTGTCCTGGAAGGACATCGACGAGCTGTGGTCACTGGCCCATTTTGTCGGTGTGACACGGCCGGGACATGTGCTTGACGGCATGGGCCGCAAGGACGTCAGCCTCCTCGAGGTGCCGGCCATGGCCATCTCGTCCACGGACTGCCGGGTCCGTGTAGCCGGGAACAACCCCGTCTGGTACCTCGTGCCGGACGGAGTGGTCCAATACATCGCCAAATATGGTCTGTACGCCGAGGGATCAGATCCCGAGGACGTCCGAACTACCGAAACAGACGAGCCAGCCAGTACTGAATGAGTCCTCAATGAGTCAGGAAAAGCCCCCCGTCCGCAGCCGCCGCGAACTGCGTCAGGCCAGAGATGAGAACACGGCTCCCGGGTCCAACGGCCCGGGCCAGGTTTCGCCTGCCTCAAAACAACGGCGCGCGGCTGATGCCCCGGTGGATTCCGTCCCCGAGCAGACCCAGGCGCAGCGGTCTTCGCAGATCCGGGCCCGCGACCGCGCGGCGCTGCGTGCCATCAAGGAACTCGAGGAGAAAGAGGGCCAGCTTTCCGCCGGGGGCCCTCCCACGCGCAGGCAGTTGCGGCTCCAGCAACTGAAGGAACAGGCCGTCACCTCGGCCACTCCCATCATTCCCGCTCCCATGGGGCAGCCCCTGCCAAGCCAACCTGCGGCGAGCCAAGCGCAGCCGGGCCAAGCCAAACCGGGCCAAGCGAAGCCAGCCCCAACGAAGGCAGGGCACGACACTGCTGTATCCGCCGATATGGCCGGGCCCGCCGCACGGGCGAACGGTGCAGGTGTTCCGGCGGGGATGAGCGTGGAGCAGGCACTCGCAGCCCGCACGCTTATTGCCGAGCAGGCCAAGAACCAGCTGGCCAAGATGGAACACATCGCCTCGCTGGACCCCGAAGCGGTGGATCCGGACATCCTTGCGGAACAGATCGCCTTGGCCGAACGCGCGGCGGTGCTTAATCGCAGGGCGATGGCCAAGCGGAAGCTGGCCGAGCAGGCCGCCCCTGCACAGCCAGGCTCAGCATCCACGCAGCCTGCCAATCCGCGGGCTGCGGCCACTCAATCCGTTCCCCAGACGGGCCCGGCAACCGCCGATAACCTGGCCATGGTCACGCCGCTGGAATTCGTGCAGGTACCCGGCGTCGACCGTCCTGTGATGAAACCCCCGGCGACCTCCTACGTGCCGCTGGCGACCCAGACCGGACCCAAGGTCCGGCCTGGCGGCAAGGGCCGCCGGCCGTCCACTGCGTCCAAAGAGCCGGCCGCGGGTTCTGCGCAGGCGTCCGGCTCCGGCCGTTCCCGGGTGATCGCCCGTGCGGAAGCTGCTGCCAGGGCCGCCGCGGCGCCGAAGCGCGTCGTCCCCGTCCAGCCCATCGTGGCCTCTACGCCAGTGGGGGAGCCGGACGATCTGTTCGATGACCTGCCGCGCATTCCGGCACGGTCAGCGCATGGGCTGGAGCCGTTGGATGCGGCAACGGCCGGCCTGGCCCGTGCGAAGCGGCTCAGGCTTATGCAGGTCCTCGTCCTGGCCTTTGGGATTGTGGCCCTTATTTCCGGCGTCATCCTCATCGTCAGCGGCATCTCCAGCTGACCAGGCAACGCCCTTTTACGAAGCTTCAGAAAACTACAAGGAGTCCCATGACTGCAACAGATTCATCCATCGCCATTGCCCGCCAAGCCGCCAAGGCAGCCGCGGACAAGATTGCCCACGACATTGTGGCCCTCGATGTCAGCGAACGGCTGGCACTGGCAGACGTCTTCCTCATCGCATCCGCGCCGAGCGAGCGCCAGGTCAACGCCATCGTTGACGGCATCGAAGAAGAACTTTCCAAGCAGGATCTCCGTCCGGTACGCCGCGAAGGCCGCTCCGGCGGGCGCTGGGTACTGCTGGATTACTCGGACATCGTCATCCACGTCCAGCATGAAGAGGACCGCGTCTTCTACGCTCTGGAGCGACTGTGGAAGGACTGCCCGGTAGTTGACCTGCAGCTGGGCGAAGACACGTCAGCCAAGGCGACGGCGGCCTCCGACGCCGAATAGCAGGCCTTGCCGGCCCGAATATGCCCGATTTGGAATTTTCGGAAAAGCTGGTCTAAGATATTTGAGTTGCTCCGGCGAGACTGCGGGGCAACGAAGGTCCGGGGCTGTGGCGCAGCTGGTAGCGCACCTGCATGGCATGCAGGGGGTCAGGGGTTCGAGTCCCCTCAGCTCCACCGGATAATCCGCCGGAATCGAAAGATTCCGGCGGATTTTTTTATTGCCGGAAAATGCCCTCCCGATTGGCGCAGCGCGCAGATTTCTATTAAGCTGATCAGGTTGCTTCGGGCGGTCTGAACCGCGGAGGAGCACAGGTTTGGGGCTGTGGCGCAGCTGGTAGCGCACCTGCATGGCATGCAGGGGGTCAGGGGTTCGAGTCCCCTCAGCTCCACCAAACAGGACGCAGGTCCTTAAAAAATGAGCCACCCGGTCGGGTGGCTCATTTTTTGTCTCCCGAACAGGGAGCCGGAGAAGTGTGCGCCCAGTGGGCGCCTAGATCCAATCACTCCGGCGCAGCGGCGGCCCGTCCCCGCCGGCACGCTGGACCAGGACCTGGTTGACGCCCGTGATCCCGGTTTCAAAGCCCAGGGCACTTGAGGCCATGTAGAGCCGCCACACCCGCGCCCGGCCCAGGCTGGTGAGCCTGACGGCTTCGTCCCAGTTCTCTTCGAGCCTGCGCACCCACGCCCGCAGGGTCAGGGCGTAGTGCTGGCGTAGGGCCTCCACGTCCAGCACCTCGAACCCGCCGGTCTCCAGTGCGCTGACCATCTCGCCCAGGCTGATCATCTCGCCGTCCGGAAAGACATACCGCGGAATGAAGGAGTCCGGGTCGGGTTTGATGGGGCCGGCGTTCCAGGAGATGGCGTGGTTGAGCAGCCGGCCGCCGGGACGGAGCAGGCCGTGCAGCACGTCGACATAGCGGGGTGTCTGTTCCCGGCCCACGTGTTCGGACATGCCGATGGAGCTGATGGCGTCGAACGACCCGTCGGCGATATCGCGGTAATCCTGGACCCGGATGTCGATGTTTTCGGTCAGGCCGGCGTCGGCCGCACGTTTCCGCGCCAGCATGGCCTGTTCGGTGGAGAGCGTCACGCCCACCACCGAGACGCCGTAATGCTCCGCCGCGTGCAACGCGAAGCTGCCCCAGCCGCACCCCACGTCCAGTACCCTCATCCCGGGCTTCAGCCCAAGCTTCCGGCAGACGAGATCCAGCTTTGCCTTCTGCGCGTCATCCAGTCCTGCCGGAAGGCCCCGTTCGGCAGGGGTGCCGCCGCCGGGTCCATCCGCCCACACAGCGCACGAGTAAACCATTGAGGGTCCCAGCACAAGGGCGTAAAAGTCGTTTCCGACGTCGTAATGGTGCGAGATGGCCGCAGCGTCGCGCTTCCGGGTGTGGAGCCGGCCCTTCCGGGTGACCTTGGCCTCCTCAGGCGGCGGAGCAGGGTTGGGGCCCAGCGCGCCCAGCCGGACCGCCGTGCTGACCAGCGTGGCCAGTTCACGCGGAGTCAGGGGCCGGAAGGGGCCGGGCTCGGAAAACTTGCCCACCGAGCTGAGCGCCGCGAAGGCTGCAAAGATGTCGCCGGGGGCATCAATGTCCCCGGCGACGTAGGCGCGGCTGAGCCCGAGCTGCCCCGGCGACCACAGGATCCGGCGCAGGGCACGGCGGGACCTGAATTCGAGGACCGGGGCCTCGGGCGGCCCCGCCTCGGACCCGTCCCACGCCCGCAGCCTCAGCGGTATCTCCGCCGTCCCCAGAACGATGCCCAGTGCGTTCGCCAGCAGCGACGCTGCCCCTTTTTCTGTTTTCATGGTCCTCGCCTTTCGTCCGCCTAGGCCCAACAGTACGACGCCGGCGCGCGCCTGTCAGCGCAGTGGCGCGATTATCATGGGGGAGTGAATGAGACGTTGCCACCGTGCCCCGAATGCTCCAGCGCCTACACCTACGAGATGGGTGCGCTCCTGGTCTGCCCGGAATGCGGCCACGAGTGGTCCGCCCAGGCAGCGGAGGCCGCGGCAGAGGCCGGGCCGAGGGTCATCAAGGACGCAGTGGGCAACATCCTCGCCGACGGCGACACGGTCACGGTGATCAAGGACCTGAAAATCAAGGGCAGCTCCGGAGTCATCAAGGTTGGCACCAAGGTCCGCGGGATCCGGCTGATGGACGGCGTGGGCGATCACGACATCGACTGCAAAGTGGACGGTGTGGGGCCGATGCAGCTCAAATCCTCCGTGGTGAAGAAGGTCTAGCAGAAACCGGCCACGAGCATGGACAACGGAAGCACCGACGTGGTGGTCATCGGCGCGGGCCAGGCGGGACTCTCCGCGGCCTACCACCTGCAGCGCCGGGGGGTTGAATACAGGGTCCTCGACGCCGAGGAAGGCCCCGGCGGCGCCTGGCGCCACCGCTGGAAAAGCCTGGTCATGGCGACGGTCAACGGCATCAGTGACCTTCCCGGCATCGCGAAGCCTGACGTGGATCCCACGGAACCCAGCTCGGAGTTCCTCAGCCGGTACTTCGCCGGCTACGAGCAGGACCTCGGGATTGAGGTCCTGCGCCCGGTCAAGGTCACCTCGGTCGCCAGGGAGGACGCCGATCCGGCGGGGCGCCTGCGGATCAGCACAAACAGCGGCGACTGGTCAGCGAAGGCGGTCATCAACGCAACCGGTACGTGGACCCGGCCGTTCTGGCCCATCTACCCGGGCCGGGCCACGTTCCGGGGCCGGCAACTGCACGTGGCCGATTACGTCTCCGCCGAGGAGTTCCGCGGCCTGCACGTCATCGTGGTGGGAGGCGGAATTTCCGCCGTCGGGCTGCTGGACGAGGTCTCGCAGGTGACCAGCACCAGCTGGTTCACCCGGCGGGAACCGGACTGGCGTGACGCCGTGTTCGACGCCCAGGCCGGCCACAACGCCGTCGCCCTCGTGGAGGAGCGCGTGCGGCAGGGCCTGCCGCCGCAAAGCGTGGTGGCCGTGACCGGCCTCATCTGGACCCCGGCGCTGAGGGCGGCAGCACAACGGGGCGCGCTGGACCGTCGCCCCATGTTCACCGCCATAGAGCCCGACGGCGTCCGGCTCACCGACGGGAGCCTGCTCCGTGCCGACGTCATTCTGTGGGCCACCGGATTCCGTGCCGAGCTCGAACACCTGGCGCCGCTGCATCTGCGGGGACCCGGCGGCGGCATCGCCATGGAAGGGACCCAGGTGGCAGCTGAACCGCGCGTCCATCTGGTGGGGTACGGGCCGTCGTCGTCCACCATCGGCGCCAACAGGGCGGGCCGGGCGGCCGTCACCGCCATCCTCAAACTGCCCGCGCTTGCACCAACCGCATCAACAACCAGTACATGACCAGACGGCAGGAACCAGTGGCACAGAACACTCTTGAGGACATCTTCGGCACGCTCCGGCGCCACCCGGATGTCGAAGCCCCGAACCTCCAGGCCTGGGACGCCACGGACCGGCTGCTGCTCGAAGCCGCCGCAGCGCGCACGGATCCGGACACCCGGCTGGCAGTGATCGGCGACCGCTACGGTGCCCTCACCCTGGGTGCGCTTGGCACTTTGGGGGTCCGCCGGGTCCGTGTGCATGAGGATCTCATCACGGGGGAGCGCGCCCTGCGGAACAACGCTGCGGCTGTGGGGCTTGCAGCGGCGGATCCCGGAGCCATCGACCCCACCGGGTTCGAACAATTGCCGCTGGGGGAGGAGCTGCTGTCCGGCGCGGAGCTGGTGCTGCTTCAACTGCCGCGGACGCTGGCGGAGCTTGAGGAAATCGCAGCCGCCGTGGCGCGTTATGCCGCCCCTGACGTGGTGCTGCTCGCCGGCGGGCGGATCAAACACATGTCCCTGGGCATGAACGCGGTCCTGGAACGCCACTTCGAGACGGTCCAGCCGCAGCTGGCGCGGCAGAAGTCCCGGATCATCCTGGCCAGCGGCGCCCGTCAAACTGAGACGCACGAGTGGAGTCCCGCCGTCGAACGCCTTGCCGAGCTGGACCTGGACGTTGCTGCGCACGGTGCCGTCTTTGCTGGGGCGAAACTGGACATCGGGACCAGGTTCCTCCTGACCTTCCTGCCGGAGATGCCTGAAGCCGGGCACGCCATCGATCTGGGCTGTGGCACCGGCATCCTCGCCGCCATGTACGCCCGCCAGAACCCGGCCTCAAGGGTCACGGCCACGGACCGGTCCGCCGCCGCCGTCGCGTCCGCCCGGGCCACGGCTCAGGCCAACGGCCTCGAGGAACGGATTACCGCCCTCCAGGATGACGCCATGAGCACCCTCCCGGCCGGAAGCGCCGACCTGGTCCTCCTGAATCCGCCCTTCCACCTGGGCGCCAGTGTGCATTCCGGGGCGGGCATCAAACTGTTCGAGGCGGCGGCCAGGGTCCTGGCGCCGGGCGGTGAGCTGTGGACGGTGTTCAACCGGCACCTGCAGTACCTCCCAGCGCTGGAGCGGCTGGTGGGTCCCACTGCTGTGAGGGGCGGCAATCCGAAGTTCACGGTGGCGGTCAGCACCCGGCGGCCATAGGCGCGCCAGCACGGCAAGGCGGCGCCCCGGCCGCGGCGCGGCCCCACCTCCGGCTCTGGGCGTTGATCAGGAGGTAACGTACCATTCAGACATCATCATGAATACGCGGCCGAAAACCTAGGGGAGACCGTGACAGAAATCCGCCAGTCCTCGGCGCCACGGCGCGGGACTAATCTTCCGCGCATGGGGGACTTCAACCTCACGGTCATCCTGGATGCCATCCGCCGGTCATCCGGGGGGCTCAGCCGCGTGGAGCTCGCCCAGATTGTGGGCCTCTCGCCGCAGACCATCTCCAACATCTCCCGCCGCCTGCTGGACCAGCACCTGATCGTCGAAGCCGGCAAAGAAGGCAGCGGCCCCGGCAAGCCGCGCACCATGCTTCGCCTCAACCCGGGCGGCATGTATGCCATCGGCGTCCACCTGGACCCCGCCGTCACCACGTTCGTGGTCCTCGATCTTGTGGGCGCCGTTGTACAGCATTCACGGATTAGGACACCCGGCGGGAATGATCCTGCCGCCGTCATATCCACCATGGCCACCGAGATCGAGCACCTCGTTGCCGAGTCCGGCGTGGACGCCAGCCGGATCGCCGGCCTGGGCCTGGCCGCTCCGGGACCCATCGACCTGGACAACGGCACCGTGGTGGACCCGCCGCTGCTGCCGGGCTGGGACCGCGTGGAACTTCGGGACGCCCTGGCCAAAGCCACCGGCTATTCCGTCCTGGTGGATAAGGACGTCACCAGCGCCGCCGTCGCCGAGACATGGGCCGGCGGGCCCAGCGGCTCGGGCAGCTTCATCTTTATGTACATGGGCACCGGTATAGGCTGCGGCATCGTCCTCAACGATGAGGTGGTCCGTGGCACGTCAGGAAACGCCGGCGAGATCGGCCACATCGTGGTGGACCCCGATGGCCCGGTCTGCGACTGCGGACTGCGCGGCTGCGTTAAGTCCTCAGCCATCCCGCAGGTGCTCGTGGCGGAGGCCGTTGCCGCCGGCATCCTGGACGGCTCCGGAAAGCACACCAGCGGAGCCGAAGTTCAGCAGGGCTTCTCCCAGCTGTGCGACCTTGCCGACGCCGGCGACGCCAAGGCCCTGGCGATCATCGACAAGTCAGCAGTGCTGGTGGCCCGGGCCGTCTCCGTGGTCACGAACACGCTGGATGTGGAGCGCGTTGTGTTCGGCGGACCCTTCTGGAGCCGGATCGCCGACCGCTACCTGGAGAAGATCCCGGCGCTGGTGGACGCCAACAGTGCGGCCCGCCTGATCCACACCATCGAGGTTGTCGGCACGGGAGTCGGGGAGGACGTCGGCGCCGTTGGGGCTGCCTGCCTGGTCCTGGAGCATACGCTGGCGCCCCGGGCGCAACGGCTTCTCCTGGAAGTCTGAACCGGACGTCTGAACGGGGTCTCCTTGCCACTGGAGGGAGCCGCGTCTAGCATGTGGATATCGCCGCGGCTGGGGCCCGCAGGTACAGGGGACGGCAGCCATTGACTGAATGGAGCACCAATGCGCCGGGCCCTCAAAATCACCTCACTCATCGCTGCAGCGGGCTTTGTGCTGACGGCATGTTCCCCCGCCGCTCCCGAAGCGGAGACCAAAACGCTGAAGGTGGTCTATCAAAAGACCGATTCCTTCACTGCCCTGGACACACTCTTCCAGTCGGCCAAGCAGGAGTTTGAGGCCGCCAACCAGGGCGTCACGGTTGCCCTGGAGCCCATCCAGGCGAACGACGACGACTACGGCACCAAGCTTGCCCTCGCTCTCCGTTCGCCCTCCACCGCCCCGGACGTCTTCTATGAGGACACCTTCAAGGTGCGTTCCGACGTCGACGCAGGGTACCTCCTGAAGCTGGACAGCCACCTTGAGGGGTGGAAGGACTGGGATACCTTCGATGCCGGCGCCAAGGCCGCCGGACTGGGGGACGACGGCGGCACGTACGCGGTCCCGCTGGGCACCGACACGCGAGCTATCTGGTACAACAAAAAGGTGCTCACCGCCGCGGGCGTCAGCGTCCCGTGGGAGCCCCGCACCTGGCAGGACATCCTGGACACCGCACGGAAAATCAAGGCCAGCGACGCCTCCGTGGTGCCGTTCAACATGTACGCCGGCAAGGCCACCGGCGAAGGCACCGTCATGCAGAGCTTCTACGAACTGCTCTACGGAACGGAATCCGAACTCTACGACGCCGATGCCAAGAAGTGGGTTGTCGGTGCCCCGGGGTTCATCGACTCGTTGGCATTCCTCAAGACCCTCTACGACGAAAAACTGGCCGTCTCCCCGGCGGAGGCCCTCGACGCAAATGTGTGGAAGAAGGTCTTCGGCGAATGGCTGCCGCAGGGCAAGATGGGCGCCACTGTTGAGGGTTCCTATACGCCGTCCTTCTGGCAGAAGGGCGGCAGCTACGAATGGGCCGAGTACGGGCAGGACATGGGCGTCGCAGCATTCCCCACCCAGAACGGCCAGGCACCAGGCGGCGTCAGCATGTCAGGCGGCTGGACCCTGGCGGTAGGGGCGGAAACCAAAAACCCCGACCTCGCCTTTGAGTTCCTCGCCACGGCCCTGAACCGGAAGAACTCCCTGGCCTTCAACGTCGCCAGCTCCCAGATCGCCGTGCGGAAGGACGTCGCCGCCGACGCCGGCTACCAGGCGGCCAACCCGTTTGTGAAGGACGTGTCCGAGCTGGTGTCCGTCACGCATTACCGTCCCGCAACTGCCGACTACCCGCGGATCTCCGCGGCCGTCCAGGAGGCCACGGAAGCGGTGATCACGGGGGCGAAATCCCCGGAGCAGGCGGCCGCCGACTATGACACGGCGGTGAAGGGCATCGTGGGTGAGGCCAAGACCGTCGCCCAGTAGCCTGTGGCGGTTTCCCTCAGGCGTGACCGGTCCGGCCACGGGCGGCGTCACTCCGGACTCCGGCGCCAGGCACGGCTGCTCCCCGTACTCCCGGCAGTGGTTCTCCTGCTGGTGTTTTTGGCCGGCCCCGTGCTGTGGGCCTTCCACGCGTCATTCACCAATGCAGCCCTGACCGGCCGCAATGCCCGCAGTCCGGGTTGGATCGGGTTCGACAACTACGCCAGGCTCCTGTCGGACCCCATGCTGCCGCTCTCGCTGGGCCTGACTGTCCTGTTCGTGGGCGGCTCCGCCATCCTGGGCCAGAACCTGCTGGGGCTCACCCTCGCGGTGCTGATGCGGCGGGCCCGCCGGACGGTGGCCGCCGTGGTCGGTACTGCGGTGGTGGCTGCGTGGGTACTCCCCGAGATCGTGGCCGCCTTCGCCGCCTACGCCTACTTCAGCCGGGACGGGACCCTGAACCAGCTGCTGGGCGGGCTGGGGCTCGGGCAGACCGACTGGCTGTATTCGTTCCCGATGCTCGCCATCCTGCTTGCCAACATCTGGCGTGGCACGGCGTTCTCCATGCTCGTTTACCGCGCCGCGCTCAATGACATCCCCGGTGAGGTCACGGAGGCCGCGCTGATGGACGGTGCCGGCGGCTGGCAGCGGCTGGCCTACATCACCATCCCCATGATCCGCGGCAGCATCGCCACCAACCTCATGCTCATCACCCTGCAGACGCTGGCGGTGTTCACCCTCATCTGGGTGATGACGGCGGGCGGTCCCGCCAACGCCAGCACCACGCTGCCGGTGCTGGCGTACGTGGAGGCCTTCAAGTTCGGCGACATCGGCTACGGCACGGCGGTGGCGTCGGTGCTGATCCTCATTGGCGTGGTGTTCGGTGCCGCCTACGTCCGGCTCCTGCGGGAGGGCAAACCATGACGACGACGGCGGGGACCTCCGCACGGGGGCAGCTGCGGTCCGGGACGGGCGCGGTGTCCCGTGCCCGGCAGCGTGCCCGGATACCGGCGGACGTGTCCCTGATCCTGATCGGCGCCTGCTTTGTCCTGCCGTTGCTCTGGCTCGTGTTTGCGTCCGTTGATGCCTCCGCCGGACACGAGGCAAGGCTCCCGGGCAGGGTCTCCCTGGATAACTTTGCCGCCATCATGACACCTGGGCTGCTGTTCCAGCCGCTGTGGAACAGCGTGGTGCTGTCCGCCGGCACGGCCGCCGTGAACCTCGTGGCAGCAGTCCTGGCTGCCTACCCGCTGTCCCGCTACCAGTCCAGGTTCAACAAGCCGTTTATGTACACCGTCCTATTTGGAACCTGCCTGCCCATCACGGCCATCATGGTGCCGGTGTACGGGTTGTTTGTGCAGCTTCAACTGCTGGATTCGATGCCCGCCACGATCTTTTTTATGGCCACCACGACGTTGCCCATGGCCATCTGGATGACGAAGAACTTTATGGACGCAGTCCCGGTGTCGCTGGAGGAAGCGGCCTGGGTGGACGGTGCGTCAGGATTAACGGCTCTGCGGACCATCGTCCTGCCCCTGATGCGGCAGGGGCTGGGCGTGGTGTTCATTTTTGTATTCATCCAGGCCTGGGGGAACTTCTTCGTCCCGTTCGTCCTGCTCCTGTCCGAGGCCCGGCAGCCAGCGGCGGTGTCGATCTTCAGCTTCTTCGGACAGCACGGCGCAGTGGCGTACGGACAGCTGGCCGCCTTCTCCATCCTGTATTCAGTCCCGGTGCTGGCCCTGTACGTCATTGTGGCCAAGGGCGCGGGGAATTCCTTCGCCCTCTCGGGTGCCGTGAAAGGTTAGTGACGCGCGGCTCGGCCGGAACCTCAGTCGATGTCCTCCACCACTACGCCGAAGGGGATGCTGTCATCGAGGTGGGCCTGGTGGCCGGTGGGACCCGCGTTGTAGGTAACCCGGACACCATGGGATTTGTCGGCAGCGGACTGTTGCAGAACAGGCTTGACGGCAAGGATGAACCGCTCGCTCTTGTCCGCGAGAAACTCTTTGTAACTGGCTGGAAGCTCACTCATGGCAAAAGAATAGACCTGCAGAGCCGCGATGGGGAGGGGTCCCCATTGCGGCCGGACCGGGGGGTGTCTTGGATAGGATGGCGGACGGAGTGCAGCCGCACGGCAGCACACCCGGGCTAACATCCGCAGACCACCAGCCATCAGGGGGAAATCCATTGCTTCAGACCAGTGCGCCCGCACGAATCGAACCGGCGGAACTGGCCCGTGCGCAGCAGGTGGTGGCGAACATTTCCCGCAGCTTCGATGCCAAAGTGGTGGGCCAGGCCCGGCTGCGTGAATCCCTGCTGGTGGGCCTGATGACCAGTGGGCACATCCTGCTGGAAAGCGTTCCGGGCCTGGCGAAGACCACCGCCGCGCAGACGGTGGCCGAAGCAGTCAGCGCAGAGTTCCGCCGGATCCAGTGCACGCCGGACCTGCTCCCCAGCGACATCGTGGGTACCCAGATCTACGACGCCGCCAAGGGCACCTTCATCACCCAGCTGGGGCCGGTGCACGCCAACATCGTCCTGCTTGATGAGATCAACCGCTCCAGCGCCAAGACGCAGAGCGCCATGCTGGAGGCCATGCAGGAGCGGCAGACCTCCATCGGGGGAGAGGAGTACCGGCTGCCGTCCCCGTTTATGGTGCTGGCCACGCAGAACCCGATCGAGCAGGAAGGCACGTACCAGCTGCCGGAGGCTCAGATGGACCGCTTTATGCTCAAGGACGTACTGGACTACCCCACGCCGGCCGAGGAAACGGAAATCATCCGGCGGATCGACGCCGGAGTCTTCAGCGCCGAGCAGAAGCCGGCGGCCGCCGCCTCACTGGACGCCGTCATCGGCGTCCAGGCTCTCGTGAAGCGGATCTATATCGACCCGGCCGTCATCAACTACATCGTGGGCCTGGTGTTCGTCACGCGGAATGCCGGGCAGTACATCGACCAGCGGCTCGCCGGCTTCATCGAATTCGGCGCCAGCCCGCGCGCCAGCATTGCCTTCAGCCAGGCCGCCCGGGCAGTGGCACTGCTCAACGGCAGGGACCACGTGATCCCGGAGGACGTGAAGTCCCTCGCCCACCGTGTGCTCCGGCACCGCCTCATCCTGGGGTTCGACGCCGTTGCGGAGCAGGTGCCGGTGGAGACGATCATCGACGCGGTCGTCGCCTCCGTCCAGACTCCCTGAGCCAGCAGTGACCAGTCTCCTGCAGCGCGTGAAGGCGAAGATGGCCATCTTCGCCCACCGGAAAGCCCGCGGCATGCTCGACGGCGAATACGGTTCCGTCTTCCGCGGCCGCAGCCTCGACTTTGATGACCTGCGCGCCTACATTCCCGGGGACGATGTCCGCGACATCGACTGGAAGGCTTCCGCCCGGTTCGGATCGCCGCTCATCAAGCGGTATGTCGCCGTACGGCGCCAGACCGTCCTGCTCATTGCCGATACTGGACGGGGCATGGCTGCCGAGTCCCGCGACGGCGAAACCAAGAAGGACATCGCCGTGATGGCGCTCGGCGTGGTGGGCTATCTGGCGCACCGGCACGGCGACGTTGTGGGTTTGGTCTGCGGCGACCGCAACGGGACACGCTCCATCCCGGCCAAAGCCGGTGAGCCGCACCTGGAACGGCTCCTGCGCGAGGTTGACTCATCCACCTCCCTGGACTCTGGCCCCAGCAGGATCGAGGACCAGCTGGAATACGTGGCCCGCAACGTCAAGGGCAGGTTCCTGCTGTTTGTGGTGTCCGACGAACATGCCGCCGGCCCCGACACCGAACAGCTGCTCCGCCGGCTGCGTGCCCAGCACGAGGTCCTTTGGCTCACCATCCGGGACGCTGACTTGGCCGGGGAAGGAAACACCGGCCAGGACGCCTTCAGCGTGGGAGACTCCTCGATGCTGCCAGCGCACCTGGCAGCATCCCCGGCAATCGCGGCGGCCTATGCCAAGGCAACAGGGGAACGGGACGCGGCCCGGCACGCCATGCTCCGCCGCGCCGGCATTACCCAAGGCCACGTGACCGGCAGCAGTGCGGTCATGACGGAACTCTTCGCCCTGCTGGAAAGGCACCGGCGTGCAGGCTGACCCGGGCATCTACGGACCCCTCCAGTACAGCCAGGCGTGGCTGTGGACCGGACTCGCCCTAATGGCGGCGGTCCTGGGCTGGTACGCGTTCGTTTTCCTGAGCACGCGCAAACCGAAGGTGACGGAGCAGGCGCCCCGGTTCACTCCGCCGTCGGACCTTGCGGGCCTCAAGGAGGCCTACCTACAAAGGATCGACGCCGTCACGGCAGACGCCGCCGCCGGGGTGCTGACCGCACGGGAGTCGCACCAGGAACTGAGCCTGCTGGTCCGCCGGTTCGCCCGCGACGTCACCGGCATCGACGCCCCCAGGATGACCCTTGCGGAGCTGCACGGGCACCCGCTGCCTCCAGTGGCCGAGGCCGTCCGCAAGATCTACCCGGGCGAGTTCGGCCTGGAACCGCTGCCGCCGGTCACACAATCGGCCGCGACTGCCCGCCAGACGGTGCGGCAATGGAACTGATGTTCTGGTGGCTGATCCCTCCGGCGCTGGTCATCGCGGCCCTGGCAGGATGGCGCGCCTACCGCCCGGACCGCCACACAAACGCCCGACGGCGGCCGGTGGCCAATGCGGACCGCCTCACCGCGCTGCCCGAATACCAGGCGGCCCTCCGCCGGCACCGCCGCTGGCTGGCGGTGGCCGCGCTCGCGGCCACAACCCTGCTGGTCTCTGCGGTGGCCGCGGCGGCGCGCCCGGTGGAAATGACCACCATCCAGCCCGAGCAGCGCAACCGGGACATCATGCTGTGCCTGGACACGTCGGGCTCCATGAGCGGCGCCGATGCGGCTGTGGTGCAGGTGTTTGCCGAACTGGCGAAGGAGTTCGACGGCGAACGGATCGGCCTTACCGTCTTCGACAGCAGCGCCGTCCAGGTCTTCCCCCTCACCGACGACTACGCGTATGTCCAGGAACAACTCCAGCTGGCCCAGGACGCGTTCGAGGGAAGCCCCGGCAGTGCGGGGTTCCTGGACGGCACGTGGAACGGTCGCGGATCCTCACTGATCGGCGACGGCCTGGCATCCTGCGTCAACGGGTTCCCGGACACCGGCGCCACGGATGCCCGCAGGGCGGAGACCGGCACGAGTGACAACGGCAACTCAGACGCCGGTCAGCGGCGCTCGCGGTCCATCGTTCTGGCAACGGACAACTACCTGTCCGGCGATCCCATCTTCACCCTGGAACAGGCGGCCGCCCTGGCCAAGGAGCGCGCTGTGCGCGTTTACGCCCTGAACCCCGGCGACTTTGACTACGGACCCGGTCCCGGCCAGCCCGGAGCCAGGCTGCGTACAGCTGCCGAAGCCAGCGGTGGGGCGTACCACCAGCTGGACAGTCCGGATGCCGTGGTGGACATCGTCCGATCCGTGCAGGAAACCGAAGCCACGGCCATGAAGGGAGCATCCCGGGCGGTTGTCTCGGACCGGCCTGAGCTGCCTCTCACGATGGCGCTCCTGTCCGGCCTGGTACTGGCGGGCGCGTCGTGGAGGCTCCGGCCATGACACTGCAACCGATCCTGCCCTGGTGGGTTATGGTCCCGCTCATCGCCGCGACCGTGCTGTTTCTGGTCTGGCGTCTGGTCAAGGCAGCACGGGAGCGCCCTGCCGGCAGCAGCCAGCTTCGCGACTGGCTGTTCAGGAGCGCCCTGGTGCTGCTGCTTCTGGCCGCGGCGCTCCGGCCGGGTGTTCCCGGCGGAAGCTCGCAGGCCGCGGCGGCGGATGTCAACGTTTTCTTCGTGGTGGATACCAGCAGCAGCATCGCTGCCGAAGACTACGGCGACGGCGCGCCCCGGCTGGACGGGGTGCGGCAGGACATCATGGCCATCGCGGATGAACTGGCCGGGGCCCGCTTTTCGCTACTGACGTTCGACAGCAACGCCATTGTCCGGATGCCCCTCACCACCGACACCACCGCCCTGGACACCAGCGTGTCCGTCCTGCAGCCGCAGGTCACGGCATTTTCGAAGGGCAGCAGCGTCACCGCTGCCGGGACCTTGCTGGCGGAGCGGCTGCGCGCCGCGCGGGACAGCCATCCAGAACGGCCGCGCCTGGTCTACTACCTGGGCGACGGTGAACAGACCAGCGCCAAAGCACCGGCGGCGATCAGGCTCGACGGCGGCCTGGTGGACGGCGGCGCGGTGCTCGGCTACGGCACCGCGGACGGTGGCCGGATGAAGGAAAATACGGGGCAGGATTCCGGGCAGGACGCCGGTGCCGGCTACATCCAGGACCGGTCGTCCGGAACCGGCAAGGATGCCTTATCGGTCATCGACGAAGGCCGCCTGCAGGGGATTGCCGGTCAGCTGGGGGTGCCCTATGTCCACCGTTCGGCCGGAGACCCGGTGGCCCCGATGATGCAGGCCGCTGATCCCGGGGACTTTGAACGGGTACCGGCGGATGGCGGCGTTGCCGGCCGGACCGAGCTGTACTGGCTCCTGGCCGCAGTTGTGTTCCTGCTGGCTCTCCGCGAAGCCTTCCTGGTGTTGCGCCAATGGCGGCAGCTCCGGCCCGGAGCGGGAGTTCGAACATGAAGCGGCCAACGCCCACGCAGGCATCCCAGGAATCGCCGGCACCCGAGGAACAGGCACCGCAGAAACCGGCACCGCCGGTGACCTCACGGGACCGGCGAGAGCGACGGGAGCGACGCCGTCGGCTGTTGTGGTGGTCTGCACTGCCCGCACTCCTGGTCCTGTGCCTGGCCGCCAAGCTGCTCAGCGTGGGCATCCTCGCCGACACCGCTGCCCGGTCCTTCTCGGCCGGGGACTCCGGCGGCGTGGCCGATGCTGCGGGCGGACTGAGGACCGCCAATTTCATCGAACCGCACAAGGCGCCGTTCGCCGAGGGTGACGGCCTGTTCCTTGCCGGGGACTTTGCTGCCGCCCGCCAACGCTTCGAGGAAGCACTGTCCCTGGCGGGCACGGTCGACGAGTGCGTCGTCCGGGTCAACCTGGCCCTCACCATCGAACGCCTCGGTGACGCCGCGGCCAAAACAGAAGATCCGACGGCGGCGGCCCGGCTGTTCGCCGAAGGCGTTGCGGTAGTGGAGGCTGCTCCGGAGGGCTGCTTTGCCTCCGGCGCGGCTGCCGGCGCCGAATCCGGCGCGGGGGAACAACTGAAACAGGCGGCGGAGCGGCTGCAGCAAAAGGCCGATGCAGCGGCTGCGGACAACACCACCCCGCAACCGCCGGAAGGGCCCGGGCAGGACAGGCCTCCGGCGGATCCGGGCCAGCAGAGCCAGCTTGAGCAGCTCAGGAACAACGCCAGGGAAGCCCAAAGCGAGCGGAATTCCGGGCAGGAGCGGGACGAGTACCTCCGGGACGATGACTTCGGGCCGGGTGTTGACCGGCCCTGGTAACAAGCCAAAGCAGCGGCGGGTCTGCAGTACGCCCGATGAATTCGTAGACCAATATGGCGAAGAAAATTCTGCACCACTGCGAAACACGCCGTAAAGCTGCGTCTTAATTCGGGAGCGGACTTGAAGGGTGCCCCGCGGGCTCCTAGAGTTCTATACAAGTTACCGAGGTAACGTGTCAGCGATCCTCCGATTGTGGAGGGTGTGGGTGCCCCCATGTGGGCCTGACATTTGCTCACGGACAACTTCATTACAGGCGTAACAGTCGCGGCTGCGTTCCTGTGGAGTTTTCCGTGTTCCCAAACTCAAATTCATTCCCGGCTTCACCGTCACATTTGCTGACCGGTAGCCGGCAATGGCCCAAAGCCAAGGACGCAAATGTCACCGCCAAGCCTAATTGAAACGCATCCGAACCTCACCGAGACTGCCCCCGTGGCGCTCTCGTACGAGCTCTTCCCGCCCCGCTCGCCGGCCGCGGCCGAGTCGCTCTGGACCACCATCCGGGAACTGGAAACCACCGAGCCGGACTATGTCTCCGTCACATACGGTGCCAGTGGCTCGAACCGGGACACCGCCGTCGAACTCATCAACCGGCTCCTGCTGGAAACCACACTGCGCCCGCTGGCCCACCTCACCTGCGTGGGCAACACGCCGGAGGAACTGGCGGAGATCATCGGCGACCTCCTGGACACCGGGGTCCGCGGCATCCTGGCCCTCCGGGGCGACCAGCCCAAGGACGGTGCACCGCTCGCCGCAGGGTCACTGCGGTATGCACAGGACCTGATCGAACTTATCCGGCGGGTTGAACAGCGGCGGTCGGCCCTGCTGTGTGCAGGCAAGATCGCAGTGGGTGTCGCCGCGTACCCCACCCGGCACCCGGAATCACCCAATGAAGCCCACGACGTCGAGGTGCTGCTCGCCAAACAGCGTTCCGGCGCCGACTTTGCCATCACCCAGGTTTTCTTCCACACCGAGCAGTACGCGAACCTCATCAGCCGCGCACGCCGGGCCGGGGTCACCATCCCCATCATCCCGGGCGTTATGCCGCTCACCAGCCTGCGCCGGGTCACCCGGCTCGGCGAACTGACCGGCGTTGAACCGGCACCGGAACTCCTGGCCCGCCTGGCCGCCGCGGACAGCGACGGCGAACGACTCCGGATCGGTGTCCGGGCCACGGTGGACCTGGCCAACGCGGCCCTCGAGGCCGGAGCGCCCGGCATCCACATCTACACCTTCAACGAACACCAGAGCGCGCTGGAGGTGCTGGACAAACTGGCACTTCCGCGCCAGTCCCGTTCAGCTGGCCGCCGCAGCGCCACCCTCCGGCGCCAGCTCGCCAGCTGACCTTCCAGCATTCGCCAGACCATTCACAGTTTCCAATAACACCCAAGGAATCTCCCATGACTGAACAGAACACCACCCCGTTCCCGGCCGCGTCACTCCTCGGCTACCCGCGCATCGGCCGCCGTCGCGAGCTCAAGAAGGCCATCGAAGGCTACTGGGCCGGCAAGATCGACGCCGCTGCATTGGACGCTGCCGCCAAGGGCATCCAGCTGACCATCGCCAAGCGACTGCAGGAACTGGGCCTCACCGAAGCGGCCGCCGTTCCGGGAACGTTCTCCTACTACGACCAGGTCCTGGACGCCACCGCCCACCTCGGCGCTGTCCCGGCCCGCTTCGGCAAGCTCCTCAACGCCGAAGGCCAGCTCGACATCGACGGCTACTTCACCCTGGCCCGGGGCACCAAGGACCAGCAGCCGCTGGAAATGACCAAATGGTTCGACACCAACTACCACTACCTCGTTCCGGAGATTGGCCCGGAGACCGAGTTCACCCTCGCCTCCAACCGCATCGTTGAGGAATTCGAGTTCGCCCTGGCCAACGGCATCGAGACCCGCCCGTACATCGTTGGCCCGGTCACCTACCTGCTGCTCTCCAAGGCTTCGGATGAAGCCCCCGCAGGCTTCGCTCCGCTGTCCCGCCTCGAAGACGTCCTGCCGGTCTACGTGCAGCTGCTCGAGAAGCTCGCCGCCGCAGGCGCCAGCTGGATCCAGCTGGACGAGCCCGCCCTGGTTGTTGACCAGGACACCCCGGCCGCCGAAATCGAAGCAGCCGTTGCCCGCGCTTACGAGGTCCTCTCCGGTGCGGCCACGCGCCCGCAGATCCTTGTCTCCACCCCGTACGGCGCCCTCGATGGCCAGCTGGGCACACTTGCCGCCACCAACATCGACGCCCTGCACATCGACGCCTTCAAGGGCGCGGTCCCGTCCGCAGCGGCCCTGGCCGGCCTTGGCAACAAGACCCTGGTTGCCGGCGTCGTTGACGGCCACAACATCTGGCGCAACGACCTCGCCGTCGCCGCCGCCAAGCTGGACGAACTGAAGGCTGCCGCCGGCCGGATCGTCGTCAGCACCTCCACCTCCACCCAGCACGTCCCGCACGACGTCACCGAAGAAAGCCAGCTCTCCGACGAGCTGCGCAGCTGGCTCGCGTTCGCGGACCAGAAGGCCGTGGAAGTCAAGACCCTCGCGTCCTACCTGGCCGACCCGGCCTCCGCGAAGGCAGCCATCGACGAGGCATCCGCCATCATCGCAGCCCGCGCCATCGCCGAAGGCGTCCGCCGCAACGACGTCCGGGCCCGCACCGAGGCCCTGACCGCAGCGGACTTCAGCCGCTCCGCCTACACGGTCCGCGAAGCCGCCCAGGAAGAGGCACTGCACCTCCCGCCGCTGCCCACCACGACCATCGGCTCCTTCCCGCAGACGTCGGAGATCCGCTCGGCGCGTGCCCGCAACAACAAGGGCGACCTCACCAACGAGCAGTACGAGCAGCTCATGAAGGACGAGATCAAGCGCGTCGTTGAGCTGCAGGAAGAGCTCGGCTACGACGTCCTGGTGCATGGCGAGCCTGAGCGCAACGACATGGTCCAGTACTTCGCCGAGAACCTCGAAGGCTTCGACGTCACGGTCCACGGCTGGGTCCAGTCCTACGGCTCACGCTGCACCCGCCCGTCCATCCTCTGGGGCGACGTCACCCGCAGCGCCCCCATCACGGTGGCCTGGGCAGAGTACGCCCAGTCGCTGACCAGCAAGCCCATGAAGGGCATGCTCACCGGTCCGGTCACCATCCTGGCCTGGTCCTTCGTCCGCGACGACCAGCCGCTGGGCGAGACCGCCAACCAGGTTGGCCTGGCCCTCCGCGACGAAATCGCGGACCTCGAGGCTGCCGGCATCAAGGTCATCCAGGTGGACGAGCCCGCGCTGCGCGAACTCCTGCCGCTGCGCAAGGCCGACCACGCCGCCTACCTGAAGTGGTCAGTGGATTCCTTCCGCCTGGCCACCGCCGGTGCGGCCGACGCCACGCAGATCCACACCCACCTCTGCTACTCGGAGTTCGGCGTGATCATCGACGCCATTGACGGCCTCGACGCCGACGTCACCTCCATCGAAGCGGCACGGTCCCGCATGGAGGTTGTCCACGACCTCGAATCCCACGGCTTCGGCCGCGGCGTTGGCCCGGGCGTCTACGACATCCACTCGCCGCGTGTTCCGGGCGAAGCGGAAGTCACCGAACTCCTGGCCACCGCCGTCAAGCACGTCCCGTCACGCCAGCTCTGGGTCAACCCGGACTGCGGCCTGAAGACCCGCGGCTACGCCGAGACCGAAGAGTCCCTGCGCAACCTGGTCAAGGCCACCAAGACGGTCCGCGCCAGCCTGCTGCAATCCGCGAAGTAAGCCCAAGCACCACAAACAACGGCGGCCGTTCACCGAAAGGTGACCGGCCGCCGTCGTGCGTTAAGGGTTCAGGACTCCCAGAGGATTTCGTCGTCCACCACGCCGTCTTCGTCGGCGGCTACCACCAGGACCTCGTCCGTGAAGTGTGAGCCCAGGGTGAAGTCCATCACGAAGTAGCGTTCGGGCTGGCCGGGGAAAATTCCCACGTGGCCGAGCTTGAGGGCCTTGAGGAAGACATCGTTGGTGAGCTGGCTGCGTTCCTCCACGCCAAAGACCTTCTGCAGGTGCTCGTCCTTGAGGGCGCTGCAGTGGAAGTGGAGGTATTCCTGGGGGCTGGTGCCTTCCTGCTCCAGCTCGTCGGCGATCATCTGCCGCACCTCATCCACCAGCTCGGGGAGGAACCGCAGCCGGTAGTCCACCTTGTGCATGGCCGCTTCGTCAAAGTGGTCGTGCGCGTTGATGTTCAGGTCAAGTTCCAGTACCTGGCCACCCAGCTCATGTTTGGCGGCGATGTTGTGATCCCTGCCGTGGTTGAGCTCGATTTCTCCAAAGTGCTGGCTCGCTACCCTGTTCATACCTTCAACATAGACCCCAAGTGCCGCGCTTTCCAGCATTCCGGGCTAATTGCCTGAGGACCCCGCAGCAGCCATCGTCTCGGCGAGCAGGTCCACAAAGAGCTGCACCCGGGCGGTCTTCTTCTCGTTGATGAGCAGGGCAAACACGTTCCGGGCCAGCCGGATCTCGGGAACGTCCAGCACGACAACGCCGGCAGGCCGGTTCCGCAAAGCGAGCTCAGGCACCAGCGCAGCGCCCAGTCCGGCGGCCGCCATTTCGAGGCTGGCATGGAAGTCGTCGCTGTGGGCCACCACGCGCGGATGCAGGTTGCAGCTGGCAAAGAGCCGCTCGATCACCACGGCGTCCGGGCTCCCGGGGTGGTGCATGATCCAGGGCAGCTCGGACAGATGGTCCGCCGCCACCTTGGCGTCCGTGCGGAAACCCCAGCCCGCGGGGAGCACTACGCGGAAGTTGTCATCGCCGATCCACTGCCGGTTAATGGTGTGCGGCCAGGCGAGCCCGGACTGGCCCACCTGGAAAACGAGCGCCACGTCCAGCTCTCCGCCGGTGCGCAGTCCCTGGATGGTCTGGGCCGGCTCGGCCACGGACACTTTGAGGTCGATGGCCAGGTCCTTCCACGCCGGATTCTTCAGGATGCGCGGGAGGACGTAGGTTGCCAGGCTGGGGAAGATTCCCAGCCGGAGCTCCTGGCTGGTGCTGCTGTGTGTCTTGGAGGCCGCCGCCATGAGGGCTTCGATGTCCGTCAGCACCTTCGCGGCGTGCCGGGTCATCACTTCCGCCGCTTCCGTGGGGACCACGCTGCGGGCTGAACGCTGGAACAGGACCACGCCCGTTTCGCGTTCCAGGGCGGACATCTGTTGCGAGACAGCCGACGCCGTGTAGCCCAGGCGTGCCGCTGCGGCCGCGAACGAGCCCAGCCGGGTAACTTCCAGGAGGGTCTTCAGATGTACGGGATTTACCAACGCTGTCCTTCGGTCAGGGCCGCCTGGGCACTGCGGTCTGCAGGGTCTCGAACGCCCGCTTCATTCTGGCACAAAGATTTACGGCAAAATCAGTCATCCACCGGCCCCGCAGCGTCGAACTGCCCCTAGAGAGTTTGCACCGAGCAAGCGCACAGGCAGTCCGAGCAGGGGAGCAAAACAGTGTCTTTGGCAGGGAACTCGACCTTCAAGCCGCAGGGACGGCGCATCGCGGTCGTGGGCAGCGGAGTGGCCGGCCTGACGGCCGCGTATGTCCTGAACCGGCAAGACAACGTCACCCTTTTCGAGGCGGACAGCAGGCTGGGCGGCCACGCCCACACCCACAATGTCGCGCAGCCCGATGGATCCGTCCTCGGCATCGACACCGGCTTCATCGTCCACAACGAGCGGACCTATCCCACCCTGCTGCGGCTGTTCGCCGAGCTGGGCGTGGAGACGCAGGACTCCGAGATGAGTATGTCCGTCCGCTGTGACGGCTGCGGCCTGGAATACGCCGGGGCCCGTGGGGGCGGCCGCGGCATCATCGCCCGCCCGTCCAGCCTGCTGCGCGGACGATACCTGCTGATGCTGCTGGAGGTCATGCGCTTCTACCGCAGGGCCCGTGCTCTGATTGAGTCGGCTCCCGCGTCCGACGCCGGCCCTGGTGCGGGCGGCGCGCAGCTGACCCTCGGTGACTTCCTGGCCAAGGAACGCTTCAGCAAGTACTTCATCTCCCATTTCATGACGCCTGTGGTCAGCGCGGTGTGGTCGTGCGATCCCACCACGGCGCTGTCCTATCCGGCGCGCTACCTCTTCACGTTTTTGGGCCACCACGGCATGCTGGGCGTCAAGGGTTCGCCGCAGTGGCGGACGGTCACCGGCGGTTCGGGGCAGTACGTGGAGAAGTTGGCCGCCACGCTCCCGGACATCAGGCTTGGCAGTCCGGTCACCGCTATCCGGCGCCACGCCCTCGGCGTGGAAGTGGACACCGACCACGGAGTGGAGGATTTCGAAGCCGTGGTCATTGCCACGCACCCGGCCCAGGCCCTGAACATCCTCGCGGACGCCACGCCGGCCGAAAAGGAAGCACTGGGCCAGATGCCGTACTCCGTCAACCACACCGTTTTCCACCGGGACCCGGCCGTCCTGCCCGCCGCGGACAATGCCAGGGCGTCCTGGAACTACCGGCTCCCGGACTGCGAAGCCCGCCCGGACAAGGTCCTGGTCAGTTACGACCTCACCCGGCTCCAGCGACTGGAGCCGGCCGATGGCCTGCCGTACCTGGTGAGCCTGGGGGAGTCCGAGCTCATCGCAGAGGGCCGGGTCCTGGAACACTTGGTCTACGAACACCCCCAGTACACCCCCGAATCTGTGCGGGCACAGCAGCGCATTGCAGCCCTGAGTGATGACCGCATCGCCTACGCCGGCGCGTACCTGGGCTGGGGGTTCCATGAGGACGGCGCCCTGGCCGGTGTCCGTGCCGCCGCGAGCCTGGGACGAACTTGGGATACGCCCGCTGCTCAGGCACCCGAGCCCGAATTGCTCTCTGCCTCGGAGGGCGCATGAGCGCAACCGCAGCCATCTACCGCACGTCCATTTCCCACGTGCGCCAGACGCCGCTAAAGAATGCGTTCACCTACCGGAGCTACAGCTGGTTTGTGGACGTGGACCGGCTCCCGGTTCTGCCCCGGCTCATGCGGCCACTGGCTGTCTTCCGGGCCGCCGACCACCTCGGTGATCCCGACGCCACCATCCGCAGCAACGTGGAACGGTTCCTGCGGACCCGGGGGATAGAGCCCGACGGCGGGGCCATCCGGATGCTGACCAGCGCCCGGGTTTTCGGCCACGTCTTCAACCCGCTCACCCTCTTCTGGTGCTACCGGATGTCCGGGGAGCTGCAGTGTGTCATCGCAGAGGTCCACAACACCTACGGCGAACGCCACTGCTACCTGCTGGAAACGGATCCTTCCGGCCGGGCCAGCGTGCCCAAGGCCTTCTACGTTTCACCGTTCAATGACGTTGACGGGCAGTACCGGATGAAGCTGCCCGCCCCGGAGCAGCGGCTGTCCGTCTCCATCGTCCTGGAGCGGGAAGGGCAGCGGCCGTTCGCCGCGACCATGGACGGGGACCGGCGCCCGGCCACCGTCAGGAACATCCTGGCAGCGGCCGTTGCCGTCCCGGCCGCGCCGCTGCTGGTATCGGCGCTGATCCGGATTCAGGGCATCAAACTCTGGGCGCGACGCCTGCCAGTCATCAAAAAACCACATCACCCCTCACAGGAGGCAGTCCAATGACCATGACCGATGAAAACGGAACAGCCGCGACTGCGGAGGTCTCCGCCGCGAAGTCAGCCGCACGGCACCCGGTGCCGGAACGTACCGCTGCCGGGGTACCGGCGTCGCCGGCCACCATCGATGCGGAAGTGTGGCCCGGTGTTGCCCACGCGCCGTCGGGCACTAAAGCGCTGGTGGCGGGCAAGGCCGCCGGCCTGTTGTTCAAGGCGGCCGTACGCCGGCTGCCCCTGCGCGTTGCCTACCCGGACGGTTCGGTGCTGGGCACCGGTGGCCCGGACGCACCGGTGATGACCATGCTCAGGCCTGCAGCGTTCGAAGTGCGGATCGGTGACAACGGCCTGATCGGGCTGGGCGAGTCCTTTATGGCGGGGGACTGGGAAGCATCAGACCTCGCCGGCGTGCTGGAGGTCTTCGCCGCTTCCGTGGACACGCTGATCCCCGCACCGCTGCAGAGGCTGCGGACCCTGTACCTGCCGCGGACGCCGCGGCAGGAACGCAACGAAGAGCACAACACGCGCAGCAACATCTCGCGGCACTACGACCTCTCCAACGAGCTCTTCTCCAACTTCCTGGACACCACCATGAGCTACTCCTCGGCGCTCTTCCCGCTGAGCGACGGTGCACTGGATTCGGTCCCGTGGGACGCCTTGGCGGAAGCCCAGCAAGCCAAGATCGACAGGCTGCTGGACAAGGCCGGCGTCGGGTCTGGCACGCGGCTGCTGGAGATCGGCACCGGCTGGGGTGAGCTGGCCCTCCGGGCAGCAGCCCGCGGTGCCACTGTCTACAGCGTGACGCTCTCCAGTGAGCAGCGGGCGCTGGCGCAGGAACGGATTGCAGCCGCCGGCTACGCAGACCAGGTGACCGTGGCGCTGCAGGACTACCGCGCCGTGGAAGGCGAGTTCGATGCCGTGGTGTCAGTGGAAATGGTCGAGGCGGTTGGCTATGAGTACTGGCCCATCTACTTCCAGACCATCGACCGAGTGCTGGCCCCGGGCGGGAAGGTGGCCATCCAGGCCATCACCATGCCGCACGGGCGCATGCTGGCCACGCGCAACGCGTACACCTGGGTGCACAAGTACATCTTCCCCGGCGGCTTCCTGCCGTCCGTGCGGGCCATCGAAAGTGTGACCCAGCAGCACACCACACTCCGGGTGCGGGAGCGGATGGGCCTGGGCGATCATTACGCCGCGACCCTCCGTCTCTGGGAGGAACAGTTCATCGCGCGCTCGCAGGAGGTGGGCGGGCTGGGGTTCGATGCCGTGTTCCAGCGGATGTGGCTGTTCTACCTGTGCTATTCACGGGCGGGTTTCCAGTCCGGCTACCTGGACGTGCAGCAGATTGTCCTGGACCGCCGGGAGGCTCAGCTGTAGCTGGTTAGGTTCATCACGTCGCAGGGGCCCTGAAGGTTTCTTCAGGGCCCCTTCTGCGTGCCCGGCACCAGATGTAGTGGTCCGCCCACTAGGCGCGACACGCCGTCCAACACGCGACACGCTGGGGGTTAATTGTGGCTAAGTACTCCACAGGGTGTGGATTTCGTCCGCAAAAACGGCGGGATTCCGGACATTTTGAGGGCGCTTGCCTGTGGATTAAAAGTGCATTAAATGACATACTTGTAATACATCATCTTGGGGTTCCGAAGAGCAGTCTGCACTACATGTAGTATCGACGTACAGCTTGGGCAGGACAAAGACGAGCGAAGATTTCGATAAAGGGGACAGGGACAATGACCGTTACGGTTTACACCAAACCTGCGTGTGTACAGTGCAACGCAACCTACCGTGCGCTGGACAAAAAGGGCATCACGTACCAGAGCGTTGACATCTCCCAGGACGCCGAGGCCCTCGAGCGCCTGAAGGCGCTGGGCTACATGCAGGCACCTGTTGTAGTCACGGACCAGGACCACTGGTCAGGCTTCCGCCCGGACAAGATCGAGGAACTGGCACTGTCTGCCGTTTCCTCCGTGGCCTAAGGCCCTACACTTTTCGCCAGCCGGCAACTTTCAATCCGCACACATGAGGTGACTCCCGTGTCAGCACTGGCAGTAGCCAGGGCCCAGGTGGCCCCGTTGGCGCCTGTCACCACACAGAGCCAGCTCATCTACTTTTCCTCCACCTCCGAGAACACCAGCCGCTTTGTCGCGAAGCTCGGATGTGAGCTGGCCCGGATCCCGCTCCATGCAAAGGATGCACCCCTTCTCGCCACCCGGCCTTACGTCCTGGTAGTGCCGACGTACGGGGGCACCGGGGGAGAGGGTTCCGTGCCCAAGCAGGTGATCCGCTTTCTGAACGACCCGCAGAACAGGCAACTGATCCGTGGGGTTATCGGTGCAGGCAACACAAACTTCGGGGACAACTACTGCATGGCCGCGGACATTATTGCCGCCAAGTGCAACGTCCCCCGGCTTTACAGATTTGAACTAATGGGCACGCCAGAAGACGTCGCCCGCGTACACAATGGATTGGACACGTTTTGGACACGACTGTCGCAGACACAGAAGTAACCAGGGCCGAAGGCCAGGGCACCGCCGCTGCCGAAAAGCGGAGTGCCGCCGTCGAGAAGCCCGAGATGCCGGCCGCCTATAAGGGCCTGGGCTATCACGAGCTCAACGCCATGCTGAACCTGTACGGTCCGAACGGCGAGATCCAGTTCGAGGCCGACCGCGAGGCTGCACACCAGTACTTCCTGCAGCACGTGAACAACAACACCGTCTTTTTCCATGACCTGGAAGAGAAGCTCGACTACCTGGTGAAGAACCAGTACTACGAGCGCGAAACACTCGACCAGTACACGATGAACTTCATCCGCGAGCTCTACAACCGCGCGTACAAGAAGAAGTTCCGCTTCGAGACCTTCCTGGGCGCGTTCAAGTTCTACACGTCCTACACGCTGAAGACGTTCGACGGCAACCGCTTTCTGGAGCGCTACGAGGACCGCGTCTGCATGGTGGCCCTGCACCTGGCCCGTGGTGACGAGAAGCTCGCCCTGCAGATGGTGGACGAGATCATCGAAGGCCGCTTCCAGCCGGCCACGCCCACATTCCTGAACGCCGGCAAGAAGCAGCGCGGCGAGCTGGTCTCCTGCTTCCTGCTCCGCATCGAAGACAACATGGAATCGATCGGCCGGTCCATCAACTCGGCGCTGCAGCTGTCCAAGCGCGGCGGCGGTGTGGCGTTCGCGCTGACCAACATCCGCGAAGTGGGCGCCCCGATCAAGCAGATCGAGAACCAGTCCTCCGGCGTCATCCCCGTGATGAAGCTCCTCGAGGACAGCTTCTCCTACGCCAACCAGCTCGGTGCCCGCCAGGGTGCGGGTGCTGTGTACCTGCACGCGCACCACCCGGACATCTACCGCTTCCTGGACACCAAGCGCGAGAACGCGGATGAGAAGATCCGCATCAAGACCCTCTCGCTGGGCGTTGTCATCCCGGACATCACGTTCGAGCTGGCCAAGAAGGACGAGGACATGTACCTGTTCTCCCCGTACGACGTCGAGCGCGTCTACGGCATGCCGTTCTCCGACGTCTCGGTCACTGAGAAGTACTACGAGATGGTGGACGATTCCCGGATCAAGAAGACCAAGATCAAGGCGCGCGAGTTCTTCCAGACCCTCGCCGAGATCCAGTTCGAATCCGGCTACCCGTACATCATGTTCGAGGACACCGTGAACCGGGAAAACCCGATCGACGGCAAGATCATCATGTCCAACCTGTGCTCGGAGATCCTCCAGGTTTCGCAGCCCACCACGTACCACGATGACCTGTCCTACGACCAGACCGGCAAGGACATTTCCTGCAACCTGGGCTCGCTGAACATCGCCAAGGCCATGGACAGCCCGGACTTCGGCCTGACCATTGAGACGGCCATCCGGTCCCTCTCGGCGGTCTCGGACATGTCCAACATCACCTCGGTGCCGTCCATCGCCCGCGGCAACGACCAGTCCCACGCCATCGGCCTGGGCCAGATGAACCTGCACGGCTACCTGGCCCGCGAGCGGGTCCACTACGGTTCCGAAGAGGGCCTGGACTTCACCAACATCTACTTCTACTCGGTGGTGTACCACGCGGTCCGCGCTTCCAACCTGCTGGCCATCGAGACCGGACAGACCTTCGGCGGCTTTGAGAAGTCCAAGTACGCCTCGGGCGAGTTCTTTGACAAGTACACGGAGCAGGAGTGGGTGCCGCAGACCGGGAAGGTTGCGGAGCTGTTCAAGAACATCCACATCCCCACCCAGGATGACTGGCGCGCGCTGAAGGCCTCCGTCATGGAGCACGGCATCTACAACCAGAACCTGCAGGCCGTCCCGCCGACGGGCTCCATCTCCTACATCAACAACTCCACCTCTTCGATCCACCCGGTGGCGTCCAAGATCGAGATCCGCAAGGAAGGCAAGCTGGGCCGCGTGTACTACCCGGCGCCGTACCTGACGAACGACAACCTGGAGTATTACCAGGACGCGTACGAGCTCGGCTACGAGAAGGTCATCGACACCTACGCCGCAGCCACCCAGCACGTGGACCAGGGCCTGTCCCTGACGCTGTTCTTCAAGGACACGGCCACAACGCGCGACATCAACCGGGCCCAGATCTACGCCTGGAAGAAGGGCATCAAGACCATTTACTACATCCGTCTCCGCCAGCTCGCGCTGGAGGGAACTGAGGTGGACGGCTGCGTCAGCTGCATGCTTTAATCTTCAACTAAAACCGGACAGTACGACGGCGGGCGCCCGCCCGCCGTCGTACGCTTAACTTCAAAGAACAACCCAACTTTTAGGGGATGACATGACCGAGAAGGTCAAGCTGCTTAGCCACGTCGAAGCGATCAACTGGAACCGCATCCAGGACGACAAGGACGTAGACGTCTGGAACCGCCTGGTCAACAACTTCTGGCTGCCCGAGAAGATCCCACTCTCCAACGACGTGCAGTCGTGGGCCACGCTGACTCCGGACGAACAGCAGCTCACCATGCGCGTGTTCACGGGCCTGACCCTGCTGGACACCATCCAGGGCACCGTCGGCGCCGTTTCTTTGATTCCGGACGCGATCACCCCGCACGAGGAAGCCGTTTACACGAACATTGCGTTCATGGAGTCCGTGCACGCCAAGAGCTACTCCTCGATCTTCTCCACGCTGGCCTCCACCAAGGAGATCGACGAGGCCTTCCGCTGGTCCACCGAGAACGTGAACCTTCAGAAGAAGGCCCAGATCGTCATGGACTACTACCAGGGCGACGATCCGCTGAAGCGCAAGGTGGCCTCCACGCTGCTGGAGTCCTTCCTGTTCTACTCGGGCTTCTACCTGCCGATGTACTGGTCCTCACGGGCCAAGCTGACGAACACGGCTGACCTGATCCGCCTGATCATCCGCGACGAAGCCGTCCACGGCTACTACATCGGCTACAAGTTCCAGAAGGGCCTTGAGGGCCTGTCCGAGGAGCGCAAGCAGGAGATCAAGGACTACACGTTCGAACTGCTCTTCGAGCTCTACGAGAACGAGGTCCAGTACACGCACGACCTCTATGACTCCGTTGGCCTGGCCGAGGACGTCAAGAAGTTCCTGCACTACAACGCCAACAAGGCATTGATGAACCTGGGCTACGAGGCCATGTTCCCGGCTTCCGTCACCGACGTGAACCCGGCCATCCTCTCGGCCCTGTCACCGAATGCTGATGAAAACCACGACTTCTTCTCCGGGTCCGGTTCTTCGTATGTCATCGGTAAGGCTGTCAACACCGAGGATGACGACTGGGACTTCTAGGACCCCCCCCGCCGCCGTGACAATTTCCAGGACATGACAACAAGGGACGCCGCACGCTTGTGCGGCGTCCCTTGTACGTTGGGGGAGGTCTCGTGGATCCGGCGCCGGGTCAGGCGGTGGCGCAGCGGAACCCACGGGACGGTCGAGGCCCGGCAGGTTCGTCCGGCAGCTCATCTTGCACCAAGGTACGCGCGAAGGCAGTGTTCTCCCGCCGATGGCGGCATCTGAACATAATCCACGGTCCCGCGCGAGGCGGTGGACGTAGATGGATAGGACCCAGAGCGGTGCCCCTCACCGGCTTGCGGCCCCAGTGAAGGCGGCCAGTGGGGTGGTTCCCATTCCTGGTGTTCGCTTTTGTATTTGCGCCCTGATGGTGAAACCCAGCCGGGCGGCTCGTTCTTTGTTGCCGGCGTCGGTTTCCAGCCGCTGGCGTGTTTGAGGCTGTGGTGCCGGCGACATGGCTGTCCCAAATTGCTGATCCCGGTGGTTCCGCCGTGATGCCAGGCCAGGAGGTGGTCTGCCTCGTTGTCCAGGGACTGGTTGCTGCAGCCGGGGAACGGGCATTTGCCGTCGCGCATCCGTAGCCAGTTCCGCATGGCCTTCGTGACCCGGTAACTCGTGCGGCCGATTTCCAACGGTGCCCCATTTCGCGGATCGACGAGCACCCGGTGGAACGAGTCAGCTCCGTTGGCCACCAGATCCCGTGCCATGGAGGCTGGGATGGGTCCGTACCCGTCGAGCATCGCCGGCTCCTCGGTCACCCCAAGCAGGGAAAAGATGGGAACGGTGATCAGGACCTCCGCCCGGGGCGTGGGGATATCGGCAAGACCGGGTGCCCCCGCCCTAGCCCCAGTCCCGCTGCTGCCGATGCTGTTGCTGCAGCGGGTGCAGCCGCTGTCGCTTCGCAGGGTTGCCGTGGCGAAGACGTCTGCCCTCAGCTGCGTGAGCGTCCGTTCCTCCTGGGGACCCTGCAGGCCCCGCGCGATGGCAGTAATGCGGTTCCAGATCGCGGCCGCCTGGTCCGCAGGCAGGTAGGCGGACACCCGCGCCATACCGTCCTGCTCCGGCGTAAATTCCAGGCACCTGTCCTTGACGCCCTTAACGTGGCGTTTTTCGATGCTGTCCGGGTGGTGGCGTTCTCGCCAAGTCCGGGCTTTCCGCCGGAACCTGTAGGCGGGCATCTCGCCGGCTGGGCAACCGCAGGCAGGATTGGGCGCGTCAGCATCGAGGAAGTGGGCTTCCAGTGCCTTGGCTGCGTCGCGGTCAAGGGTGGCGGTCTCGTCCACCATCACCCTGGCGTGCTGCCACGAAACCGTTCCCGCCTGAAGGGCTGAAAGGGTGCGTGGCAGAGACGTTGACAGGGCGTAGGACTGCTCCAGCAGCGCGCCTGCCGCCCGGTCGCCGATGGCCAGCACGCAGCCCACTTCGGCCGCTATTGCCATTTCCTGCGCCTGGACCGAAATGTACAGCGGGGCCGCCAACCGCGCCGAGTCCGCATATGTAGCGGCTGCCTCCGCCTTCAATGCCGCGATCCGCGCCTCAGCCCGTGCGATCCCGGCAAGGATGTCCAAACATCCATCAGCAACGACAGCCAGAGGGTCGGAGTCCGAGGGCGACCCGCAAGCGGATTCAGCCACCTCGTCGCGAAGCATGGCAACGGCGGCGTCTATCGCCTCAAACGCCTTTGCCACCGCTTCGCTTGCCATGTACTCATTATGGAAAGGGGGTCTGACATTCTGCGTGGGCGTAATCTCGCTGCTGGGCCAACATCCCAGGCCATTAGAGAACATGTTGAACACAGACGACGCCGGCCAGGCCCAAAGGCCTGATGGCCAGGCTGCCCCGAGGCAGCCGAGGAGCAACCCGCTCAGTCCGCGAAGTCCAGCCGGAAGAAGCGCATCCTACAGGCGACAGCCGCCGTCGTACTTCTCGCCGGTGGGGTGGCCTTCGGAACCACACTTCCCGATCCGAAGACCAGCGATGCCTACGCGGCGCTGGCGGACGAGAAGGCAACGGTCGAGATTGAGCGCGACGCCGCACAGTCCAGCTATGCGTCCGTGAAGGGTAAGTACGACAGCCTCCAGGGCGGAATCGTTGCCCCAGAATCCAAGGTTTCCGCACGGGAAACCGAAGTGGGCAAGGCCGGCGCTGCAGTCAAGACCGCCGAAGCCGCGGTAAAGGCCAGGGAAGAGGCGGTAACCGGGGCCGAGAAGGCCAAGGCTGCCAACACCATCAGCGACGGCACCTGGACCGTGGGCTCCGACATCGAACCCGGCACGTACCGGGCATCCGCCGACGTCGGCTCCTCCCGCTACTGGGGCATCTACGCCACCGGCAGCAACGGCAGCAACATCATCGACAACGACCTCCCCGGCGGCGGCCGGCCCTCCGTTGCGCTGTCCGCCGGCCAAGATTTCAAATCCAGCCGCTGCGGCAAATGGGAAAAGCAATAGCACCTGCAGCATCACCCAACGCACTCTCGAAAGGCACCACCACCGTGTCTCACCAGAACTTTGATTCAGTCCCGTCCGTTCCGGTTGCTGCGCCCCCGGCCAAGCGCCCGTTCTACAAGAAGAAACGCTTTGTGATTCCGGCTGGCGTCCTGCTGCTCGGAATCGTCATGGGCTCGTGCTCCAGCGGCAGCAAGTCTGTGGCGGACACCAGCCCCATCGCTTCGGCGGCTGCCTCCGCGGCTCCGGCCGAGGCCGCGGCGCCGCCGGCGGCAGCCCCGCCGCGCCGGCGGCTCGTGCCGCTCCTTCAGTGGGAGCACCGTTTAGCGTGAAAATGCGCAACGGCGACGTCGCCAGGATCACGATCGTCTCCGCGGTGCGGACCGACACGGTGACTACGACTGCCTTTGCGACGCCGCCGAAGAATGGAACCTACCTGCTCCTGGATGTGCTGTGGGAGACCGAGGCGGGAAAGTCGAGCTCGAATCCGTTCTACTTCTCGGCCAAGGATGCCAGCGGGCGGAAGGCTGACCTCAGCATGTTAGCCGATAACCAGCTGGGCTCCGGTGACGTCCTGCCGGGGGACAAGTCCCGCGGGTTCATCGCTTTCGACATCGCTCCGGGCGCGGCGACTGTGATCATCACCGATCCGCTGCTGCAGGAAGCTGCCGGCCGCGCTCGCAAGCGATTCAGACAACGAGCCATTCGCGGAAGGCCCCTTAGGCAAGGACAGCGTCAGCGAAGCCCGTAGCCGTGATTCCCTTAGAACAGCGGCCAGGGCACCGCCGACATCTCACCCCTCGGAGCCGGGAACCGACCCGCCAAGCGCAACCGGGCGCAGCGCGCGGCGACCGACCCAATTTCTTCGGCGCTGAGCAGGTCCGCGAGGTCTCGGCCCAGCTCACCGTTCAGTCCTTCGGTGACACGATCGATGCCCTCAAGTTCCTCGACGGTCAGAGCGTCTCCCAGCCACCCCCACAGCACCGTACGTAGCTTGTAGTCACGGTGAAAGGTAAGCCCGTGGTCCACGCCGTGCCGGTGTCCGTCCGTGATGGCAAGGATGTGATCGCCTTTACGGTCGGCGTTGTTCACGACGACGTCGAACACCGCCATGCGTCTGAGCGCCGGAGAGTCCTCGTGTATGAGGGCGACCATCCGTCCGTTCTCATCCTGACCCTGGAGGACGTGTTTCCAGCCGATCTCCGGGACGTCGTCCGACGCAACGAGGTCCACCGCGTTCTGGTCGGGGTCTGTCTCCTGCCACAGTTGCACCATCCCATCGCCGAACGGACCATCGCGCAACCAGGTGCGCGGCACCACGTTCCAGCCGAGGACCTCCGAAACCAGGTAGGCGGCAACCTCCCGGTGGGCGAGGCAGCCGTCGGGAAAATCCCACAGCGGTTTCTCCCCGGCTATCGGCTTATAGACGACAGCAGTGTCCCCAATGCTGCCCAGGAAGGTGGCGTTCGACGCCGTCGTAATGCGCCCGGTGAGCGTCAGCTCGGCCGTAAACAGGTCGGGCGCCGGCATCAGACCTCGGGCCGAGTGCAGACGTGCCCGTCGGCGTCTACGGGGTAACCGCAAAGCGGGCACGCGGGACGCCCGGCGCCCACAACCTCACGCGTGCGCTTGGCGAACGCGCGGGCGGTGCCAACCGGCATCCGCACCAGCAGCATTTCGGGCACGTCAGCGTCGTCCTCCTCAAGCGACTCGTCGTTGTCATCAGCGTCGACATCGGTGATCGGGTAGGCCTCTATCACGACCTGCGCCGTCGTCGGGTCCCAACCTAAACTCATGGCGCCGGTCCGAAACTGCTCCTGAACGGCCTCGAGCTGGTCATTGTCGACAAGTTCTATGGGGGTGCTGGTGGGAACGCTGTGGGGGTTGCCCTCGACGGTGAGAAGGTGGTCCAGGATTTCGTCGATTTTGTCGGCGAGCAGGGCCGACTGCTGCTTCTCCATGGCGATACTTACGATCTGAGTCCCGGCCCGCACCTGCAGGTAGAACGTGCGTGCCCCCGGAAGGCCAATGGTGCCAACGACGACCCGATCAGGCCAGGCAAACTCATGAACACGTGTAGGCATATGAGCATTTTAGGCATATGAGCTTCATGGCGCCCTGTGCCCTGCACCACCGCCCACCGGCGCGTCACCAGAGTGGATGCCGTTCGACAGCCACGACAGATCCCCTGCGTCGGTGTTGATCGCGTAGACGCTCGGCCGACTGGCTCCGTAGCGCACGATCGATACGGAGGCAGGGCCCACGTTAATGCGTTGAAACAGGTCGAGGTGCATGCCTAACGCGTCGGCGACGATTGATTTGATGACGTCACCGTGACTCACCGCCACCCATACGGCTCCTGGCCCGTACTCGGCTTCGAAGGCTGCATCGTGGCGTCGAATTGCTGCTACGGCCCGAGCCTGCATCGCGGCCATGGATTCACCGCCGGGAAAGATGACGGCGGACGGCTGCGATTGCACAGCCGACCACAGATCTTCGGTTGCGAGATCACTGAGCGTGCGGCCCTGCCACTGGCCGTAATCGCACTCGGTAAGACCGGATTCCAACGGCGCGTGCGGAGTGCCAGACTGGCGATCAAGGATGAGTTGGGCGGTCTGCTGACAACGCTCAAGAGGGCTCGACACCACCCCAACTACGGGCACGGCCGCGAGCCGCTCTCCGGTCAAAGCCGCCTGCTCGCGCCCGATCTGGTCCAGGCTGACACCGGCGGCCCGACCGGCCAGCAGTCCAGTGGCATTGGCAGTGGTGCGGCCGTGCCGCACGAGAATAACTGTCGCCATCCACCCAGCCTAGCCATCCGCTCGACGGCAGTGTTACCCACACTTTGGAAATTTGCTGTTGCCGGGAACCAGGCACGCCGTTCATCCTTCACCGAATCCCAGCGTCGGTGCGGCTAATTCGGGATCCACGGTCACCGGTGTGTGCGCTCTCGCCAGTCTGCCGGTACCTTGTCTGCCGGCGCAGGTGCCGGCTGCTCCGGTGGTCTGGACTGAGGATCCGGGAGTTGCGGGCCGCGGAAGAACTTCCTCGTGGTGTGCTGGTAGAACCAGTCCTCCCCAGGTTCTAAGGACCTCATGATGATGCGCCAGGAACGCCGAAACTCACTGTCCCATGCTGATGAGCAATAACTCAGTTAGATCGGGATCTCACAACGTTGTGAGATGTCGGCATCGTGGGGTCGATAGGCTAGTGCCATCGTGAGTAAAAACAAGGATCTCAAACTGCCCTACGTGCCCCGAGTGATGAACTACGGGTACGCCTTTGGGAGCAGGACCGTGTACGCATACACGGAGGAAGAATGGGGCCTGGGCGCCGGCGACGGGGGCGGTGACCACAACACGATCCGGTCCTTCTACTTCAGCCTGTTCATGATGATCCTGTTCGCGCCGGTCACCCTGGGCTGCCTGGTGCTTGCAGTCATTACGGTGTTCGAACTACCCGTCATGACGTTGGTTATGCTTTTCTTCGGCGCCCTCTTCGGCTTCGCCGTTCTCCAGTGCTACTTCAACCTCCAGCAGGAACTGCGCGGCAGGAAAGCACGAAAGCTCAGAGGCCTGCCGAAGCCGTGGCTCGCGGCCGGCGACGACGAGGCCTACGAGTGGTTCCTGAAGCACCCATCGCCGCACATTCCCATGACCCTGGAATACTTCCCGGACTGCTGGATCCTACGAAAGCAGGCGACTACTTGATGGCTCGTCCCGAAGACTGTGACGATAAGGACGGCCCATGGGGGACATCGGCCGGCTACTCGCCGCGGTTCTAAGGCATCCTTTTCCTGGTCGCCCCACGCTAGCCTCCTATTCAGGAGGACCGTTTGACAGTCCTGGGATCAGGGGACTCTCATCGAGTACCTAAATGGACACGAGAGAGGGTGGTGGCTATGGCTGCCATCCAAAGCACCCCGGGAAACCAGGCCCGCCTCCGGACGGGAGCCGCTCTCATGACGCTTGCCGGGCTGGTCTTCGTTGCGTACGCCGTGGTCTTCTTGGGACTCAACTTTAGCGGCGCCTTCCTTGAGCTGGGCATCGGCCCCGATCAAGTGGACAAGGGGATGGCCGAGGTCGAGGCGTTCAGCCCACAGCTGCATCACTACATCAGCCATCTGCACATTGCGCTCAGCGGCTTCATCGCTGCGACCGGGCTGGCCATCGCAGGCCTGTCCTGGTACGGGGTGCGCCGCGGCGAACAGTGGGCCTTCGGCACAGCCGTTTTGGTCCCGACCGTCGGACCTCGCAGTGGCCCTCCCCGCACATTACCCATGGGGTCTTGCCACGTTTGGTATAGGGTCGGGTGGTATGGCGCTGCGACTTGTTCAGGTGAATTTCAAGGCTCGGGATGACTCGGCGCTCGGCCGGTTTTGGGCGGAGGCGCTCGGCTGGGGTGTTTCCAGCGAGGGACCCGGAGTGACCAATGTTGAACCTGTGGGCTTCGCATGGCCGGACCCCACCGCCGTGTGCGTCGATGTCGTGACTGTCCCGGACCCCGAGACAGTGAAGTACCGCGCGCACCTCGATCTGGCCACCACCTCTGCGGCCCATAAGGCAGAACTGGTGGCGCGGCTGTTGGAACTCGGTGCGACGCCTGCCGACGTGGGTCAGGGTGATGTGCCGTGGACGGTCCTGGCCGACCCGGAGGGCAATGTGTTCTGTGTGCTGGAGCCGCGACCGATCTACCGGGACACCGGGCCGATCGCCACGGTGGTGGTCAACTGCGCGGATCCGCGGGCCATGGCCCGGTTCTGGGGCGAGGCCACGGACTGGACCGTGCATGAGGTGAACGACGACCATGCGAGGCTGCGTTCTGCCACGGGTGTCGGGCCGTATCTGGAACTACTTCGCACGTCCGGCGTGGAGACGGTGTGGAACCGTGTCCATCTCGACCTGATGCCGTACCCGGGTGATGATCAAGCGGCAGAAGTGGCCAGGCTGCGGGCGCTGGGCGCCACTGACGCCGACGTCGGCCAGGGCGATGTGCCATGGGTGTGCCTCGCCGACCCGGAGGGCAACGAGTTCTGCGTCCTCACCCCGGGCTGACGCAGAGCCTTGCCTAGTGATTCCGGCTAATCCACCGGATCTCCTTGGGAAAAGTCTTGTGAAAGCTCGGCTTCGATTTCGCTGATGCTGGGAAGGGTGGCAGCGAATTCCTGCGGCAAGGACGCCACGATCCCGGATTCCCATTCGGCGATCCCGATCGGTTTCGAGAAGCCCCGTAGAGAGTATTCAGCTACGACGTTGTTCTTGGTCTTGCACAACAGCAGTCCGATGGTGGGCTCGTCGTCTGTATGACCCAGGAGATCATCAACAGCGGACATGTACATGTTGATCTGGCCCAGATACTCCGGTTTGAAGGCGGTGGCCTTCAGCTCGACCACGACGAAGCAACGCAGCTTGAAATTGTAGAACAGCAGGTCGGCGAAGAATTCGTCCGCCCCGATGGTCAACCGGACTTGCCGGCCAACGAAGGCGAATCCCTGACCGAGTTCCAACAGGAACCTTTCGACGTGCACCACGAGCTGTCCCTCAAGATCACGTTCATTCCGCTTGCCTGTCATGGCCACGAAGTCAAAAACATAGGGGTCCTTGAAAGACTGCTGGGCAAGATCCGAATCCGACGGCGGCAATGTCGCTTTGAAGTTGGTGATCGCCTTGCCGGAACGTTCGGAGAGCTTCGTCTCGATGTGGTGGGCAAGCACGTTCCGTGACCAGCCATTCTCGACGGCGGCAGCGGCGTACCAGCGCCGGGCGCCCGAGTCTTCAAGCTTGTCGAGAAGGGTGACATTGTGGCCCCACGGCAATGTTGCAACAGGCTGTTGCAACATTGGGAAGTCAGGCCAGGCTTCGGCGAACGACTTCATATAGCGGAGATTTCGCGGCGAAAATCCACGTGCCTCGGGAAAAGCCGAGCGGACGTCAGCCGAGAGCCGCGTTACCACTTTGCTACCCCAACCTTGGGCTGACTCTCGCTTGGCCAATTCGCTGCCAATCACCCAGTACGAAAGCAGCATCTCCCGGTTGGCGGCCGAAATTGCCCTGGACCGGCCGGAACGGACCTGTGAGGCGACGGACGCCAACAACTCCGGGTACCAATCGGGCATGCTTGACGTCGCGGGCGTTGATTCAAACGATGCTGGTGTAGACACGCGGATCGGTTCCCTTTCGTGGCGATCATTTCGCCCTGAACCTATCTGCCGGCACTGACATTCTTGATCCGCGGGCAAGGTGGCGCCTGCCGCTGCAGCCGCAGGCGCCATTTCCGTCGGATGCGCGCACAATAATAGGGACAGGCAGGGCCTGGCCGGCCCTGGTTTTCCGGAGTCGAGGACGGTCACAGTGAGAGCGATTCAGGCCAAGGCCACAGTGCTGCTGATGGCGGCGCTCCTTTTGGTAGGTTGCGGCTCCGGCACCGGAAGTCCCACGGCGTCCCCCGGGGCGGGGACAGCGACGATGGGAGCGGTCACCCCCGGAGCGCCTGTTATCACCATCAAGGACTTCGGGTACGGCGCGCCGCTGACCGTTGCGCCGGGCACAATTGTCACGGTCACCAACATGGACGCCGCGGGCCATACCGTCACCGCGGACCAGGGCCAGGCATTTGACGTGGATGTGCGGGGAAGCGGCGGGACGGCCACGTTCACGGCGCCCTCGTCACCCGGCTCCTACCCCTACTTCTGCACCTATCACCCCAATATGCGCGGGACGCTGATAGTCAAATGAACATGGCACTGAGGGTACTGACGGCACTGGCATTGTTCATCGATGCCGGGGTACATATCTATCTGGCCCCCGGCTACCAGGCGGCCTCGCCTGGCGGAATCGGACAAGGCAACCTGTTCTATCTCGAATCGGCCGCGGCGGTGCTGGCGGCGCTGTGGGTTCTGTTCCGCGGCAGCAGAGCCTCCTTTGCCCTGGCCCTGGTGGTGGCCCTGAGCGCATTCGTGGCCGTGGTGTTGTACCGGTATGTGGATATTCCGGCCTTTGGACCTTTGCCTGCGATGTATGAGCCGGTGTGGTTTTTCGAGAAGTCCCTCAGCGCCGTGGCTGAGGGAGTGGGAGCCCTACTGGCCGCTGTGGGCGTGGTGCGGACCGGCCCCAGGCGCCGGTCCGGCAACTAGCAGGGGATCAGGGCATCTGCGCGGGTGGGAGGCTCTTGGCGGCGGGTCCTTGGATGACCGTGCCGTCGGTGGAGAACCGGGAGCCGTGGCAGGGGCAGTCCCAGGTGGCGTCGGCGGTGTTGAAGCCGACGGTGCAGCCGAGATGGGTGCATGTGGCGGAGACGGCGTGGACCTGCCCGTCTGCGTCTCTATAGACGGCGGTGCTCTCGCCGTTGACGGTCATGACTTTCCCCTGACCCGGCGACAGTTCCGTGTGGCCGGGCCGGCCGCGGAGTTTGCCGGCCAGGACAGCTGCCACGGTCTTGAAGTTCTCCTCCGCGAACCGTTTCGCGCTGGCTGCCGGGGTGAACCGGTTGCTGTTGAACACAGAGGCCCAGGGGTTTTCCCGGCCGCTGAGGGTGTCGGCAAGAATGAGGGCGGCAGCGGTTCCATTGGACAGGCCCCATTTGCGCAGGCCGGTGATCACGTACACGTGTTTGGCGGTGGGGGACATGAGTCCGGCGTAGGGCAGCCCGTCGAGCGGGATGCCGTCCTGTGTTGACCATCGGTAGGCGATCGCGTCCACACCGAGGCGGTCGTGGGCGAAGGTGGCGAGTCTGCGGTAACGCGCTGCTGTGTCGCCGGGCTCGGACACACGGTGGCCCTCGCCGCCGGTGAGCACGTAGCTTGTGCCGTTGACGCTGGTGGTCAGAATGGATCGCATCGGTTCGTCGGCGCTGATGAACGTGGCATCCAGCGGTGGCGTGTCCACGCGGCCGGCGACGAGGTAGGAGCGGTGCGGATGCGACCGCAAATAGAACAGGCCCTGCCCGCCCCAGGGCACATTCGTAGCGACGATGATGCCGCGGGCCCGGACGGTGCCGTGTTCTGTATCAACGACGGCCGGGGAACCATCGTGGACCTGCTGCGCCCGGGTCTGCTCATAGACGAAGCTGCCCTCTCCGTTGACCGCGCGGGCGAGACCCCGGAGGTATTTCACGGCATGGATTTGCGCCTGCCCGTCGAATCGGACCGCACCCTTAACCGGGAAGGGCAGCGGCACGTCGGTGGTGAAAGCGGCCGGCAGGCCGAGGCTGGCGGCAAGGTTGGCTTCGGCGCGCACAAGGCTGAGCGCGTCGTCGGATTCGGCGTAGGTGTAGTTGGCGACGCGGCGGAAGTCACAGTCGATGGCTTCGGCGGCCACGAGTTGCGCGACGTGTTCGACTGCGGCCTGGTTGGCCTCCCCGTAGATACGCGCGGTGTCGTTGCCGTGTCTGCGGGCAAGTTCCGTGTAGGCAAGGCGGTGAAGGGAGGTGACCTTGCCGGTGGTGTGGCCGGTGACGCCGGTTCCGACGCGGGCGGTCTCGATGACCGCGACAGTCCGCCCGGTACGTTTGAGCGCCAACGCTGCGGTCAGCCCGGCGATGCCGGCCCCGATGACCGCGACGTCCACCTCCAGATCCCCCCGCAGGACCGGATAATCGGTGGTTCCGGCGGTAGCGACCCAGAGGGAGCGGGGTTCACCTTCCGGCCGTCCACTGTTCGATGCGTCATTCACTGCGTCACCTCAGGATCACCCGGTACTGCTCGGCTGTGTTAAGGCTTGCGTCAGCAGCAGCCGACGCAGAGGGACTGACGGCGACCGTCCCGAGGATTGTGTACCCCGGGGGACGGCCGCCGTCGTCGGTTTTCCACGAACCGTGGAGTTATGGGGTGCTTCCCTTCGCCTTCTCCATGGCATCCCTGCCCAGCCAGAGGCCCAGGCCGATCATGCCGAGGCCCAGAACCAGGTGCAGCCAGTTGTCAGCGGTGTTGAACGGGACGAAGTTGGCCGCCGCGTTCATGTCGATGACCAGGCCGTAGATCCACAGGACCAGGTACACGACGCCGCCGCCGAGCAGGAACCAGCGGGCCATCGGGTTTGTCCGGGCCATAACGATCCCAGCCACACCGAACAGCAAATGCACGATGTTGTGCAGCACTGACACTTGGAAGACGCCAAGGAGCATGGCCCCGGACTCATGTCCCGCGAAGGTCATGGCGCCGTAATTGGTGGTGATTCCCGGGATGAACCCGAGGACTCCAACCAGCAGGAAAACTGCACCGATACCGATGGCGGTGTTGTGAAGTGTCAACCCCATCATGTGGTGTTGGGCAGGGTGTGACGCGGTAGTCATTTTGTCTCCCTTTCACGCTGGTTGCCGGCTCTTCAGATGGAGAGCCGGCCTTGCGGCAAGGAGTCGCAGGAATCCTGCCGACGCCCACATCGTACTCCGGAAAACCGCCTGTGGGCAGGGGTAACAGTGCTTTGGGGGCCTCGCCCAGGGGTTGACCGCCGCGGCCATCTTTCCCCGACGGCGCCGTCGCTGACATGCTGGTAGGGTGACTTCGATCGTGACCGAACCACCCCGTACCGCGCTCACCTGGAAACTGGTGCCGGCGGTCCTGCTCTCCGTGTCCGGAGTGCTGCTGTTCGGTGTCGAGAATGACCTCATGGGCTACGGCGTGCTTGCGTTGAGCCTCGTCACGGCCGCAGTCATCGACCTCGAATTCCTACGGCACCTCGCGCTGATTGCGGCGGGAATGGTGATCATCAGCCTGGTTCCGCTGAACGCTGATTTGAGCATCCCGCACATTACGCTCATGGGTGGTGCCCTCGCGTTGGCCGTGCTGGTGCCGTGGCTGGTGTCCCGTTTCGCCTACCGCGAGAGGATCATCAAGTTTCCGGTGAACACGGGCCGCAAGTGGCCGTTGAGCGCAAAGCTGTACCTGATCGCTGTTGTGGCCCTCGGCTACCTCATCCTGCCGGTCTACCTGATCCGCACCGGGGTGTATCAGAACTGGCCGAACGCGTTCGACCCCACCATCTTCTGGCGCCTCTTTCTCGGCGTGAATGCGGTTGGTATTTGGGACGAGCTGTTCTTCATCTGCACCACGTTCACGCTGCTCCGGCGGCACTTCCCGGACTGGCTCGCCAACATCCTGCAGGCCGTGGTCTTCTCGTCCTTTCTGTGGGAGATCGGCTACATGGCCTGGGGACCGCTTCTTACGTTCCCGTTCGCGCTGCTGCAGGGATACACCTTCAAGCTGACCAAGTCGTTCACCTATGTTGTGACGGTGCACCTGGTCTTCGACTTCGTGCTGTTCCTCGCACTCGTGCATGCGCACAACCGCGACTGGCTGCTGATCTTCTTGTATTGACGCCTGCTTACGTGGATCAGCGGTTGTATCAGGAGCGGTCGTACCTGGGCCTATCCCGATGAACGTACTGGCTGCCGCAGCACAGTCCTTACTGTGCAGCCCGGCATTGCCATGCCGGGACGCGATGTTGACGATACGGGAATTGCCGGGTGTTGCGGCAGCGTGGTGAGTGAGCGCGTCCAGCAGCAGGCTCCAGTGGTTCACGTTTGGCGCCTGTCACCAGTGCCACGGTTCCGTCCAACGATGAGGCCGCCGGGAGCCGGGGATTTCCGGCGCTATTGCTCGACTGGTCAAAATCACAACACACTCGAGCCGGATTGACCAGACAACTTGCCTACACCACGAGCCGCAGCGGTCTTTCGCCCAACCGCACTGTGATTTCCTGGCCCCAGGATGCCGTGAGGCGGTCCGATTCCATGCCGTCGCCGAACACCACCAGCAGGTCGGATGCCACGGTGATCCGAAGTGTCTCGACCGCCTCCAGCACCCCCTCCGTCAGGGAGGCTCCGGTGATGGGGGAGGGCCAGGCCTCGCGGACGAACCACGCGAGCCGGGGGTCGGCCGGCGCCGGCAGGGCGCGTCCTCCGCGCTCGAGGGCGATGGAAGCGCACCAGCCCGTGGCCCCGGTGCCGGTGGAGATGATCAGCCCGGACGAGGACTGCCGTTCGGTTCGGCCGTCCGGGGTGGTGAGCTGGTACCGGGCCGACTGGTGCGAGGCATGCCCGACGAAGATTTCGTTGAGCGCCGAGAGTTCCTGCCCGTCGTCGAGGCGTGCTGTGACGGTGGCGAGCTCCTGGCTGTTCAGCCGTTCCGGCCCGGCCAGGGCAGCTTCCCGGAGCAGCTTTGCTGCCCCGTTGGGCGTGTGCCGGACCAGGACGCCGGGATTCGCTCCGGGTTCCGGATCGATCCCGATGACCGGCTGGCCGTTGAGGTACTTGGCCGCGTTGGCCACCAGCCCGTCCTGGCCCACCACGGCGACGATGTCCTCCGCCGTGAGCAGGAAGCGGCTGAGGTCCGTGCGCTCCACCTCGGCGTGACGCCATTCGGCCGGGACTGCTGCCCGCACCGTCTCCAGCGCGACGGTGATCCGGTCATGTCGCCCCTGGACATCCTGGATGTCGCGTCCCCGCGTGCGGAGGAAGAACTCGGCCTGTCCGCGGGTGGCGTGCCGGTCCAGCAGTTCCTGGAGCTCAGTCCGTCGGTGGACGATGACAAGGCGTGGATTTGCCATGCCGGGATCCTACTTCCCGGCGTTGCCGGTGGTGCCTGCAGCCATGCGGCCTGCATCAGCCAAGGCCGTGCCGCCGGCCGGCTCCCGGAGCAGCCCGGCCAGCGCCCCGCTGAGCAGGTCCGGGGTGATGGTGAGGTCCCCGATGTTCGGCAGCGAGCCGGCTGCCTCGCGGAGGGCCAAGCCCAGAAGCGTGGCCTGGTCCACGTCCTGGTAGACCTCCATGGTGGCGGCCTCCCGTGCCGCAGCAGCCTCGCCCAGCAGCCGGATCTGGTTCGCTTCGGCGTCGGCGCTGATGCCCTGGCGTTCCGCTGAAGCGTGCGCGTCGATCAGTCCCGCGGCTGCTTTTTCCTCGGCCGCACGCCGTGCGTTGGCGCCTTCCTGGGCCACCAGGTGTTCACGGCGGGTGGCCAGTTCGATCTGGCTCGCCATTTCGTTCTCGGAAATGGTCCGTTCACGTTCGACGGCGACGGCCCGGCGTTCGTAGACGGCGCGGTCTGCTTCGGCCTGGAGCTGTTCGCGGACCGGCGTCTGGAGGGCTCTTTCGACGTCTGACTCCGGCCGGACGGCCAGGACCTGCACGCCAAGGATCTCGATGCCGGTGGACAGGAGCCGGGCGTCCGAGCGCAGCGCGTCGGTAAGGACACTGCGGAGCTGGCTGACGGCGCGCTCCAGCGCCTCGGCCAGCGTGGTCGTGGCGATCTGGTCGATGGCGTGGCTTTGGCAGAGCTGGCCGATGATGGTGGCCACCTGGTCCCTGCCGGTCGCGGGGCCCGCACCGGCCGGTTGGAGGCCGAAGTCGAGCCGGCTGGAGACGGCCACGGGGTCGACGAAGCGGTAGGTCACGTTCGCCTGGATGCTTACGTCCTGGTGGTCCCGGGTGATGGCGTGGAAGAGGGTAGGCAGTTCCTGGTCATCGACGGGAACCTCGCTGAGCACGGAGACCGCGGGGCGGTACCAGAACGCCTGGCCTACTCCTTCGTGGCGGACCGAGCCCTTCTGGAGGTGGACGACATAGCCGGTGGGGCTGCCCAGGAAGTGGCTGATCCAGGGGTAGTTCTTGATGTTGGCCATGGGATTCTCCTCAACGGTTTTTGTCGTCACTTTGACGATAATCAAACGATAGGCGCCGCCGGAACTTATTGTCAAGATGACGATAAGTTCCTAGGATGGGGAGATGCCTGAATCCCACCCGGAGCACGCGCGCTTCCCGGTGACGGTCGACGTCGTCGCCCTCACCGTGGCCGACGACACCCTGAACGTCCTGCTCATCACCCGGCTCATTGAACCGTTCCGCGGAACGCTCGCCCTCCCGGGCGGTTTTGTCCTGGCTGGCGAGGACCTGCTGTCTGCCGCGGCCCGCGAACTTGCTGAAGAGACCGGCGTCGAGCACGTCCCCGGGCACCTGGAGCAGCTGGGGAGCTATGGCCCGAAGGGGCGCGATCCGCGCGGTGATGTGCTTACCGTGGCTCACTTGCTGCTCGCGCCCAACTTCCCGGTGCTGTCCGCCGGGAGCGACGCCGAGCATGCCGGCTGGTATCCGGTCAGCCAGGTCCTGAGAGGCGAAGTGCAGCTCGCCTTCGACCATGAGCGGATCCTCGCCGATGCCCTGGAGCGGGCGAAATCGAAGCTCGAATACTCGCCGTTGGCGGCGGCCTTTTGCGGTGAGGAATTTACCGTGGCACAGCTCCGTGCTGTCTATGAGGCCGTCTGGGGTACACGCCTCGACCCCAGGAACTTCCACCGGAAGGCCACGGGAACACCTGGTTTTCTGGAGAGCACCGGGCGGATGACTGCGGGTGACGCCGGCCGCCCCGCGGCTCTTTTCAGGCTCGCCAAAACAGCCCGCCCGACAGCAGGCCAGCCCACGCATGCCGTGCTGAATCCGCCGCTCATGCGCCCGCGTGACTGACGACTCTTAGCGGCGGGGGAGCTTGGGATCCTGCCGTGGCCTGGGCTTCACCAGCCGTCCGACGGTAACAACTGCGGCGTTGCGGATTCCTGAGCCGGTATCCATCATGGCGAATTGGCCCATCAGGCGGGAGGCGAGCACCAGCCGCTGAGCCCGCGCCCGGCGTTCCTTATTGAACGCGGCAAGACCCGCGTCGACAGCGGAGGCCTGTGCCATGACCCGCCCCAGCGTGGTTCCATCGACGATGGCCTCGCAGGCCCCGCGTCCAAGGAAGGGCGCCATTGCGTGGGCGGCATCGCCCACCAGCGCAGTGTTCCCGGTGACGAACGAATGCAACGTCGGCGTCTCGAAGAGTCCGTGATGCAGGACTGCGTTCTCTTCGATCCTGCCGATCAGCTCCCGCACCCCGCGGTGCCAGCTGCCGAAATGGTTCACTACGCGGGGCAGATGCGGTCCATCAAACGTCCGATCGGAGCGGATGCATGCATACCAGTTCGTCGCATCTGGACCTGCCGGCGTGATGCCGAACAGTGCCCCGGGGGCCCAGGTCTCGCCGTATTCGGCCACGGCGCCCTTGACGGTGCCCCGCCATGCGACGGCTCCAAGGGAACGGGCGCGGAACCGGTCACCGAACATCCGCTGCCGGGTGCGGCTGAACGTGCCATCTGCACCGACCACCAACTCCGCATCGTCCAGCTGTTCGGCCTCGATGACCTGCGTGTTGAAGCTGACCTCGATGTCCCGGGCAAGCGCGGCGAGTAACGCGGGCCGGGAGACCAGGTGCACGTCGGCGCCCCCGGGGGCTGTCAGTAACGTCCGCCCCGCAGGCGTCCACAGTCGGGTTCCTGCGCCAGCAGCAATATGCGCCCAGCCGGCGCCGCGGCGCGAGTCGTCAACACCAATACCGTCGAGGGCCTTCACGGCGGCCGGCCACATGCCCAGCATGGTGCCCGACGTCGGCAGGGCCGCAGCCTGCTCCAAGACTGTCACTGACCAGCCGTGACGTTTCAGGGCCCGTGCCGTGCTCAGGCCGCCGATGCCCGCGCCGATGATGACCGCTGAATGTCCCACGCCTCAAGGGTACAGACTCCACCCAGCCGGTCATTCCTCCCGTTTGGGTGGACGAGTACGCTGGGATGACCGTCAGGCAGTGTGCGGTGCCCGTCCAACTGGGCGTGGAACCACCCCAGCATCCCGGAGGTGTCCAAAATGGCTGCGCGCGCCCCCCTCAACTATGAAACCGCCGACATCACTCGGCGCATCCAGGACCTTGTGTTGAATTCCACGGAGCTATCCGGCTTCCTCGAGAACCTGTCGGTGTTCTGCGCGGACGAGCTTGCGCGGTTTTCCGGGGACGTGTCCTGCGGAATCACAGTACTCCGGCCCTCAGGTGCCCCTGTTATGGGCGGCTCGGATGAACGCAGCCGAAGCCTTGAGGACGAGCAGACCAGAGACCGTGAAGGGCCGGGAGTGATTGCCTCGCTCGAGGTAGGAATCGTCTCGGTAACAGACCTGAGATCCGAGGAGCGCTGGCCCAGTTTCGTCGAAGCGGCCCGGCGCGAGAAGGTGCGATCGCTCCTGGCGTTGCGGCTGCATTTGGCGGGCCCGACCAGCGCAGGAATGATCTTCTACAGCTCCAGGCCGCACGGATTCGGCCGGGACGCCATGGCGGCAGCCCATGCCTTGGCCGCCGAGGCGTCGAAGGGACTGCGCCTCGTCCTCCGGATCGTGTCACTGCAGGAGACTGAGGAGAACCTTAGGGCGGCCATGGCTTCGCGGACGCCGACTGATCTCGCGCTGGGCGTCATCATCGGCCAGGAACGGTGCAGCTACGATGTTGCGCTCGAATGGCTCTTCCGTGCATCAAGGACCCGTAACGTCAGTATCCGCGATTTGGCGGCCGAGATTGTCGCCGCTGCCGACGAGCCACACCCGGTGCGCGTTCTTTTCGACCGCTGACCTGTGATGTCACGCGCCTGCCCATTGGTAGTGCGTTCCTTCGTCACCAATCTGTCTGGTGGCCCTCCAAGGCCAGGATTGTCCGTCCTTCCAATTACAGTTCGATTGTTCAGACATCGTGCAACTTATTGGGGGATCCCTTGACCATCAACAACCAGCCCGCCTACGGGCAGTATCCGTCGCCAGGCGCCCATGGAACGCCTGCGGTTGCCGGGGGCCAGATCTACCAGTTCCGGGGCGGCGCGGCCTCGTGGTTCGGCACTCAGCTTCTCGGGGCCCTCATCATCATCTGTACCCTGGGCATCTGCTACCCGTTCGCCGTCGTCCTTGTGGAGCGCTGGCGGGCCGAGAATACCGGCGGCTGATGCAGTGGAAGGTCGAAAAGACCGTTTACGCCTGACCGTCCGCAAGCGTCCTGCTCCTCAGGCTGGGGCGCTTTCGCCCAGGCAGCGGTCCTCGGGGTCGACGGCGGCCATGATGCGTTTGCCGATGCTCCCCAGCTGGCGCGACTGTGCCTTCGTAAGGGGATCAAACACCAAGGCACGTACGGCCTCCACGTGCCCCGGAGCGGTTCGGGTGATTTTCGCCCAGCCTTCGTCGGTGAGCGTTGCCAGTGTGATGCGTCCGTCGGAAGGATCCGTGGAGCGATGCACCCAGCCCCGCTTCTCCAGCCGGCTGACCACCTGGGACAGGCGGGGGAGCCCGGACTCGGTAAAGCCTGCCAGGTCACTCATCCGGCGTGTGCGGGCCGGAGCTTCAGACAGGCCCGCCAGGACCATGTACTCGAAGTGGCTTATCCCGGCGTCCTGCTGCAGTTGGGCGTCCAGGGCGGCGGGAAGCTTCATGATCACAGCGACCAGCGTCAGCCAGACGTCGCGTTCCTCGCCGTTCAGCCAGCGCGGTTCTTCGGCACGTTCCATAGCGCGAGTCTACGCTTTTACTTCACGAATGAAGTTTTGTGTCGCTCATATCACTTGCATCGTGAAGTAATAGGCGATAACTTTTACTTCAACATTCAAGTACTTCCTGTCCCGACCTTCCTGAGGAGCCCAGATGACCGTTATGTCCGAGACCGTCGCGCGGCCATTCGAACAACCGGCCGTCGTCCGCAGCCAGGTCACCGTCCCGCTGCGGTTCCCTGACGGCTTCACGGCCGCCGCCCAGATCATGACGTTCCACGGGCTGGCCGACGGCAAGGAGCATCTGCTGCTCGCGCTCGGCGAATGGGAGCAGACGCTCCTGGACCAGGGCCCGGAAGGTACAGCTCCGCTGGTCCGGCTGCACAGCGAGTGCCTCACGGGCGACGTGTTCGGCAGCGAGCGCTGCGACTGCGGACCCCAGCTGCGCGAGGCAGTCGAGGAGATTGCCTCCGTCGGGGGCTTCCTGCTGTACCTCCGGCAGGAGGGACGCGGCATCGGCCTGTATTCCAAGCTCGACGCCTATGCCCTGCAGGACACCGGACTGGACACGTACGAAGCCAACATTGCCCTGGGCCGCGGCGAGGACGAGCGGGACTACAGCGCCGCCGCCCAGATGCTCGGCGCGCTTGGCGCCGGCCGGATCCGCCTGCTCACCAACAACCCGGACAAAGTGGCGCAGCTGACGGCCTTCGGCGTTGACGTCTCGGAGCAGGTCCCCACCGGTGTGCACGTGTCGGAGGCAAATCACCGCTACCTGGCCGCGAAGCGCAGCCATACAGCACACACCATCGACCTTCCGGCGGGGATCCTTCCGGCGGAGATCCTGCCACGGGAGACCCTGCCGGCAGAGATCATTCCTTCGCACGGCGAGCTGCTGGCTCGGGTGGATGCCCTCCTTCCCCGGCTGCGGGAGCGTGCCGCGGAAGCCGAGGAGATCCGCCGTATCCCGGAAGCCACCATGGCTGAACTGAAGGCAACAGGCGTGTTCCAGATGCTCGCGCCGAAGGCCGTGGGCGGCTTCGGCATGGGGCTGGAAACCTACGTGGAGGTGGTTCGCCGCCTCGCCCGGGGATGTGTCTCCACGGCCTGGAGTGTGGGGCATCTGGTGGAACACGTCTGGATGCTGGCGCGCTGGCCGCAGGAAGCCCAGGACGAGGTCTTCGCCCACGGGCCAGCCCCGCTGGCTGCCGCGACCGGAGCGCCTCCAGGAAAGGCAGAGAAGGTTCCCGGCGGGTTCACCATCTCCGGCCGCTGGAGCTTCGCCTCCGGCGTTATGCACTCCGAATGGGCGCTGCTGGCCGTGCAGCACGGTGACGTCCGCCTGCAGTGCCTGGTTCCGGTGTCCGATCTTGAACTGCTGGACATCTGGCACACGGCCGGCCTGCGGGGGACCGGGAGCAACGATCTCCGGACGGAGAACCTCTTTGTCCCGGCGCACCGCGCCCTGGAGTGGAATCTCCTGGCCGCCGCGGACAACCCCGGCAGCCGGATCCACCCGGATCCGAGCATCCACACCCCCATGGCCACGTTCCTGAACATGGTTGCCCCGGCCGCCGCTTTGGGGTCGGCCGAGCACGCCATCGACGTGTTCCAGGAACTGATGAAGGTGCGCAAGGTCAAGCAGACAACGCAGGCGCGGCAGGCGGATTCACCGCTCGCGCAGGCCCGGTTCTCCCAGGCCTACGGGCAGGTGGCGACCGCGCGCCTGCACTGGCAGGAAGCCGTCCGGGTGGTGTCCTCTTCCTACGACCGCCGGCCAGTCGCTTTTACCGATGAGGAGCGGGCGCGGTACCGGCTTTCCCTCGGACTCAGCGGTGCGGCGTCGGCCGAGGCTGTCCGCCTCGTCCTGACGGGATCCGGCGGGAGTGTGCACCGGCTGACGCACCCGCTCCAGCGGATCCAGCGCGATGTGAACGTCCTGCTCAACCACGCCTCGCTGACCATGGATCCGATCCTGGAACAGGCAGGCCGCGGACTGCTGGACCTCGGCCTGTCCATCCCGGCCGAGCAGTTCTGACCGGGCGCAGGGGACCCCTTGCAGGACCGCCGGCTTCGGAGAAGGATATGAGCCTCACTCGAGGAGGCCGGCCATGGTCCAGCTTGAAAAATTTGAACGGTACCTGATCGAGGAATTCTTCGACGACTACCGCGCCGGCGCAATGACGCACCGCACCTTCACCCGCCGGGTCGCATTCATCATGGGAAGCATGGCGGCGGCATCGGGCGCGATGCTGCTTGTCGGATGCACACCCGAGGAAGTCCCGCGCAGCACCGACCCCATGCCCACACCCACGCCGTCATCGTCGACGGCGGGAACCGGCACCGCTTCTGCCGGTGCAGTTCCGGGGGCCAAGAGTCCGCTCTCCGTCCCGGAGGGCGCCGCGGGGCTGACGACGGCGACCGTGCGGTTCGCGGCCGACGGAACCGATATCAGTGGGTACCTCGCCCGGCCCGGATCCGGAGCAGCCGGCCCGGCGGTGCTGGTCTGCCACGAGAACCGCGGCCTGACCCCGCACATCCAGGACGTTGCCCGCCGCTTTGCCAAAGCCGGGTACGCGGCGCTGGCCCTTGACCTGCTCAGCCGGGAGGGCGGCACCGCCAGCCTTGACTCCGACGCCGTGTCGGGTGCACTGACCCGAGCCGGGGCACAGCGCCATGTTGCTGACTTCGCCGCTGCCTTTGACTACCTTCGGGCCCAGGACTTCGTGGACTCCGGACGCATCGCCATGAACGGGTACTGCTTCGGCGGCGGCATCACCTGGCAGGCGGCGACCGAGCTGGCCGGACTGAAGGCCATCGCTGCGTTCTATGGTCCGGCGCCGGACCTGAACAAGGTGCCGGCCATCGAGGCGGCGGCGTTCGGCGTGTATGCAGAACGCGACCAGCGGATCACCGGTGCCATGCCGGCCCTCCGCGATGCCCTGGACGCCACTACGGTGACGCACCAGCTCAACGTTTACCCCGGCGTCGACCATGCCTTCCACAACGACACCGGCGAGCGCTACAACGAAACCCAGGCCACGGCCGCCTGGAATGACACCCTCACCTGGTTCGGACAGCATGTCTGAGCAGCACGTCTGATCCGCCGCGGTCTGGGCTGTCCTGCCGCGGGTAGTCTTGAAGCATGAGCACCGCAATCCCACTAACGCTCACCTTCGGCGGGCGTTTCGCCCGCGAACTCGAGGAGCTGGCGGTTCCCTGGCAGGCGGAGGAAGCACCTGACCCGCAGCTGCTGGTCCTGAACGAGCCGTTGGCCGGCGAACTGGGCTTCGACCCGGCCTGGCTGCGGACGCCCGAGGGGACGCGGCTGCTCATCGGCAACCAGATTCCTGAAGGTGCCACACCGGTGGCCCAGGCCTATGCCGGCCACCAGTTCGGCGGCTACTCACCCCTGCTCGGCGACGGGCGGGCCCTCCTGCTGGGGGAGGTCACGGACATCCACGGGCAGCTGCGGGACATCCACCTCAAGGGCTCCGGCCGGACACCGTTCGCCCGCGCAGGTGACGGTCTCGCCGTCGTCGGTCCCATGCTGCGCGAGTACATCGTCAGCGAAGCCATGCATGCCATGGGCGTCCCCACCACGAGGTCCCTCGCCGTGGTGGCCACGGGCCGTCCCGTCCGCCGCGAAACCATGCTGCCCGGGGCGGTGCTCACCCGGGTGGCGAGCAGCCACCTGCGCGTCGGCAGCTTCCAGTTCGCCCGCGTCAACGGCGAGACGGACCTTCTGCGCCGCCTGGCCGATCACGCCATCAGCCGCCATTACCGGGACGCGGCGCTCGCCGACACGCCCTATCTCGCGTTCTTCGAGGCGGTCATAGCCGCGCAGGCGTCCCTGGTGGCGCAATGGATGCTGGTGGGCTTCGTCCATGGCGTGATGAACACCGACAACATGGCCATCTCCGGGGAGACCATCGACTACGGTCCCTGCGCGTTTATGGACGCCTTCAACCCCGGCGCGGTCTACAGCTCCATCGACGCGGACGGACGCTACGCCTACGCCAACCAGCCGGTCATCGCCGAATGGAACCTCACCCGGCTCGCTGAGGCACTCCTGCCCCTGCTCCATGAAGACCAGGACCAGGCCGTGGCGCTCGCGGTTGAATCCCTCGGCGCCTTCCGCGCCCAGTACAGCGCTGCCTGGTCAGCCGGCATGAAGTCCAAGCTGGGTCTGCGCCCGGACACGCACGACGACGTTGCGTCGCCCCTGGTGGACGGCGTGTTGGCGCTGCTCCAGGAAGGCCGGGTGGATTACACCTCCTTCTTCCGGAGCCTGGCCTCGGCGGCCCGCGGCACCCCGGAAACTGCGCGGTCCATGTTTGCGGACCCTGGCGCCTTCGACGCCTGGTCCGCACGGTGGCTGGCCCTGGCGCCGGACGCGGACCTGATGGACCGGGTCAACCCCGTCTACATCCCCAGGAACCACCTGGTTGAAGAAGCTCTGGACTCGGCTATCGCAGGCGACCTGGACCCCTTCAACCGGTTGGTGGACGTCTTGGCCGATCCGTACACGCAGCGCCCCGGGCTGGAACGCTACGCCGGCCCCGCCCCTGAAGACTTCGGGAGCTACCGGACCTTCTGCGGGACCTGAGCGAACACCAGGGATGGACGACGGCGGCGCGGGGCTGGGTGCCGCCCGCCGCCGTCGAGCATGGTCGGATCACGCTACGCGGACGAAGGACGCTCCGGCCAGCCAGCTGATGGAGTGCACTTCGGTTTTGTAACCGTCCACCCCGCCACTGACAACCTGGCCGTTGCCGGCGTAGACGCCCACGTGGCCGGCCGTGATGACCAGATCCCCTGCGGCAGGTGTGCCCACCACCGGGCCGTACTGGTAGAACTGGCCGGGAGCCAGGTCACCCACGCTCTTACCCACCGAGCGCAGCGCCTTCTCCACCATGGCGGTGCAGTCCTGCTGGATGCCGAGCTGGGAGTTGGCGGAAGCCAGGATGGCCGCGCCGAGCGGGCCGGCCGGAGCCTGGGCCGCCGGTACGGACGTTGAGGCCAGCCGGATGCCGGTGTTGGTGGGGGAGGCCGGCGCCGCCGCGGGAGACGGTGTGGGAGCCGGTGCGGTGTAGCCGGCGCCGGGGATCCGGATCTGGTCGCCGGGGTAGATGATGCTGGTCAGCGAGAGTCCGTTGGCGGCAAGGACGTCGTTGAGCGGGACGCCGTGGGCGGCGGAAATCTGGCCCAGCGTGTCGCCCGAAACGACGGTGTGGACGTTGCCCGCGGCGGGGGCTGCTGCAGCGGAAGTTGAAGCAACAGCGGCCGGAGCCGCTGCCGCCGCACTGGTCTGGACCTGAGTGTTGGCAGTCCCGGAGTTGTCCGGGCCGTGGACGCCGGCCTGAGCCGGGACGCCAATGCTGAACAGCAGGCCGGATGCGGCAACAGCCACCAGGGCCGGCCGGCCAAATGTCAGGGGGTGTGTTTTGGCCGCAGTGGCCAGGCCATTCAGGACGGTAGAGCGGGCAGGAACCGCACGAAGGCGTGCGGCAGCGGAATTCTTGGACACGGTGATAGCCTCTCCCATGCCTGCGGGGTGAGCTGTCGGGTTCGGGTCGGAGATACCCGGCCGGTAGCACCGCCGCGCGGGACGGAGCGATACCGACTTAACCCCAAGGCTTCGAAAAGCCGTGGAAACGTGGTTCCCCCGTCCCTGCCAGCTGGAAAGCGACTGGATCCCGGTCAGCGGCAGGGCTCGGCATACTGGCGGGAATGTCCCGGCTTGAGCCGGGCCACCGCTTGACCATAACTTCCAGCTAGCGGCAATGTCACATTCCGGTAACGGAATGTAGGCGTGAAATCCACCCGCGCTTCATCTCGGATTCCCTCCCTCCCCGGTAACGATGTTGCAGGTCAGGCCCCGTAATCCGTATATGCCCGGTAAGCTCACCAACTATGTCCCGGATTGTTCAAAAAATGCGGCTGCCCGCCCTCGCCGGCCTGCTGGCGGCCGCCCTGGTGGGGTCGGCTGCGCTGCTTCCCTCGCATGCCGCCGACGACGCGCCGCCCGGCGGGTATCCCTCGTGGCAGGACGTGCAGAACGCCAAGCAAAGCGAGGCCGGCAAAGCGGCAGAAGTCACCAGGATCAATGGGCTGCTGGGCGGACTCCAGACTGAAGCAGAGGCGCTGGGCAACGCGGCCGTAGCGTCCGCCGCGGAGTACGCCAAGGCCGAAGCGGCACTTCAGGCCGCCACTTCCACTGTGGACGCACTCACGGCCCAGACGGCACGCGCCGCGGCCGAACTGGGACGGTACAAGAAGGAAATCGGCGCGCTGGCGGCCCAGTCGTACAAGACCGGTGGAACCAACATGGGCTTCTTCGTTGCCCTCGACGCCGTGCAGAACAACAGCATCCAGGGCCTGAATATCGTCCAGATCGTCAGCGATAAGACTGCCGCCCTGGTCAACAAATCCGCAGCCGCCGAACGCATTTCCCGTGCCCTGGCCGATCAGGAGCAGGCGGCCAGGGCCGAGCGCGAGCGCCTGTCCGGCGAAGCCAGAACCAAGCTCGACGCCGCCCAATCCGCCCAGCAGGCCATGTCCCGGCAGATCGCGGAGCAGCAGGAGCACGGCCGGGAACTGACCGCGCAGCTGGCCTCCCTCAAGGGCACCACGGCTGCGGTGGAGGGGGAGTTCCGGCAGGGCCAGGTGGCGTTGGCCGCGTATGAAACGGCGCAGGCCGCCAAGCGTGCCGCGGCGCAGGAACAGGCACGCCAACAGGCGGAAGCGACAGCCAAGGCGGCGGCCCTTGCCGCTGCGCAGAAACCGGCTCCGGCCCCACCTGCTGTACCGGGCGTGCCCGCCCCGCTTCCGGTGCCGAGCCCGACGCCGGTCCCGCCGCCCGTCGTCGTCGTGCCTTCCGTTCCGGGAGGCGCTGTCAACGACCCTGCGGGCGCCAAGAACTACGCAGCCGGGCAGCTCGGCGCCTACGGCTGGGGCCAGAACCAGTTTCCGTGCCTGGCGTCGCTGTGGACCAAGGAGTCGAACTGGCTGACCACTGCCACCAACCCGTACTCGGGCGCATACGGGATCGCCCAGTCGCTGCCGGCCAGCAAGTATGCCAGCGCCGGCAGCGATTGGCTCACGAGCTACCGGACCCAGGTCAATTGGGGTTTGTCCTATATCGCTGACCGCTACGGGTCACCATGCGGAGCGTGGAACCATTCCGTGGCCAACCACTGGTACTGACCAGCCGGAGGATGGCAGCCGCGTCACGTTCCCGGTGCCTTGGCGAATACCGCGGCGCTGAGGAATTCAATGCCGACGAAGGCTTCGTCGCCGTCCACCCAGGCGTCATGTCCGGGTGGAATGGTGTAGGAGTCGCCGGCGCTGATGCTGATCCGCGTGCCATTGGTGGTCTCGACATTGAGTGCCCCGGAAACGCAGTATCCGACGTGGTTGTTCTGGCAGGACTCGGTCTGGACCACCGGCTTGATGCAGTCCGACCAGCGCCAGCCGGGACTGAACGTCAACCGGCCGACCGTGTAGTCGCCCAGGTTGACGACATCCACTTCGGTTTTCTCCGGCCGGCGCTTCTCATCCGGTGTGTTGTGGGACTTGACTGCCAGTTCTGTGACGATGTTGGTAGGCATGGCACGCAGGCTTTCTCTGTTGGTTTTGTGTCCGGCAGCTTTCTGTCCGTGGCTGCCAGACCGCATCCGAAGCGCTTACGCTTGCCAGCATCCTCCCGCCGGCGGCGCTTGTCGAGACCCAAACCACTAGGCTTTTCCCATGCCCGATTTTGAACGGTTCCGGGTCCTGCTGGAAGAAGAGCGCGCCCGGAAACTCGAGCTGCTCCCCGCGCTCCGTGCGGACATCTCCTCGGCGAACGCCGCACGCCAGGATTCCAACATCGATGACGAGCACGACCCCGAGGGTTCCACCATTGCGTTCGAGCTGTCGCAGGCCTCGGCGCTCCTGAAGCAGAGCAGTGCGGGACTTGACCAGGTGGATGCGGCCCTGGCGCGGATTGCGGCGGGCACCTACGGTACATGCGCCGTGTGCGGGGATCCCATTGCAGAGGGGCGGCTCGAAGCCCGTCCGTCGACGCCGTTCTGCATCCTCCACGCCGCCGCCGGCCGGCAGGGACCGTAGCGGCGACGTGAACCCAGATGTCGTGAACTCCAGTGCAGTGAACTCCAGTGACCTGACTTCCAGTAGCGCGACTGGGACGGTGCTGTGAACGGGCGTGTGCAGGACGCTGCCGGCTTCATCGATGCCACCCTGCAGAATGAGGGCGCCTGGTACCGGGCGGAGGACGTGGAGGCCCGGGTGGGCGGGGTACTTGGGTCCTACGGATCGTCGGTGGGAGCCGTACGCGGCACCGTCCGCGACGCCGGCAGGAAGTTCAAGGACCTTGGCCACGATGAGGTGACCGCTTTGGCATCCCTCCTCTGGGGCCGGCCCGGTCCCGGCAGGCGCCCGGTCTATGAAAGGCGGCTCGCGGCCGTGGTGCTGCTGCAGTCCCGGGTGGCCCTCCTTCGCCACTCTGACCTGACCAGGCTGGAGGGCTTCATCAGAACCGCTCAGACCAGTGAGCTGGTGGACCCGCTGATTGCCGACGTTGTGGTTCCGTTGCTGCACGGACTGGGCGAAAGCGGCCGCCAGCGCGCCGACGTCGTCATCACCCGCTGGCACCAGGACCCCGACGATGCGCTGCGCCACGCTGCCCGGCTCATCGCGTCGCAGGGACCTGACCTGCCGCGCATTTTCGGGAACCGCGACGCGGAACGCGACTGACCCCTGTTCCCCGGTCCCCGTCAGTCGTAGTCTGGGGCTTGGAGGTGATTGCCATGGAGGCAGCGCAGGGCGACAGGATTATCGTCCGGGGGAGGACCGTCGGATCTTCGGACCGGCACGGCGTGATCGTGGAAGTCCGTGGTCAGGAAGGACATCCGCCCTACCTGGTCAGGTTCGACGACGGGCACGAAACCGTTATGTACCCGGGCGGTGATTTCGCCGTCGAACGCGGTCACTCGGGACAAGCCGGCTGACGCGCCGCGGGCGGCTGAGCGTCCGGGCCCCCGGGCACCTGTCAGACTGGTGGCATGGATCACTCCTTGGCTGCCACGTCCCCTGACGCGAACCTCACGATTCCGCCGGTCCGGACCGGTCCGCGGGACCCTGGTGACGCCTGGGTGGAGGGCGTCCGCGGCAGGTTCTGGGGCAGGTTCGGTGCCGCCGGTGTGCTGGCTTATGACCCCGGCAAAGGCGTTCTCCTGCAGCACCGCGCGCTGTGGAGCCATAACGGTGGCACCTGGGGACTGCCCGGCGGAGCATTGCACGAGGGCGAGGACGCAGTCACCGGGGCCCTCCGCGAGGCGCACGAGGAAGCCGCGGTACCGGCCGCGGATGTGAGCGTCCTCTTCACGTCTGTGCTGGATTTCGGCTACTGGTCCTACACCACCGTTGTAGTGCTGGTGACCGCGCCTTTTGAGCCCGTGATCAGCGATCCGGAAAGCCTCGAACTCCAGTGGGTTCGGTTGGACCATGTGGAGGCGAAGGAGCTCCATCCCGGTTTCGCAAAATCGTGGCCGGACCTGCGGGCGCGCATGCTGGAAGGGCGAGATTAGGGTTGCCTAAGTGCGGTGCGCCATAATGGTGTTCCGACTCCCTGCTGCGCGTGAGGAAGAACATGACCGCCCCGCTCTCCGTGTTGCTTAAACAGTCCACCAGTGCGGCGCACGAAGAAGCTGAGTCGTCCCCGTTAATGGGCGTCCTGCCCGAGGGCAGACTGGACGCGGCCGCCGTCGGGGCGCGACCGCAGCCCTCGGCCTGACCCATGGACCAGTTCCTGGATCTGCCCTTCGGCGTGGCGGCGGCCAGCCTGTTCGCCATAGTAATGCTGCGCGTCAATGTGACGTACTGGATCGGCCGGGGAGCGGCAGCCGGCGTGGAACACACTCGGTTCGCGTCGTCCTGGAACGGCCAGCGCGCCGGCCAGGCGAAGGCGCTCGTCCGCCGGTGGGGACCGTTCGCCGTGACCCTTTCGTTCCTGACCATCGGCCTGCAGACGGCCGTCAACCTCGCCGCCGGTGCGGCGAAGATGCCGCTGCGGCGCTACCTTCCCGCCGCCGTCGCCGGTTCCATCCTCTGGGCCCTGGTCTATGCCACCGTCGGGCTCGCCGCGGTGGAGGCGTGGCTGGCGCTGGCTGCCGCGTCCCCGTGGGGGTTTGCCGTGCTGGCTGCCGCGGCCGCGGGACTGATCGCGTGGCTGCTGGTGCGACGGCGGCGCCGGCCGGGGGGAAGCGCTGCCGAGCAGGCGGAGGCGGGCAATGCGGATAGGGTGGGCTGAGCCGCACACGAACAAGCGAAAGGGTCAATGTTGACTGCTGCACTCCCGGAACTGGCCGACGGCGACTACTACTACCAGGCGCTCGGCGGAGGCCACTTCCGCTCCACCATCCACGCCCAGGGGGCCTGGAATGAGCACGAACAGCACATGGCGCCCGCCTCCGGCCTGATGGCGGACAGCCTGGAGCGCCACGAGCCCCGCACCGACATGCGGATGGCCCGGCTGAGCTACGAGATCCTGGGCCTGATCCCGGGTGGCGGGTTCCACATCGAAACCACCACCCTCCGCCCCGGCCGGACCATCGAGCTCCTGCAGGCAGAACTGGTAGCCAACGGGCGGGTGGCCGTCCGCGCCACCGCGTGGCGGATGATCACCAGCGACACGTCCGCGGTTGCCGCCGTCGAGGACACTGCCATCCCGGCGCCGGATGAATGCAAACCGTTCTACGGCGCCGCCATCTGGCCAGGCGGCTACATCCGGTCCCTGGAGATGCGCGTGGCCGAGGGCCACCGGCCCGGCGCCGGCGTCGTGTGGCTCCGCACGCAGCACCCCCTGACGGATAAGGCCGACAGCGGCGACCTGGCCCGCCTGATGGGCCTCGTGGACACAGCCAACGGGATCGCGGCCAGGGTCCCGCCGGGCAAGGACAGCTATGCGTTCCCCAACCTGGACCTGCAGATCCACATGTACCGCAGGCCCGAGGGCGAATGGCTGGGCCTGGACAACGCAGTCTCCTTCGGAACCGACGGGATTGGCCTCACGTCCACTGTCCTGCACGATCTTCAGGGCCCGTTCGGCCGTGCCGAACAGATCCTGACGCTTCGCCGGACCTGACGGCCTTGCCGTGACTACCGGACCTGTGTGACTAGTCGGCGCCGGTAATGCTTTTGTAGCTTTGTACCGCATTGCGCAGGGTGGGGAAGAAATGGTCTTCTGTGAACCGTGCGCTCGCCCCGAACCGGATCAGGCGGTCCTTGATCGGTCCCTTCATTTCTGCGAAGACCAAGCTGATACCGTCCTGCGCCAGTTCATCGTCGAGCTGAATGAGCTCATCCAGCGCTGTCGTATCAAGGCCTGTGATCGGCTCGGCTGCCACAATGACCCACTTCACCGGCCAGGGCGCGGCGTCCACCAGGCCGTGGATGTGCTCGGCGAACACTTCCCCGTTGGCAAAGAACAGCGGTGCATCGAAACGGGCAATCACCAGGCCCTCCACCCGCCGGCCTTCGGGATGCCGGTCCAGGTCATGGAAGCCCGGAACGTCCGCCACGCTGGCCAGCTCAGTGCGGTAGGGATCCCAGGCGCGCTGGACAAAGGCCAGAAGGGACAGTCCAATGGCCACGGCAATTCCCGGTAGGACGCCTATAAAGGCGACGCCGAGGAATGTAACCACCAGGAGGAGGGCCTCCAGCCGGCTCATCCTGACGAGGCGCACGAGCGTTCGCACGTCAACCAGCGAAGACGCCGCCACGATCACCACGGCGGCGAGCGTAGCGGTGGGAAGGAAAGCCGTCACCCCCGGTGCGGCGACCATAAAAAGGACCACGAGCAAGGCTGCCACCACACCGCTGAGCTGCGTCTTCGCCCCGGCGTCGAGCACAATCGGGGTGCGGGAGGAGCTTCCGCTCACCGGAAAGCCGCCCAGCACCCCGGTTGCCACGTTGGCGATGCCTAAGGCCCCCATTTCCTCATTGCCGTTGACCCTCACTCCGCGGCGCGCTGCGAGGCTTTTGGACAAGGTGGAGGTGTCCGCAAAGGCAATCAGCGCGATGCCTGCTGCAGGGCCCACGAGTGACAGGACGTCGTTCATGCCGATGCCGCCCAGCGCGGGCGCCGGGAGCCCTTGCGGCAGTGCACCCACCATGGGCAGCTGTCCGGCAAGGCCCAGAGCGGCCACAACGGCGATGGAACCTGCCACGGCAAACAGTACGCTGGGCACCTGCCACGGAAGGAAGCGCCCGGCAATAATGACAGCAAGGCTGCCTGCGCCCACAGCTAGCGCTACGGGATTGATACCGCCGCTGAGGACGGCGTCCGCCAGGGACGTGAGGCGCTCAAAGAGGCCATCGGCGGAGACATCTATCCCCAGCAGCCGCGGAAGCTGACTGACGGTCACCGCCAACGCGATGCCGTTCAGGTATCCGACGCGAATGGGCCGGGACAGCAATCCCGTCACAAACCCTAACTTGAAGACCCTGCCCGCGATCAGGAAAAGGCCGATCAGGATGGCCAGCACGCCGGCCATGGTCACCGCCTTCTCCGGATCCTGCCCGGCCAGCGGAAGGATGGCGGCCGCGATCATGGGGGCCAGCGCCGAGTCCGGCCCCACAATGACAACCCGGGATGGCCCGAACACGGCATAGAAGATCATGGGCACCACGGAGGCGTACAGCCCGTTCACTGCAGGAAGCCCGCTGGCCTCGGCGTACGCCATCCCTGCCGGCACCAGGGCTGCACTCAAGACGGCACCAGCCACGAGGTCCGACTTCAGCCAGGACCGTTTGTAGCCACGCGCAACACCAACGCCCGGTAGCACCTTATTGATCCAGTCGTGCCGCACTCGGGCCTCCAAATTGGTGAAATCAGGACGCGGGGGGCTCCTGGAACGGCGTCGAATCCTGGCCATATTCGGCGGTCACCAGGATCGGCAGGTGGTCGGAGGCGCCGCGGGGCAGAGTTTCCACATTCTCGATGTTCAGTCCCAGGGACGTGGCGAAGTCGAAGTGGCCCTTGAATACCTTGTAGCGGGTGTAGGTCCTGCGGTCACTGAGGGAGAGTTCGTAGCCCGTGTTCTTCATGTGTTCGTTGAGGTTCTTCGTGAAGAAGGGGTAGTTGAAGTCACCCACCATCAGAGTCATCAGGCCGGTGCCCATACCCAGGAGTTCAGCGTGGGCCGCGTGGATCTGGTTGCGCCGCAGCGAGTTGGTGGCGGTCAGCGGAGCGGCGTGGAACGAGGCGATAACCAGTTCGTGATCGGTCTCGTTGTCCCGCACGCGCGTGCCGATGAGGCGCTCATGGGCGGGCGCCAGGACCATGTCGTGCAGGGACTTCTTGAGCGCGAAGGTCTTGGTGCCGTGGGCCGTGAACCGGTCAGGCCGGTAGTAGATGGCCAGCCCAAGGCGGTTGCCCTTGGTGGAGTCCGCGAGTTGCAGCGGACCCAGCGTGTCCGGCAGGTCTTCGGTGTCGCACTCCTGGAGGCACAGGGCATCGACGCCGAAATTCTGGGCAAGATCAACCAGTTCCCCGCTGGCCTGGTGCTTGCGGAGGTTGTAGCTAATGACGCGTATCAGTGGATTACCTCTTCTGAGGAGTAGCGGGTGGGCCCAGTTCCTGAGTTTAGCCACCAGATGGGGGATGGTGCAGCAATACACCGCTGGATGTCAGGTGGCGCGGAACAACAGCCAGCCGGCGAGGGTGGACAGTCCCGTCAGGGCGGCACCCCACAGGATGTCCACAACAACGAGCTGCAGCGGCCAGGTCTTGAGCGTGGCGGCATTCGTCAGGTCGTACGTTGCGTAGGCAAAGGCGCCCAGGGCGGCCCCATGGCCGACGGCGGTCAGCCAGCTGCCGCCGTCGAGTGCCGGCCGCAGCGCAAAGAAGACGATCCCCGCTATGTACATGACATAGAAAGCCACGGCGTAACCTAAGTGTGGCTTGTCTGCGAGCAGGTCACCGATGTGGCTGCGGTAGAACGGGTTCATGAGCTTGAGCCAGACGGCGTCGATGGCAGCGAACGCAGCCGCGACAACAAGGAAATGCAATATGACCATAAGGGAGCTTAGCAATATGCAGGACGCCGAAGCGGGACTCCGGACGCTCACCGTGGTGCGGCAGGATCATTCCCTCGGCGCCGCGCGTGACCTGGAATTCGGCCTCGAACTGCTGAACCAGGCGAAGACCGGCAGGATCGGCCCCACGCTGCGGCTGTACCGGCCCGCGCCCACTGTTGCCTTCGGCCAGCGGGATACCCGCCTGCCCGGCTTCGAGGCGGCCGCCCGGGCCTGCCGCGAGCACGGATTTGAACCCCTGGTGCGGAAGGCCGGCGGACGCGCCGCCGCCTACCACGAGGGCACGCTGGTGGTGGACCACGTCATGCCCCATGCGGACGCCATTGCCGGTTCCAAGGGCCGGTTCAGCTTCTTTGGCGAGCTGCTGGCGCAGTCCCTGCGGGACGTCGGTGTGCAGGCAGCGGTTGGCGAAATTCCGGGGGAGTACTGCCCCGGGGAGTTCAGCGTTCACGGCACCCACCCGGCCGACCCGGCGCACCGGATCAAACTCGTGGGCACAGCGCAGCGCGTGGTGAGCGGCGGGTGGCTGTTCAGTTCCGTGATCGTGGTGGAAAATTCCGCCCCCATCCGCAGCGTCCTGACGGACAGCTATGCAGCCCTGGGCCTGGAGTGGGACCCGGCCACCGCCGGCGCGGCCAACGATCTGGTGCCTGGCCTCACGGTCCGGGATGTTGTGGACGCCGTTATTGCCGCGTACGCGGGCCACGCCTCCCTCCAGCACGCCGACTTCAGCAGCTATGCAGGTTTGGATACTCGGGAGGCGTAGCCCGCGCTTGCCGGGCCGGGCCGGCTGGCCTGGTTTCCGGCCGGCGGGGCCCCTTTAGTGGCCCCGGGCGATCCATTCGTCCAGGTGCGGGGATTCGGCTCCGATGGTGGTGCTGTCGCCGTGCCCGGTCCGGACCACTGTTCCGGCCGGCAGCGGCAGCAGCCATGTCCGGATCGACTCGATGATGGTGGGGAAGTCGCTGTAGGACCTGCCCGTGGCGCCGGGGCCACCCTGGAACAGGGTGTCGCCGCTGAAGAGCGAGCCCTCGCCGTCGGGTCCGTCAGCCAGGTGGAAGGACACCGAGCCGGGAGAGTGCCCGGGGGTGTGCAGGGCCGTCAGGCTGGCCCCCGCCACCTCAATGACGTCGCCGTGCTTGATGGCGACGTCCGGTTCCACATCCGGGTAGACGTTCCGCCACAGCATCCAGTCGTCCCGGTGGAGGTGGATCGGGGCCTGGACGAGGTCCCAGAAGTCAGCTACTGAACGGATATGGTCGTCGTGGCCGTGGGTCAGCAGGATCGCCTTGAGCTTCCGGCTACCCACGGCGGCGGCAACGGCCTTGGCATCGTGCGCGGGGTCGATCACCACGCATTCCTCCTCGTTGCCCACGATCCAGACATTGTTGTCCACATCCCAGGTGCCGCCGTCAAGCGAGAATGTCCCGGACGTGACCAGCCGCTCGATCCGGACGCTCACAGTTCCACCACCGAACGCAGCACCGAACCGGAGTGCATCTTCTCGAAGGCTTCCTCCACCTGGTCGATGGTGATCCGCTCGGTCACGAACGCATCCAGGTCCAGCTTGCCCTGCTTGTAGAGGCTGATCAGCATGGGGAAGTCCCGGGAGGGCAGGCAGTCCCCATACCAGGAGGACTTCAGCGAGCCGCCGCGGCCGAAGACGTCCAGCAGGGGCAGCTCCAGGGTCATCTCCGGCGTCGGAACGCCCACCAGCACCACGGTGCCGGCGAGATCGCGCGCGTAGAACGCCTGCTTGTACGTTTCGGGACGGCCGACGGCGTCAATCACCACGTCAGCGCCGAAGCCGCCGGTGAGCTCCCGGATTTTCTCCACAGGGTCCGTCGTGGAGGAGTCCACGGTGTGGGTGGCGCCGAGGCCCTTGGCGCGGTCCAGCTTTTTCGCGTCGATGTCGACGGCGATTATGGTGGTTGCGCCGGCGAGAGCGGCGCCGGCGATGGCGGCCACGCCCACACCGCCGCAGCCGATGACGGCGACCGTATCGCCGCGCTTGACGCCTCCGGTGTTGATGGCGGCGCCAAGGCCGGCCATCACACCGCAGCCGAGCAGGCCGATGGCGGCAGCATCGGCGTCGGGATCCACCTTGGTGCACTGGCCGGCGGCCACGAGGGTCTTTTCGATGAACGCGCCGATGCCCAGGGCGGCGGACAGTTCGGTGCCGTCCTCAAGTGTCATCTTCTGGGTGGCGTTGTGGGTGTTGAAGCAGTACTGCGCCTGGCCGCGGTTGCACGCGCGGCAGTTGCCGCAGACGGCGCGCCAGTTCAGCACCACGCGGTCGCCCGGGACAACGTTGGTGACGTCGGGGCCCACGGCGCTGACCACCCCGGTGGCCTCGTGGCCCAGGAGGAACGGGAAGTCATCGCTGATGCCGCCCAGCTTGTAGTGCAGGTCGGTGTGGCAGACGCCGCTGGTGATGATGTCCACCAGAGCCTCGCCCGGGCCCGGATCCGGGACCAGGACGGTCTCCAGAGTGACCGGGGCGCCCTTCGAACGGGCTACGACACCTTTGACTTTATGGACCACGAAAGGCTCCCTCAATGCAGATAGACAGAACGGGACCAACACGGATGTTGGTCCCGTTCTGTCTACCACATGAGACGGTGCGGTCAGGCTGCGAGGCGGCTCTTGACCTCGGCAACTGAGGGGTTGGTGGCGGCGGTGCCGTCGGGGAAGAGCACCGTGGGGACTGTCTGGTTGCCGCCGTTGAGCTGCTCCACGAGTTCGGCCGTTCCCTCCACCTCTTCGATGTTGATCTCCGTGTAGCCGATGCCCTGCGCGTCCAGCTGCTTCTTCAGCCGGTTGCAGTAGCCGCACCAGGTGGTGGAAAACATGGTGATGGTGCCGTTCTCGGGGGTAAAGTCCACGGAGCTCTCCTGAAATCGTTGAGGGGGTTCGTTCCCGTCAACGGTAACCCGTGGCGGGCTATTCCCTGAGCCGGCCCGGCGGATGAGGTGCCGGATGACAGTACATAACGCTGATGGCATGCTGGAGCCATGTGTGGACGTTACGTGATGGCACGGGCCGTGGGTGATCTGCTGGCTGACTTTGATGCCCAGCTGGAAGGGGAAGTACATCTTCCGCCGTCCTGGAACGTGGCGCCCACCGACCCCGTGCCGATCGTCCTGGAACGGCTGATCGACGACGGCCCTGTGCGGCAGTTGCATGTGGCCCGTTGGGGCCTGGTGCCGTCCTGGGCGAAGGATCCGGGCATCGGACCCAAGATGATCAACGCGCGGAGCGAGACTGTGCTGGAGAAGCCGGCTTTCCGCAAGGCCGTGAAGTCACGTCGCTGCGCTGTCCCGGCGGACGGGTACTACGAATGGAAGCAGGGCACCGGCAAAGACAAGCAGCCGTACTACGTCCACCCAGGAAAAAGCGGCGGACTGGTGTTCGCGGGCCTGTATGAGTGGTGGAAGGATCCGTCCAAGGCCGAGGGCGATCCCGGACGGTGGATGCTCTCCACGTCCATCCTGACGGCAGATACTCCGCCGCCCGGTGCCGAGTCCACAATTTTCGGCAAGCTCACCGCCCTGCACGACCGCGTGCCGCTGCCCATGGACCGGGCCACGATGGCGTCCTGGCTTGACCCGCAGATCGATGACGCCGCCTTCCTCGTGGACCTGGTCCGGGCACGCGTGTTGGAAGTCGCGGCCGACTGGCATGTGGATTCCGTCGGCACCGAGGTGGGCAACGTGCGCAACAACTCCCCGGAACTCATCCGGCCCGTTGCGGCGCTGTTCTAAGCAGGCACTCGTGGCGACATGCCCCTAAACGGTGACCTTGCCGGCGTCGTCCACTGTCCACGTGGGGTTGTAGGCAACTTCCCAGCGGAAGCCGTCCGGATCGGCGAAATAGCCGCTGTACCCTCCCCAGGGCTGGGTGACCGGCGCGGCGACGATAGTGGCCCCGGCCGATGCCGCTTCCGCCATGACCCGGTCCACCGCCTCGGTGCTGGGCAGGTTGTGGCTGAGCGTGATGCAGGGGACCGGGCCGGGGACACCAACCCCCGCCTCAGCGTGCATCTGCGCGGCGTCCCACAGGGAAAGGATGAGGCCGTGGTTGACCTGGATGAACACCACATCACCGGGAAACTCGCGGTGGACAGGCCAGCCGAGGCCCTCCGCGTAGAACCGGCGGGAGGCGTCAACACTGCGAACGCCTAGTGAGATGAAGTCGACTCTGGGCTGCATGCTTCGATACTGTCAGAAGATGGCAACAATTCAAGGAAACGATAGGGACGCTTTGGCCGACAAGGAACAGCTCGCTGCTGTTCGGATTGCGGTGGACGAAGTTGACGAGCAGATTGTCACCCTCATTGCGCGGCGTGAACGCCTGATCCGGATCGCCGGAACCCTGAAGGGGGACGACGCTGAAGTCCGCGCCCCCGGCCGGGTGGAACGGGTGATCGAGCATGTCCGGGCCGCCGCGGAAAAGAAGGACATTGATCCGGACATTGTCGAATCAACGTACCGGGCCATGATCTCGGGCTTCATCAAACTCGAGATGAAGGTCCACAGAGAAAGCAGCTGACGCTGCAGCAGGTGCTGTCCGGACACCGTTCCGGCAGCACCTGCCCCGGTGTTTCCCGGAGCGCTTCGTCGACCTGGAGCGCTTCGTTGACCTAGAGCGCTTCGTCGACGGCAACGCCCGACTGGAACGCCCTGCCGTCAGCCTCGCTGAAGGCCGACATGATGTGGCCCTTGCCCAGGCCATGGACGGCCGCGACGGGGAAGTTGCCGGTGATGGTGCTGCCCGAGTGCGTCACGCCGCCAAGATCATAGTTTTCCTCGGCAGTCTGGTCATGGCTGAACGAGTAGAAGGCAATGGCCTCCCCGTTCATGAACTCAATGCCCAAGCGTCTTTGCGATGAGTAATCAGGGCTCGCCGCCACCAGTCCCACTACGTACGCACCTGCCCCCGGTATGTTGCCGTCGATATCAAAGGTTGCCACGAGCTTTTCGTCCTGGGCTTTGATGCTTACGTGCTTGAGGAGTGCGTCATTGGTGCTCATGCCACAATCCTGCCTCCCTGCTGCCCGTCCGTCCACCCCTGTCTAGGTTTTGTCGGAGCGTCGTCGTAGACTCAAGGTATTCGAATATGTATTCGAATACCTTGCTTTTGCATCAGCATTTTTGCATCTGCTCCGTTCAGTTCCGGGAGGCGCCATGGGTATGTTCAGCGAGTCCGTGGACGTCGTGTGCACCCCCGCCGGCCAGCCGCTGAGCCTCCAGTGGGCCGGACGGCACTACACGGTGTGCGCCGAGCCCGTCCGGTGGTATGAACGCCGGCAGTGGTGGACCGAGGAACGCCGTGCGCCGCTCGGCAGCGGGCCGGGGCTGGTGGACCACGAAATCTGGCGCGTCCAAGTGCAGGCGGACCCGCGGGGTGCCGGTCCCCGGGATGCCGGAGAGCCGCTCACCCTGGACCTGAGCCGGCATACCGGCAGCGGCCGCTGGAGGCTCCTGCGGATCCACGACGCCCTCCGGCCACACACAGCATGAGCTTCTCCCACCTTCACGTTTCCACGGCCTTCAGCGCACACTATGGCGTTGCCTGGCCCGACGAACTGGCCCAGGTTGCCGCGGCGGACGGCGCAACCGCGCTCGCCTGCACGGACCGGGACGGCCTCTACGGCACCATCAAACACCTCAAAGCCTGTATGGAAGCCGGCATCGACCCCATCGTGGGGGTGGACCTTGCGGTTTTCGACGACGACGGCGACCACCGCACCCAGCTCGCCGGCAGGGTAGTGGTGCTCGCCCGCGGCCACAACAACGGGGCGGGCTACCGCGCACTGTGCCGGCTGGTGTCCGATGCCCATGCCCGCACCTCCGGCAAAGCCGGAGGAGCGGTGCCCGTGGCGGTCACCCGCGCCGAACTCGCCTCCCGCACGCTCGACCCCAAAACCCTGAAACCGGTCCTGACGGTCCTGATCGGCCCGGATTCCGACGTCGGACGGGCCATGAGCGGCCGGCGCTACCTCCGTCCGCGCACCCTTTTCAAAAGCTGGCTGGACGCCATGCCCCCAAGAACCCTGGTGGCGGAAGTCGTTTCCCAGCTCACTGCCCCTGGAGCGCCCCTGAGCACCGCCCACGCAGTACGAATGCTCAAACTCGCGGAAGAGCACCACGTACCCGCGGTGCTCACCAACGCGGTCCGCTACTGCGCAGAGGACGGCGCCGCCACAGCGGACGTACTCGACTCCGCCCGGACGCTGAAGTCACTTCCCGAGCTCGCGGCCGAGCCGCTGCTCCAGCCCAACGGGCAGGCCTGGCTCAAATCATCAGCGCAGATGCTTCAGCTCGGCAAGGAAATCATCCGCGCCGCAGGGTATGGCGCAGCGGACCTCAAACAGCTGATGGCGCAGACCGAGGCGCTCGCCGACTTCTGCCGGATTGACCCGGTGACTGACATGGGCTGGAAGCAGCCGGTGGTCCCCGAGGCATCGGTCATTGGCATCAGCCAGGACCCGCACGATGAACTGGTGCAGCGCTGTGAGGCCGGGATCAGCAGGCGGTTCCCCGGAATATCAGGCTCAGCCCACAAGGACATGCGCTCGCGGCTGGAGCACGAGCTGGGGATCATCAGGAACCTCGGGTTTTCCTCCTATTTCCTCACGGTCGCGGAGGTCTCCCGGATGATCATGGACATGGGGGTCAGGGCAGCCGCCCGCGGTTCCGGGGCCTCCAGCCTGGTCAACTACCTGATTGATGTCAGCCAGGTGGACCCCCTGCAACACGACCTGATCTTCGAACGCTTCCTATCCCGGGACCGGGCCACGTTGCCGGACATCGACATCGACGTCGAAAGCGCCGAACGGCACAACGTGTACCGGCGGATCTTTGACCGCTTCGGTTCTGAGCGCGTCACGCTGATGAGCATGCAGAACGGGTATCGCGCCCGCGGTGCCGTCCGCGACGCCGGGATGGCCCTGGGGATGGACGATGACGACGTCGGTGAGATCGCCAAGCAGCTGTGGCGTTTTTCGGCCCGGAAATTCCGTGAGGCACTGGTTGAGAAACCTGAGCTGCGGGAATTCGCCGGGCGCGTGGAACAACGGGACTTCGCCGAAAACCAGCAGCTTGACCTGCTGGTGGACCTCACGGAACGGCTGGACCGGCTGCCCCGCCATATCTCCATGCATCCCTGCGGGGTGATCCTGGGCGATGCCACGCTGCTTGACCGGACCCCCGTGCAGCCCAGCGGGCTGGGGCTGCCCATGAGCCAGTTCGATAAACACGACATGGATCCCATGGGCATGCTCAAGCTTGATGTCCTGGGGGTCAGGATGCAGAGCGCGATGGCGTTTGCCGTCCGGGAAGTCATCCGGATCCATCCTTCCAAAGCGGAAGTGGTGGCGGCAGGGGCCCACCCTGCAGGTCCTGACGGGACCGGGCCGGAGTACATCGCCGAGAACGGCCACATCGACCTCAACGCCGTGCCGCTGGATGATGAACCAACCTACGAACTGATCCGCAGCACCCACACCCTGGGCTGCTTCCAGATCGAGTCACCCGGCCAGCGTGAACTGATCGGCAAGCTGGCGCCGCGTGAGTTCAATGACCTCATCATCGACATTTCTCTGTTCCGGCCCGGCCCCATGAAATCGGACATGGTGCGGCCCTTCCTGGAGCACCGGCACGGCTTCTCGCCGGAGGTCTACCCGCACCCGGACCTGAAACCTGTGCTGCAGGAAACGCATGGGGTCACTGTCTTCCACGAACAGATCCTGAAAACCTTTGATGTAATGACCGGCTGCGGCCTGGCGCGCGCGGATGAGTTCCGCCGGGCGCTCGGCAACGAGGTCCACGAGCTGAAAGTGGAAGAGTTCTTCCGCAGGGAGGCCCGGATCAAGGGGTACACCCCGGAAGTAGTGGACAAGGTCTGGGGGACCCTGAAAGCCTTTGGCAGCTTCGGCTTCTGCAAGGCGCACGGTGCGGCATTTGCCGTTCCCACCTACCAGTCCGCGTGGCTCAAGACGCACCACCCCGAGGCTTTCCTGGCCGGGCTGTGGGAACACGATCCCGGCATGTACCCCAAACGGCTCCTGGTGGCAGAAGCCCGCAGGCTGGGCATCCCCATCCTGCCGCTGGACATCAACCGCAGCCAGGCCGAGTACCGGGTGGAACGGGTGACGGACGGACCGGACACCGGCAAGCTGGGGATCAGGCTGAGCCTTAACGGCATCTATGGCCTGTCCGGGACCGAGCTCAAGCGGATTGTCGCCGGCCAGCCCTACGACTCCCTGGCTGACCTCCGTGCCCGGTCCAGGCTGAGCAAGCCAAGCATCAAAAGGCTCGCCCAGCTGGGTGCCTTTGACTCCCTGCACCGTGAATCGGGAGGCGCCGCCAACCGCGCAGACCTCGTCCAGCACCTGCAACAGCTCCAGGCCGCGGGCGGTACCCGGAAGGGCCTCGACATCATGGACGGTCAGCTGTCCCTTCCGCTGGGGGATGTGGAGCTGCGGAACGTCAAGCCCGGGCTTCCCGCGCCCACCCTGGTGGAAAACGTCCGGGCAGAACTGGACCTGATGGCCATAGATGTCAGCGGGCACCTGATGGACAGCCACCGGCCCATGCTGGACCGGCTGGGTGTCACCACTGCAGACAAACTGCTGGGCCTGCGCAACAACACCGAGGTGCTGGTGGCAGGGGTGCGCATCGCCACCCAGACACCGCCCATGCGCGGCGGCCGGCGGGTGGTGTTCATCAGCATCGACGACGGCACCGGCTGCGTCGACTCCGTGTTCTTCCATGAAGCCCAGGAACAGGCGGGGCTGCTGCTGTTCGGCACCAGGCTGCTGCTGATCCGGGGCACCACCCGGCGGACAGGTCCCCGGGGAATCAGCCTGAGCGCCAGCATGGCCTGGGACCTGAGCCGGGTGGAAACCCTGCCGTTCGCGGCGGATCGGGTGGAGAGCACCGATGTGCCGCATCCTTTGGACGGGATCAGCCGAAGCCTGGCGATTACCGGAATGGGCGGCTGAGCGGCTGCGGGTCCCGTTGGTCGGCCTCCCGGGAAACCGATAGCATTGACGATGGCTGGCTGTGGTCCCCGTACGCCGCAAGCTATGAAGCCTAAAACTTTGAATAGGAGACACCCGTGTCAGATGCCCAGCAGATCACCCTCATCGTCGATGGCGAAGAGACCAAGGTGACTACCGGGACAACCGGTGCGGAACTCTTCTTTGAGCGCCGCGATGTTGTTGTTGCCCGCGTCAACGGCGAGCTGAAGGACCTGGAGCAGGAGCTGCCCGAAGGCGCCGAGATCGAGGGCGTCACCATCGATTCCCCGGACGGCCTGGACGTCCTCCGCCACTCCACCGCCCACGTCATGGCCCAGGCCGTGCAGCAGCTGCGCCCGGACGCCAAGCTGGGCATCGGCCCGTACATCACCGACGGCTTCTACTTCGACTTCGACGTCGCTGAACCGTTCACCCCCGAGGACCTCAAGACCCTCGAGAAGATGATGCTCAAGATCGTCAACCAGAACCAGAAATTCGTCCGCCGCGTGGTCAGCGAGGACGAGGCCCGCGAGGCCATGAAGAACGAGCCATACAAGCTCGAACTCCTGGGCAAGAAGAACAACGCCGCCGAGGCCGGTGAGGGCGTCAACGTCGAGGTCGGCGCCGGCGACATCACCATCTACAACAATGTCGAGCGCAAAGAGGGCACCACGGTCTGGTGCGACCTCTGCCGCGGCCCGCACCTGCCCAACACCAAGCTCATCTCCAACGCCTTCGCCCTGACCCGGTCCTCCTCCGCGTACTGGCTGGGCAACCAGAAGAACCAGCAGCTGCAGCGCATCTACGGCACCGCCTGGCCCACCAAGGACGCGCTCAAGGCCTACCAGGAGCGCATCGCCGAGGCCGAGCGGCGCGACCACCGCAAGCTCGGCGTCGAACTTGACCTGTTCTCCTTCCCTGACGAACTGGGCTCCGGCCTGCCCGTGTTCCACCCCAAGGGCGGCATTATCCGCAAGGAGATGGAGGACTACTCCCGCCAGCGCCACGTCGACGCCGGCTACGAGTTCGTCTACACGCCCCACATCACCAAGGGCCACCTGTACGAAGTCTCGGGCCACCTGGACTGGTACAAGGAAGGCATGTTCCCGGCCATGCATGTGGACGCGGAACTCAACGAGGACGGCACCGTGCGCAAGCCCGGTCAGGACTACTACCTGAAGCCGATGAACTGCCCCATGCACAACCTGATCTTCCGCTCGCGTGGACGGTCCTACCGTGAACTGCCCCTGCGCCTCTTCGAATTCGGTTCGGTCTACCGGTACGAAAAGTCCGGCGTGGTCCACGGTCTGACCCGGGTCCGTGGCATGACACAGGACGACGCCCACATCTACTGCACCCGCGAGCAGATGAAGGACGAGCTCACCAAGACCCTGACGTTCGTGCTCGACCTGCTGAAGGACTACGGCCTGAACGACTTCTACCTGGAGCTGTCCACCAAGGACCCGGAGAAGTACGTCGGCGAAGACGCAGCCTGGGAAGAAGCCACCCGGACCCTCGCCGAAGTGGCTGAGGAATCCGGCCTGGAACTGGTTGCGGATCCGGGTGGAGCGGCCTTCTACGGCCCGAAGATCTCCGTCCAGGCCAAGGACGCACTCGGGCGAACCTGGCAGATGTCCACCATCCAGCTGGACTTCAACCTCCCGGAACGCTTCGAGCTGGAATTCCAGGCAGCCGACGGCACGCGCCAGCGTCCTGTGATGATCCACCGTGCGCTCTTCGGTTCCATCGAGCGGTTCATGGGCGTGCTCACCGAGCACTACGCCGGCGCGTTCCCCGCGTGGCTTTCCCCCGTGCAGGTGGTGGGCATCCCGGTGGCCGAAACGTTCAACGAGTACATGTTCGACGTCGTTGACCAGCTCAAGGCGGCCGGCATCCGCGCCGAGGTGGATACGTCCTCGGACAGGTTCCCCAAGAAGATCCGCACCGCCAGCAAGGACAAGATCCCGTTTGTCCTGATCGCAGGCGGCGACGACGCAGAGGCGGGCGCGGTGTCCTTCCGCTTCCGTGACGGGAGCCAGGACAACGGCGTGCCGGTGGCCGTGGCCGTCAAGCGGATCACGGAAGCCGTCCGTAACCGGACCAGCTAGCGGAAACGGATAAGAACACGGTGCAGGAGAACACAGGCGCAGGCTATCCAGGGGATGCCGGCGTGACAGATGACTATGAGCTCGCGGGCGTGCCGGATGCTTTCCAGCGCCTGTGGACTCCGCACCGGATGGCCTACATCAAGGGCGGCCAGCACCAGTTCAAGAACGAGAACGACTGCCCCTTCTGCGTGGGTCCGGGCCGGACTGACGAGGAAGCCCTGATCGTCTACCGGGGGAAGACCTGTTACGTGGTCCTCAACCTGTTTCCCTACAATCCGGGGCACCTCCTGGTCTGCCCGTACCGGCACGTCCCGGACTACACAGACCTCACGGTGGAAGAGACCGCGGAATTTGCGGAGATCACCCAGACGGCCATGCGTGTCCTGCGCAAGGTGGCGAACCCGGGCGGGTTCAACCTCGGCATGAACCAGGGCGTAGTGGGCGGGGCAGGAATCGCCGCGCACCTGCACCAGCACATCGTGCCGCGCTGGGGCGGGGACGGCAATTTCTTCCCCATCATTGCCCAGACCAAGGCCGTCACGCAGACCCTGGATGAAGTCCGCCAGCAGGTTGCTGAGGCCTGGCCCGGGGAGACGGATGCTGAATAGGCATGCGCGCGGGTTTTTCACCGCGCTTCTCACTCCGGTTGCGCGATGGCTCCTGAAAATCGGTGTTTCCCCTGATGCTGTGACGGTCATCGGAACCGCCGGCGTGGTGGTGGGTGCGTTGGTCTTCTACCCCCTCGGCCAGCTCTGGTGGGGGACCCTGTTCATTACCGCGTTCATCTTTTCGGACGTGCTTGACGGCATTATGGCCCGGCTGCGGGACACCGGCGGCCGCTGGGGAAACTTCCTGGACTCCACCCTGGACAGGATTGCCGACGGCGCTCTGTTCGCGGGTGTGGCCATCTGGTTCTTCACCGGGGGCGGCGACTACGCCATCGCCGTCGCCGCCATGCTGTGCCTCGTTTTGGGCATGGTGGTCTCGTATGCGCGGTCCAAGGCCGAATCCCTTGGCTTCACGGCGAATGTGGGCATCGCCGAGCGCGCCGAGAGACTGGTTTCGGTGCTGGTGGTCACCGGATTTACCGGCCTGGGATTGCCCCCGGTGGTTCTTCTGGTGACGCTTGGACTCCTGGCCCTGGCCAGCCTCATCACGATCATCCAGCGCATAGCCACCGTCCATCGCCAGGCCTTTGCGGAGTCCGCAGCTTCGGATTAAGCCTGATTAAGCCCGCCGCCTGCCGTGGGACTAGTATTGTGACTGCCCGGTCAATGGATCCGGCAACCCGGTGCGTGTACTTTCGGTTTCTTGCCGCCCTCACGCCCGGCGAAGATCATCTATCTACCCATAGGGGTTTTTGTGTCTACACCTGATGTAAGCAGCGAAGCCGGTTCGTCCGCGAACAGCGTCACGGGCAGCAACCGCGTCAAGCGCGGCATGGCTGAGATGCTCAAGGGCGGCGTCATCATGGACGTCGTCAACGTTGAACAGGCCCGCATCGCCGAAGACGCCGGTGCCGTTGCAGTGATGGCGCTGGAACGCGTTCCGGCCGATATCCGTGCCCAGGGCGGCGTGTCCCGCATGTCGGACCCGGACATGATCGAGGCGATCATCGCAGCCGTCTCCGTGCCGGTCATGGCCAAGGCCCGGATCGGCCACTTCGTGGAGGCCCAGGTCCTGCAGTCGTTGGGCGTGGACTACATCGACGAGTCCGAGGTCCTGACCCCGGCCGACTACGTCCACCACATCGACAAGTGGAACTTCACCGTTCCCTTCGTCTGCGGCGCCACGAACCTTGGTGAGGCGCTGCGCCGCATCAACGAAGGCGCGGCCATGATCCGTTCCAAGGGTGAGGCCGGCACCGGCGACGTCTCCAACGCCACCGGCCACATGCGCCAGATCCGCGCAGAGATCGCCAAGCTCGCGGCCCTGCCCGAGGACGAGCTCTACGTCGCGGCCAAGGAGCTGCAGGCCCCGTACGACTTGGTCAAGGAAGTTGCCGCCGCCGGCAAGCTCCCCGTGGTGCTGTTCACCGCCGGCGGCATCGCCACCCCGGCCGACGCTGCGATGATGATGCAGCTCGGCGCCGACGGCGTGTTCGTCGGCTCCGGCATCTTCAAGTCCGGCAACCCGGCCCAGCGCGCCGCCGCCGTGGTCAAGGCCACCACGTTCTTTGATGACCCCGACGTCATTGCCAAGGCCTCCCGCGGCCTCGGCGAAGCCATGGTGGGCATCAACGTCGACGAGATCCCGCAGCCGCACCGCCTCTCCGAGCGCGGCTGGTAACAGCTCCAAAAGCAGTACGACGGCGGCGGGTCACCTTTTCGAAGGTGGCGCGCCGCCGTCGTCCGTTAACCCATCTAACTCGCAGTTAACGTCGCGAAAATCGCTTTTCACGACGTTAAGTGCCAGCCATTTGGGGAGGGGGTTACTCCAGGCCGCGGCGTTTCAGCAGGGGCTCCAGCCGGGCGTCTCGGCCGCGGAGCGCGCGGAAGGATTCCAGCGGGTCCCTGCTGTTGCCGCGGGAGAGCAGCTCCTGGCGGAAGCGTTCGCCGTTGTCGCGTGTTAGGCCGCCGTTTTCGGTGAACCAGTCCACGGTTTCGGCATCCAGCACCTCACTCCAGATGTACGAGTAATAGCCGGCCGCATAGCCGGCCCCCGCGAAGATGTGCTGGAAATAGCCGGTGCGGTATCGCGGCGGGATCAAGGCATGGGCCACGCCCGCGGCCGCGAGGGACTTCGCCTCAAACGCCAGGACGTCGTCGGGGATTTCGGTTTCGTCCAGCACATGCCACCCCAGGTCCAGCAGCGCGGCACCGAGGTATTCCACGGTCCCGAAGCCTTCGCCCCAGAGCCGTGAGTCGTTCAGCTTGTCCACCACCTGCTGCGGAAGCGGTTCGCCGGTGGCATGGTGCCGGGCATAATTGGCAAGCACCTCCGGCCACAGGATCCACATCTCGTTGACCTGCGACGGGTATTCCACAAAGTCACGGGGGACAGCAGTCCCGGCGAACCGCGGATACGTCACGTTCGACAACAAGCCGTGGAGTGCGTGTCCGAACTCGTGGAACGTGGTGCGCAGCTCGTCCAGCGTCAGGAGTGTGGGCTCGCCTGCCGGCGGCTTGGAGATGTTGAGGTTGTTGATCACCACGGGCCGGGTGCCCAGCAGGCCCGACTGGTCCACCAGCGAGTTCATCCAGGCGCCGCCCCGCTTGGATTCGCGGGTGTAGTAGTCGCCCAGGAACAATCCCAGTCCGCTGCCGTCCTGGTCCCGGACTTCCCAGACGCGGACGTCCGGGTGGTAGCCTGCGAGCTCCTTGCGTTCGTGGAAGGTGATGCCGTAGAGGGACGTGGCGGCGAAGAAGACGCCGTCCCGGAGTACGCGTTCCAGCTCGAAATAGGGGCGGAGCGCCTGCTCGTCCACGTCGTACTTTTCCCGCCGCACCTTGGCTGAGTAGAACGCCCAGTCCCAGGCCTCCACCGGATGCCCTGCAGCCTCGGACAGGGCCGCAGCCTCGGCGTCGGCATTACGCACGGCCGCCGGGGCCAGCCTGGTCAGCATGGACTGGACCGCGTCAAAGTCGCGGGCTGTCTGGCGGTCCACCACGAGTTCGGCATAGTTGGCGAAACCCAGAAGGGCTGCCTTTTCAGCGCGCAGGCGGGCCGTCGACCTGGCCAGTTCCAGGACGTCCAGGCTGCCGCCGTCGCTGCCCCGGCCGATGGAAGCTTCAAACAGCCGGCGGCGGATGTCCCGGTTTTCGAGGGCAGCCAGGGCGGGCTGGTTGCTGGGCTGGATCAGCGTCAGCAGGAATTTTCCGTCGTGGCCAACGGCGCGGGCCGCCTCAGCGGCGCTGGCGACATCGTCTGCGGGCAAGCCGGCCAGGTCGGCTGCTGTGTCCAGCAGCAAGGCAGACGATTTCATGGCCTCCTTGACCCGCTGGCCAAACTCCGTGCCCAGTTTGGACAGCTCCGCGTTGATTTCCTTCAGCCGTTCCTGGTCCGGCTTTTCGAGCTGGATCCCGGACTGGCGGAATTCCTTCACGTACTCCTCCACAAGCCGGACGGACTCACCGTCATGCCCGGAGGTGTCAATCGCCGCGAACCTGTCGAACAGTGCCCGGTTGAGGTAGACCTCGTCCTGATGCGCCGAAATGCGGGGTGAGAGTTCGGTTTCCAGGTCACGGATTTCGTCTGTTGCGTCGGCTGAGGCAAGGGTGAAGAAGGAGTCGGCCGCCCGCTGGTGTTAACGCCAACCGAAAATAGGGCCAATAGTGCCAATTGAAAACGGGGCCACGGGGTTGTGGTTCTATTGTGCCGTACTGGCGTCGGGTTGGTGTCTTTTGAGCCGGTAGCTGTTGCCTTTG